>NZ_JACHFK010000003.1:0-300000 GCF_014201805.1 Deinococcus metalli | reverse complement strand
AGACCCGGCGGGAAGGTGTGCGTCAGGGGGGCCAGGGCCTGCACCTGCCCGTCGCCACTGGGGTAGATGCGCGAGAGCTGCTCGACGTGCAGGGTGGGAAGGGGCGCGGCGGTCATCAGACCCTCCCCAGGGCGTCGGTGATGTTCAGGCGGCTGGCGGCGCGGGCGGGCAGCAGGCCCGAGAGGAGCCCCAGCAACAGGCTGATGCCCAGCGCGAGCAGTGTCAGGCGCGGCGTCAGGGCGGCGGCGTCGATTCCGGCGAGCTGCTGGGTGTAGAGGTTCACGACCCAGATGCCGACCAGGCCCAGCAGCACCCCGCCGACCCCACCGACCAGCGACAGCAGCAGCGATTCGCTGAGCACCAGCGCACGCACGAAGCCGGGCCGCGCGCCGATGGCCCGCAGCGTGCCGAACTCGCGGATGCGTTCGTACACGCCCATCATCACGGTGTTGGCGACCGCCAGCCCGCCCACGACCAGGGCGATCAGCGAGATGCCGAAGCGCACGGCGTCGCTGATCTTCAGGGCGCGGTCAAGGAAACTCAGGAAATCCGACTGCGTGGCGGCCTCCAGATCGAGTTTCTTTGCGAGGGCGGTGGCGACCGTGCGGGCCTGCCGCGGATCGTCCAGCTTCACGGCGACCAGCGACACGCGGTCCTCGGCGCCCTCGCTGCGCTGCAAGGTGCCCAGCGGCAAAAAGATGAAGTTGTCCACCAGCCCGGATTCCGGCGCGAGGATACCCTCGACCTTCACGCGGCTGCGGCGGTTGAGGTTGAGGGTGCTGCCGATCTTGAGGCGCAGGTTCTGCGCGGCCTTGGCACCCGCCACCGCCACGCCCAGGCCCTCGTCCTGGGCCTGCAGCGCCCGGCCCTGCGCGACCGCGGCGTTCGGAAACACCGCCGCGATGCCCTGCGCGGCGGGCAGGCCGTACAGCACGACGCTCTGCGTGACGTCCAGCCCACCCCGTACGGCCATGATCACGGGCGTGACCGTCTGGATCCCGAGTTCCCCGGACAGCGCAGTGATGTCCTGTGCGGTCTTGCTGGGCAGGTTGGGGTGCAGCGCCATGCCCTGCGACAGCGGCGTGAGGCTCACCTGGATGTCCGGGCCGATGCCGCCGAGCTGCTGCGTGAACACCTTGCGGATGCCCTCGCCGAGCGACAGGAAGATCACCATGCTGGCGACCGCCACGGTGATCCCGAGGGCGGTCAGGAGGGTGCGGACGCGCCGGCGGGTCAGGCCGCGCCACGCGAGTCGCCACAGGTCGGTCGGGGTCACGCCTGAGCGTACGCCGAGCGGGGCGGGACACATGTGCGTGGCCGCTTACACATGCGCGTGTGCGGGCCACTCATGGTTCTTGCCTACGCTGGGCGGCATGCGGCCTGCTTCCCTGCTCGCGTCCGTCCTGCTGCTGTCCGGCGTGGCCGGCGCCCAGACCCTGATTCCGCTGGATTCCCGTCCGGCCACGCGGGTGCTGCCCGCCCTGATCGCCGGGCTGGAGGGCGGCGCGCCGCACGTGCCGCCCTCCGACCTGCTGGGCACCGCGCAGCGCGGCGCCGATCCGCTGGCGCTGGGCGCGTGGCTGGAGGTGCAGCCGGTGGACGGCCCACTGGTGGTGGCGCTGGACGCCGTGGCCTACGGCGGACTGGTGCAGTCGCGCACGAGCGCCCTGACGGTCCCCGAGGCGCTGGCCCGGCTGGAGCTGGTCCGGGCGTGGCACGCGCGCACGGACCAGCCGGTGTACGCCTTCATCACGCTGCCGCGCGAGCCGGACGCGACGGACCGGGCGCGCAACCTGGAGGTCGTGCGGGCCATGATCGGCTGGGCACGCGAGGGGGTCTTCGCGGAGCTGCACGTCACGTGGGACGACGCGCTGCCCGGCAGTCCGTCGCCGGCCGAGGGAGCCGCGCTGGCGCAGGACGCACCGGCGAACGTGCGGGTGTACCCGGGCGCAGACGAGGTGCTGTCGATGCTCGCGGCCCGCGCCCTGTCACCGCGCGGGCGCACGTTGCGCGTGGAGTACAGCGACCCGGGGGCCGCGCAGGCGGTCATGCGCTACGAGGGCATTCCGCTGACGCAGAGCGCGGTGAACCACGCGCACGCCAGCGGCTTCGAGGTCACCGAGTCCGGCCCGGCCGACCTGACGCTGTACGTGTACAACGGCGGCGACGCGCGCCGGGCGGCCATCCGCGTCAGTTCTCTGCTGCGCGCGGGGCCGGTGGCGGTCGCGGACGTGGCGCAGGTGAACACCGGCAATCCGCGCCTGTGGGCAGACCTGAGCACGCTGCGCCAGACCGCCAACCTGGAGGCGCTGGCCGCGTGGGGCACGCCGGGCAACAACCTGGGCAGCGCGCTGGCGCACGCGAAGCTGGCCCTGGACGGCGCGAGCGCAGTCCGTCAGGACGCGCTGCTGGCCCGCGAGTACGCCAACGACGTGATCTACAGCGCCCGGGTGCGCGCGCTGCTGCGCCGGGCCCTGCCCGAGTCGGCGCTGGCCGGACAGGACGCGCAGGCGCAGCTCCTGACGCTGGCGAAGGAGTTCTTCCCGCTGCGGGTGGGCAACGAGTACACCCTGAAAGACGCCTTCTTGCCGTGGGGCCGCTCCTTCGAGTGGGAGTTCGACCTCACGCCGGACGCCCAGCCCTGACGCTCACTCGACCGGCGGGTGCGGTTCCTCGGAACTGCGCAGGCTGAGGGCCAGGGCCGCGCCGATCACCAGGGCGGCGCCCAGCAGGGCCAGCGGGGACAGGCGTTCGGCGTACAGCACGGCGGCCAGCACCGCCGCCACCACCGGCTCCAGGCTGGCGATCACGCTGGCACGTGTGGCGTTCAGGTGACGCAGGCCCGCGCTGTACGCCAGGTACGCGAGGTACGTGCTGAAGAACGACAGGGCCAGCAGACTGATCCACGCGGACAGCGTCTTGGGCGAGAAGTGCACCAGCGGCAGCAGCCCCAGCGCGCCCACCGGCAGGGCCACCGCGAGCAGCGCGGGCGGCGCGTAGCGGTGGAAGAAGGCCTTGCCGTACAGGTAGTACAGCGAGTACGTGAAGCCCGCGGCCAGCCCGAAGCCCAGCGCGGGCGCGCTGACGGTCACGCCCTGCCCGCCCCCGAAGCTGATCAGCGCGATGCCGAGCAGCGTGCCCACCACGGCCCCCAGTTCCTTCCAGCCCAGGCGCTCGCGCCAGAAGGCCCAGCCCATCACGGCCACAAAGGCGGGCGCGGTGTACAGCAGCACCGAGGCGAGGCTCGCGCCGCCCGCCCGCACGGCGAGCTGGTACGTGCCGTAGAACACGCTCACGCCGGCCACGCCGAAGGCAGCCGTGATCCACAGGTCGCGCCCGCGCGGCAGTGGCGCGCGGATCACGCCCGCGTGCAGGGCATACAGGCCGCCCGCCAGGGTCGCGCGCCAGAACGCGACCTCCAGCGGCGACACGCCCGCCGCCTGGGCGCTCTTGCCCAGGATGCCCAGCAGACCCCACAGCACCGCCGCCGTGAGGATCAGCAGCGGCGCGCGGCGGACGGCGGTCCCGGCGGTGACCGGACGAGCCGTCACCGGGAGCGGCGCCACACGGCGATGGTCGCGCCCAGCGTGATCAGCAGGCCCAGCGCGCCCACGCCCGCCAGGATCAGCGTGGCGGCGCCGCGCGTCTCGCCCAGCGGGGCCACGGTGTGGTCCGTGTACGCGCCGCGGTCGCCCGGCGGGGCGAGCACGTCCACCGGCACGGGCGAGTCGGCGCGGCCCGCCTGGAGCGCGGTCGGGCCGCCGCTGCGGGTGGGCCGCAGCACGCCGTCGGCCGACAGCGGCGAGTACACCGAGTTCGTGACCCAGTACGCGTACGACCCGGGGGGAATGGCCGCGTCGATCACCACGCTGGTGCCGGACACCCGCATCTGCGGCGCAGCGAGCCGGCGCAGGCCGCTGCCGTCCTCCGCGAGGCCCTCGAGCGTGGTGGTGAAGCCCGTGACGCGCAGGTGGTACTGCCACCCGCCGGAGCCGCGCACCCGCAGGCCGGTGTCGGCCAGCGTGGTCTGCCCGCCGAAGCCGGTCTTCACAAAGATGTCGGTCACGCCGGCCGAGTAGCCGCTGGGCGCGTTCCACGGATTGCCCATCTGGCCGAAGGTGACGGTCACGCGCAGACCGCTGCTCTGGGGCTGGGGCTGCGCGCTGAACGAGCGGATGTCCAGGGCATCCTGGCTCAGGGCGGGGCGGGTCGGCAGGATGTATCCGCCGTCCCCGCGGGCGTCACCGGCCGGGTCCGGGATGGTGAGCATGGCAGCGGCGAGCAGCGACAGCACGCGCGCCAGTATAGGCGGCGCGGACGTGTGGCCGCCGGGCTGCCTCCAGCCGTGCCTACAGACGCACGAGGTCGTCGCGGTGCACGGCCTCCGGGCCGTACGTGAAGCCCAGCACGTCCTCGATGTCGCGCGAGTGCCGCCCGGCGATGCGCGCGAGGTCCGCGGCCGCGTAGCGGCTCAGGCCGCGCGCAATTTCCTGCCCATCGGCGGAGACCAGCCGGACCGTGTGCCCCCGGTCGAAGCGGCCCTCGACGGCGCGGATGCCCGCCGGGAGCAGGCTGCCGCCGCGTTCGCGCACCGCGCGGGCCGCGCCGTCGTCCAGCACCACGCGCCCGGCAGCGACCTCCGCCAGGATCCAGCGCTTGCGCGCTTCCAGGCGCGAGACGGCCGCCACGAAGCGCGTGCCGAGCGCGTCGCCCTGCACGATCCGCAGCAGGGCGTCCGGCGCGTCGCCCGGGGCGATCACGACGGGCGTGCCCGCGCGGGTGGCGATCTCGGCCGCCTGGATCTTGGTGTGCATGCCGCCGGTGCCGCGGTGCGAGCCCGCGCCGCCCGCCAGTGCCCAGATCTCCGGCGTGACGCGCTCCACCACCGGGATCAGCGTGGCGTGCGGATGGGTGCGCGGGTCGGCGGTGTACAGGCCGGGCGCGTCGGTCAGGATCACCAGCAGGTCCGCCTCGACGAGGTTCGCCACGAAGGCCGACAGCGTGTCGTTGTCGCCCACCTTGAGCTGCTCGAGCGCGATGGCGTCGTTCTCGTTGATGACCGGCATCACGCCGCGTGCCAGGCAGGTGTCCAGGGCGGTGCGGGCGTTGAGGTAGCGGGTGCGGTCGCGGAAGTCGTCCGCGATCAGCAGCACCTGCGCGACTGTCAGGCCGTAGATGTCGGCCAGCTGCGCGTACTGGTGCATCAGCCGGCCCTGACCGACAGCCGCCAGCAGCTGCTTTTCGGCCACGGTGCGGTCGCGTGGGGGGAAGCCCAGCGCCTCCCAGCCGGCGATCACCGCGCCGCTGGTCACCAGCACCGCCTCGTGCCCGGCGGCGCGCACCGCCGCGAGGCCGCGCATCAGGTCCACCATCCGGGGACGGTGCAGCCGGTCCGTGCCGGCCGTGAGGACGCTCGTGCCCACCTTGAGAACCACCCGCATGCCGGGCAGCATAGTGCGGCCCGCGCGGGACTCCGGGCGGCACGTCCAGCCGGGATGGGTTTCCGGCGCTCAGCCCTGGCCGGCCGGCGTCCGCCGCCACCACGCCCGGTCGCGGGCGGCGGCCTGCCCCGCCGCGGTGCCCATGAACTCGGGCCGCGGCACCACGCCCACCCGCACGAGGTCCAGCCGGTCCGCGTCCCAGCACGCGCCGATGGTCGGGTCGGCCGAGGTGTGGCCCCGCTCGTGCCCGGAGCAGGCCTCGGCCAGGACGCCCACCTGGTCACCGTCCACGGGCAGGCGGGGACGGAAGTGCCGCACCGGGGCCGCGCCCCGAGCGCCGTGGCCGGTGTCGTGGCCCTCGCTGAGGCGCGCCGCGTCGTGGAACACGGCGAACCAGCGGCAGACCTCCACGTCCCCGCCGCCCGGTTCGGCCAGCCGGACCACGTGCGCCTCGACCGTCGCCCAGTGCCCTGGACCGTGAAGGCTGTGGGCGCCCAACTGGAACTGGGCGGCGAGTTCGGCGCGGATGGCGTGCAGGGCGCGGCCGGTCATCGACGTTCACCGTACGTGCGTGCCCATTCCCATCACGGCCCGCGGCGTGATATAGTCCCCGCTGTTGTCTCGACGCCGTGAGCGGCCGAGCAGTTGCCCCGGCGAGACGCGCCGAGTGGCGTCCGAGGAGTGAAATCATGGCGAAGCACCCCGTTCCCAAGAAGAAGACCAGCAAGAGCAAGCGCGACATGCGCCGCAGCCACCACGCGCTGACCGCCCCCAACCTCAGCGAGTGCCCCCACTGCCACGCGAAGAAGCTCTCGCACCACATCTGCCCCAGCTGCGGCTACTACGACGGCCGTCAGGTGCTGGCCGTCTGAGACGCCCCGCACGCGAATGAAGCTCCCCACGCGGGAGCTTTTTTCATGCCCGGTGTCATGGCCGGCGCCGCGCGCCGCGTCCCGCATGGCTGGTCGGCGGGTCGCCCCGCGCCCAGACGCGGCCGGTATCCTCGGCGGATGACCGCCCCAACCGCGAGCGCCCCGGCGCTGACCTTCGACGAGAAACTCCGCAACTACGCCCGGCTGGCCGTGCGCGTGGGCCTGGGCGTCACGCCCGGCCAGCGCGTGCTGGTGCAGGCCCCGGTGGACACCGCGCCGCTGGCCCGCGTGATCGTGCGCGAGGCCTACGCGGCGGGCGCGAGCTTCGTGGACGTCCGCTGGGACGACGACGACGTAGTGCTGGCCCGCTTCGAGCTGGCGCCGGACGGCACCTTCGAGACCCTGAGCCGGTGGCGGGTGGACGCGGAGCTGGAAACCGCGAACGCGGGCGGCGCCGTGATCGCGATCCGCGCGACCGACCCGAACCTGCTGGGCGGGGTGGACCAGGCGCGCGTGGCGGCGTACCAGAAGGCCCTGGCCACGTACCGCCGGCCGTACTCGCAGCAGGTCATGACCAACCGCCTGAACTGGAACCTGATCAGCGCTCCCATTCCCGGCTGGGCACAGCTGATGTTCCCGGACGCCAGCGCCGAGACGGCCGTCGAGCAGCAGTGGGACGCGATCTTCGCGGCGACCCGCGCCGACCAGCCGGACCCCGTGGCGCTGTGGCACGAACACCTCGCGCACCTGAAGCGCCGGCGGGACGTGCTGACCGCCAAGCAGTACCACGCGCTGCACTTCAGGGGCGGCGACACCGACCTGACCGTGGGCCTCGCGCAGGGTCACATCTGGGGCGGCGGCGCGGCCGACACGCCCGGCGGCATCACCTTCACGGCGAACATCCCGACCGAGGAGGTCTGGACGGCCCCGCACCGCGAGCGGGTGGACGGCGTGGTGGTCAGCACCAAGCCCCTGTCGTACCAGGGCGTGCTGATCGACGGCATCCGCATCGAGTTCAGGGAGGGCCGTATCGTGAGCGCGAGCGCCAAACAGGGTCAGGACGCCCTGACGCGCATGATCGAGACCGACGAGGGCAGCCACCGCCTGGGCGAGGTCGCGCTGGTGCCCGCGTCCAGCCCCATCAGCCGCTCGGGCCTGTTCTTCTTCAACACCCTGTACGACGAGAACGCCGCGTCGCACATCGCCATCGGCAGCGCGTACCGTTTCAACGTCCGGGGTGGCGTGGACATGACGCTGGAGGACTTCCTCGCCACGGGCGGTAACGACAGCCTGACGCATGTGGACTGGATGATCGGCTCCGCGCAGATGGACGTGGACGGCGTGGCGAAGGATGGCACCCGCGAGCCGGTGATGCGCGCGGGCGAGTTCGTGATCTGACGCCGGGAGCAGCGGGCGGAGCACCCGGGATGTCCCGGCGCTCCGCCCTCCGTGCTTGGCTTCCGGCCCCTTACGGCAGCAGGTCTTCGTCCTCGACCAGGAAGTCCACCGCGCCGGACCCGATCTCGTAGTAGCCGCCGACCACGCGGATGCGGCCCTCCTGTTCCGCCCGGCGGATCAGAGGGTGCTCGCGCAGCAGCTGGGCCTGGTGACGGATGTTGTTCAGCACGGCCTCGCGCATGCGGGCCTTCTTGTCGCGGATGGCCGGCAGGCCGTGCACGCTGGGCTGGATGCAGCGGATCAGGGCGCGCAGGTGCTCGGGTTCCTGCTCCACTTTGTCCTCGGGCAGCAGCGCGGCGGCGACCGCGCCGCAGCCCTCGTGGCCGAGCACCATGATCAGCTGCACGTCCAGGTGCTCGATGGCGTATTCCAGGGTGCCCAGGCCGGCGTCACCGACCACATTGCCCGCCACGCGCACCACGAACAGCTGCCCCAGGCCCTGGTCGAACACGATCTCCACCGGCACGCGGCTGTCGCTGCACGCCAGCACGGCGGCGTAGGGCGTCTGGCCCATGATGTGCGCGCGGCGCTCGTTCGCGCCGATCTCCGGGCGGGCCACCTGCCCGCTGAAGAAGCGCGCGTTGCCGTCCTTGAGCGCCTGGATGGCCGCGTCCGGCGACTGCACGTCGGCGTCCTTGAGCTCGGCGATGTCCTCCATGCTCGCCCCACGGCGGATGGCGTCGAGGATGCGGCGTTGCAGGTCGGCGGCCACCACTTCAGCGGGATCGTCCATGGACGCCATGCTACCGGCCCGGCCGTATCCTGACACCATGACGGACGACGCCCCCGGCCTGAGCGACCTGCTGGAGCGCTACGCCACGCTGCGCGACACCATCCAGGGCCTGGAGGCCGAACGCGACGAGCTGGGCGCGCGCATCAAGGCCGCGCTGGGCAGCGGTGAGCACGCCGAGACGGACCTGTACCGCGCGGCGCTGAAGGTCTCGCGCCGCGTCGAGTACCCGCTTGACCGCTTCCGCGAGGTCTTCGGGGACGCGGCGGCGCTGGAGGTCGCGGCCATCGACCGCAAGAAGGCCGACGCGCTCGCGCAGGCCGGCGATCTGGACGCCGAGCGGCTGCGCGACCTGGCGGTGGTAAAAGAAACGCAGGCCCTGGTGCTCCAGAGCAAGACCCGCTGACCGCGCACTGACACGGAGCAGACGCCCCGGTGACGGCGTGGGGCCATCCTGGCGGCATGAACGGACTCCTGGTCTTCGGCGCGGCGACCCTGCCCACGTCCCTGCCCGACCGGGCGCGCCGGCCCGGGTGGTGGGAGTACCACGGCGAGTGGCTGACCGCCGACCTGCACCTGCGGGCCGAGCGCGAGGTGAGGTTAGCCCGGCGCCTCAGCGCGCAGCCGCTCCTCGACCGCCTGACCCGCTGAGGCCGCCGCAGCGCGGCTGGCAGGGCCGGGTCGGCGGTTCACGGCATGAAAAAAGCATTGCCGGTGAGCAACGGCACCCGCGGATCATCCCTTATGGCTGCTGCCTTCCGGCCCTGACCAGGTTCAGGCGTCCACGCTGCGCTGCGCCAGCAATGCGCCGTAGACGATAGCACACAGGAGCGGAGCTTCCTACATCCCAAACAAGGCCGGCGAGGGGCCGGCCCCGAGCCCGGGGGCACCACACCCGCGGCCCGAATGGGAAGCGCCGGAACCCATATGGATTCCGGCGCTGGTCTGGTGCTCGGGATGGGACTTGAACCCACACGGTTGCCCACACGCCCCTCAAACGTGCGCGTCTACCAATTCCGCCACCCGAGCCCAGGGTGCTTGAAGGGCGGACGTCATACTATGGGCGCCCCCGGGAACTGTCAAGCCGAGACGCAGCGGCGCGTGGGCCGTGGCGCTGGCCGTGCCTTGACCGCTCACCCCCGGCGCGTGGTATGTTCACGTTTGCCGCCGCAAGCGGTCCAGGCCCACCACGGTGGATATTGCCGGGCTGCTGCGCGCGGGACATCCCGCAACACGAGAGGCTCAACATGATCGACAAGAAGCAGACCATCCAGACCCACGCCAAGCACGACAAGGACACCGGCGGCACCCACGTGCAGATCGCGCTGCTGACCGAGCGCATCAACAACCTGGCTGCGCACCTGAACGCCAACCGCAAGGACAAGCACGGCCAGCGCGGCCTGCAGATCCTGAACGGCCAGCGCCGCCGCCTGCTGAAGTACCTGGAGCGCACCGACTACGACCAGTACATCGCCCTGACGGATCAGCTCAAGATCCGCCGCGGCCAGCGCATCGTCCGCTAAGCCCTCGACATCACCGACCGCCGTTCCCGTGTGGAGCGGCGGTTTTCACGTGCCCTGACTTCAGCGGTCGCCGCCCGTGGGAAGCCCACGATCCGGCACGGCGCGCCAGTCGCCGCCGGGCACGCTCACGGCTCCTGCCCGTGCCAGCCGGTCCGTGCGGGCGTACACGTACACCCACGCGGCCTCGTCGTGGCCGTCCACCTCCACGGTGACGGCCTTGCGCGTGTACAGGGGCGGCGACTCGTCCAGGCCCTCCAGGGCGTCGAGGAAGGGCAGCGCGTGGGGCCACGCCGCCGGGTCGTAGGTCAGGACGTGGCCGCTGACGGCGTCGGCCGCGTCGCCGGGCACCACGCCGGGGTACGCCTCCGGGCGCAGGTCGATCAGGCGGTGGCCGCGCAGGGTGGCCGGCCGGGCGCGGAACGTTCCGCCCTGCCGGGCGACATGTTCGTTGCGCTCACCGGGCATCAGGGTGCCGTACACGAAGACCGAGGTGAGCAGGGGCGCGCCGGGGGACGTCATCGGCTTCCTGTTATACGCATTCCGGTTCCGTCCCGCACGTCCGGGGAAGGGCTGGAGGGGCATTCAGTTCCTGCAACGCCTCTGCTCTCGTCCCTCGGGAGGCCGCCACGACGGCCACTACAGCCGCTGACCCTGCGGCTGGTGGAAGTACACCCGGCCGACCACCGTGACTTCCTCGGGCTTGACGGGCGGGTGGTCCGGGTTGTCGCTGGTGAGCCACAGCGCCGGTCCGAAACGGCGCAGGCGCTTGACGGTCAGGCCCAGGCCCGGCACGTGCAGGACGTAGATGCGGCCCTCGCGCAGGTCGAGGTCGCCGGGATCGACGTAGATGCGGTCGCCGGGGCGGATGCCTCCGGCCTCGGTGGTCATGGAGTCGCCATTTACCTCCAGCACCAGCATGCCGGGCCGGTGGTCGCGCGCCGGTACGAGTTCATGGTCGATGATGCTGGCGTTGTCCTCGGTGACGGGCAGCCCGGCGGTGGCCAGCGCCCGCACCGGCACACGCACGAGGTCGAGGGTGCTCAGGACGTCGTCGCCGGGGGGCGGCCCCAGCAGCGGCAGCCCGGTGCGGGCGACCCACTCGCTGGCGCTGATGTCCAGCGCGCGGCGCAGGGCGTCCTGGCGGGCGGGCGTCAGGGCGTGCACGGGGCGGCTGCCCGCTTCCAGGCGGCTGAGGTATGACTGGGTGATGTGCGCGTCCGGCCCGCCGTGCTCGCGGGTGGCCTCGCTGATCTCGGCCTGGCGCAGGCCCAGAGCGGTGCGGTGGGCGCGCAGCCATGCGGGCAGGCCAGGGTCCTGGGTCGGGGGCATGCAGGGCAGTGTAGCCGTCTGGATGGGGAGTGAATGAATACCGCCACACTTGAATTATGTCTGCAGTCATACTACGCTACACATCCGATTCTGTTCTCACCGTACTCACTGAGGAGGCCATCATGTCCGACGTCGCACCCCCCACCTTCGCCCTGCTGCAGTGGCTGCCGACCCTGGCCACAGCCTTCGCCGCCGGCACCGTCACGCAGCTGGCCCGGCAGCTCGCCGCCCCCGGCCCGCTGCGCGTGCGCTCCACCGTGGCCCTGGCGGTCGCCGCCGGCATCGCCGCGCTGAGCGTCGTGGCGCTGCTGGCCGTCACCCTGCCCACGGGAACGTCCGCCGCGCTGCTGCTGGCCGCCGCGTGCGTGACCGGCTGGAGCGGCCCCGGCATCCTGGCCCGTCTGGGCCAGCTGGTCGAGCGCCGCCTGGGTCTGCCCGCCACGCCGCAGCCCTTCGACCCCCCCGCCGACCGGCAGCCGTGAGGACCGGGCGGCAGGATGGGAAGACACGCCACACACCCCCGGGTACGCGCAGAGCAGAATGCATCATGACCCCCGAATCCGCCCGCCCGGGGCGCGTTGCTCCGTCGACCATCGCCACCGCGCTGCTGGGTGCGGCGCTGCTTGCGGGAGCGGCCCACGCCGCCACCACGGCCGTCGTGCAGGCCACCTCACCCACTGCGCCGCGCGCGCGCACCGCCGCGCCGGTCACGGCGGCCGAGACCAAGGCACTGGCCGCCCTGTTCACCAAGGTGCGCCCCGCCACCCTGCGCATCGAGCAGTGCCCACCGACCAACTGCGCGTCGCCCGACGGCGTCGGCTCGGCCGTGCTGATCTCCGCTGACGGGCTGGCGCTGACCGCGTACCACGTGGTCGCCAAGGCCCGCGCCCTGAGCGCCCAGACCGTCGACAAGAAGCGCTACGCCCTGCAGGTGCTGGGCTTTGACGAGCAGAACGACATCGCCCTGCTGCGCGTGAATGTCCCCGCGAACACGCCGTACCTGAAGCTGGCCGCCAAGCTGCCCACGGTGGGCGACCTGGAACTCGCGGTCGGGAACGGCAACGGCGCCTTCCTGACGGCCAAGAACGGCCGCCTGATCGCGCTGAACGCCGACGCGGGCCGCGCGGACTTCCCGCCGGGCACCCTGGAACTCGACGCGCCCCTGATTCCCGGCGACAGCGGCGGGCCGATCGTGAATGTCCGGGGCGAACTGACCGGCATCGTGAGCTACATCCGGCTGACGCCGGGCAGCAATTTCGACCCCGCGAATCCAGCCACCGCCGTGTTCCGCTCGTACGCCGTGCCGGTGACCGCCACCGACGCGCTGCTGGCCGAGCTGAAGACCGGCGTGAAGCGCGACGCGCCGCAGATCGGCGTTGGCCTCGCGCCGCAATTCAACCCGGCGTTCATGCTGGACGAGGAGGGCTTCAAGTTGCTCAGCGACGCGCTGAAGCTGGGTCCGACGGCCGGCGCGTTCTTCACCAGCGTGAGCGCGGGCAGCCCGGCGGCGCTCGCGGGCCTCAAGCCCCTGCGGCTGAACACCGATCAGGAACGCGAGTCCGGCGACATCGTGACCGAGGTAAACGGCAAGCGCGTGCTGAACTTCAGCCAGTTCCAGTACGCCGTGCGGTCGTACAAGGTTGGCGACACCGTCACGCTGACGGTGCTGCGCGACGGCAAGACCCTCAAGATTCCCCTCACCCTGACCGGCAGCACGAAGATCAATAACTGAGCGGTAACAGAAGAGCCGGCGAGCGGACACACGCTCGCCGGCGTCTCCTTGCCCGGCAATGCCCCACGGGCAATTTTCCCCCTCCAGCACGACTCTGAGCACCATTACTCTCCGCCCCTCGTGAGCAGGCTTCAAGAACGGCACTTGACAATTACGCATTTAACAGAATAATGCGGCTATGGACACCCTGAAAAAAGCCGGCGCGATGCTCGCCCACCTGGAGCTGTTCCACACCATGCTCGACCTGCGCAGCCTGCTGCAATTGGCCGCGCACATGGAGGAACGCGGCGACCGGGTCACGCTGATCAGCGCGGAGACCGTCACGCTGATCGGCCAGGGCATGACCAGCGAGGCCACCCTGACCACGACCAAGGGCGCGACCATCCAGGCCGCGACCGCCTACCGCGTGCTCCAGGGCCTCAAGGGCCACGACGCGCCCGAGTACGCCGTCACCCGCGAGGAACTCTCGGCGCTGAACGCCCGCGCCGTCACGGAACTCGAGGGCGGTGACGCGCTGCGCGCCTTCGCGGACACGCTGGCCCGCGTGAGCGCCGCCCCCGACACCACCGCGGAGCGTCCCGCCCGGGGCCGCCGCACGCCCGAGGGCGAAGCCGCCGAGGTGCCCGCCGCGTAGCAGCACGGCGAGGGGGCCTGTGGGCCGGTCGGGGTGCAGTCCCGACCGGCCCGCGTCTGTGCGTGGGGTTCATGTGGGGCTGGCACACTGGCACCGTGCGCGCTCCTGCCCTGCTCCTCACCGCGACCCTGGCGACCGCTGCCGCGTCGCCGGCCACCAGCCTGCTGGCGGCGGGCCAGTATGCCCAGGCCTACGACACGGCCCGCGCCGCCGGCGACGACGTGACCGCGAGCGAGGCCGCGCTGGCCGAGGCGCTGTACCACGCGGCCGATCCCGGCATGTGGCTGGGCCGGGCGGCCGACGCGGGCCGCGCCGCCACCCGCGCCGCGCCACAGGATGCCGGCGCGCACCGGACGCTGGGCACCGTGCTGTGCTCGCAGGCCGCGCGCGGCGGGTACACGCTGGGCGCGTACCGGCTGTCGTGGTCGTGCCGCAGCGAGTACGAGCGGAGCCTGGCCCTGGACCCCGCCGCGGCCGAGACGCGCGCCGCGCTGGCCCGCTGGCACTCGGGCGCGTGGGCGCGGGCCGGCGTGTTCGGTGGCGGCGATCCCAGCGCGGCGCGGCACCTGGCCGCCGACGCCCAGACCCACGCGCCGGCCGACCTGCGCGTGCTGGTGCAGGTCGGGCTGGTCGCCGTGGACCTGCGGGACAGCGCGTGGGCCCGCCGCGCGTTCCAGGCGGCGCTGGCCGTGGCGCCCGGCGACGCGCAGGAGCGCGACCTCCAGGCCGTGGCCCGCGCGGCGCTGTCCCGCCTGGAGTGAGCGCCCGGCGGCGATTGATAGCCCGGTTCCGGCACGTCCCGCGCGGCGCGGCTATCCTGACGGGCATGACCGCTCCCGGCCCCACGCCGCTTCACCCTGCTCCGGGCGACGCTCCCAGCGCTGCGCCCAGTGTCGCGCCGAACTTCATCACCGAGATCATCGAACGTGACCTGACCAGCGGCCGGTACCCGCAGGTCGTGACCCGCTTTCCGCCGGAACCCAGCGGGTACGCGCACCTGGGCCACGTGTTCGCGTCGTTCCTGGACTTCCAGACGGCCGCGCAGTACGGCGGGCGCTACCACCTGCGCATGGACGACACCAACCCCGACCTCGCCACGCAGGAATACGTGGACGCCATTGCCGACGACCTGAAGTGGCTCGGCTGGGACTGGGGCGACCACTTCTATTACGCCAGCGACTACTTCGAGCAGTACTACGCGTATGCCGAGCAGCTCGTGCGGCAGGGCGACGCGTACGTGGACTCGGTCAGCGCGGACGAGATGGCGCGGCTGCGCGGCGATCCGCGCACGCCCGGCACCCCCAGCCCGTACCGGGACCGCACGCCCGCGGAGAACCTGGACCTGCTGCGCCGCATGCGGGCGTGCGAGTTTCCGGACGGCTCACATGTGCTGCGCGCGAAGATCGACCTGGCCAGCCCCAACATGAAGCTGCGCGACCCGGTGCTGTACCGCATCCTGCGCGGCGAGCACTACCGGCAGGGCAGCGCGTGGTGCATCTACCCCATGTACGACTTCCAGCACCCATTGCAGGACGCCATCGAGGGCGTCACGCACTCCATGTGCTCGCTGGAGTTCGTGGATAACCGCGCCATCTACGACTGGCTGATGGAGCGCCTGGGCTTCGAGCCGCGCCCGCACCAGTACGAGTTCGGACGCCGGGGCCTGGAGTACACGATCACCAGCAAGCGCAAGCTGCGCCGCCTGATCGAGGGCGGCTTCGTGAACGGCTGGGACGATCCGCGCATGCCGACCCTGCGCGCCCAGCGGCGCCTGGGCGTGACGCCGGGGGCTGTGCGGGCCTTCGCGGCGCAGATCGGGGTGAGCCGCACCAACCGCACCGTGGACCTCGCCGTGTACGAGAACGCCGTGCGCGAGGACCTCAACCACCGCGCGCCCCGCGTGATGGCCGTGCTGGACCCCGTCCGCGTGACGGTCCGCGGCCTGGAGAGCGGCACCCTGAGCCTCCCCTACTGGCCCTTCGACGTCGTGGCGGGCTCGCCGGACGGGCTGGTGGGGGTGCCGGGCGGCGGGCGCGTGCGGCCGGAGGAAGCGGTGCGGGCCGTGCCGATCGGACCGGAGCTGTACATCGAGCGCGAGGACTTCAACCCGGCGCCGCCCAAGGGCTACAAGCGCCTGACGCCGGGCGGCACGGTGCGCCTGCGCGGCGCGGGCGTCATCCGCGCGGACTCGTTCGAGGCGGACGCGGACGGGCGCGTCACGCACCTGCACGCCACGCTGCTGGGCGAGGACGCGCGGGCCGGCGGGGTGATCCACTGGGTGGACGCCGCGCAGGGCGTGCCGGCCGAGTTCCGCCTGTACGACCGCCTGTTCCGCGTGCCGAACCCCGAGGGCGAGCACGAGGACGACCTCGAGCCCGAGCCGGACGCGCACTTCGACCCGGACGAGGCGGCGCTGGAGGACGACGCCGCCCCCGTGGACGCCGGCTTCCTGCGCTACCTGAACCCCGGCAGCCTGCGCGTCACGCGCGGCGTGGTGGAACCCAGCGTGCTCGGTGACCCGCGCGACACCCGCTACCAGTTCGAGCGGCAGGGCTACTTCTGGCGCGACCCGGTGGACAGCCGTGAGGACGCGCTGGTGTTCGGGCGGATCATCACCCTGAAGGACACCTGGGGCCGCGCCGAGACGAAGGCAGAGGGCCGGGATCAGAGGGCCGAGGGCCGAGGAGCGAAAGTCGAGGACGCCCGGACGAAGGTGGACGCCGGGAAGGCCCCCGCCCTGAGCCCCGAACAGGAGGCCGACGCCCTGCGTCTGAGTGGCCTGGGCGCGGCCGACGCAGACGCCCGCACGGTGGCGCGCGACCCGGCGCTGCTGGCGTTCCTGGCAGGGGCCGTGCCGGACGCCACCTTCGGGCAGGTCGCGTCGTGGGCGGTGAACGATCTCGCGCCCGGCCTGCGGGCCGGAGACGTGCGCGTGGACGCGGCGGCGCTGGCCCCGCTGGCCGCGAGGGTGGCCGCGGGCGACCTGAGCATGCGGGTGGCCCGGGCGGCGCTCGCACGGGCCGCGCAGACCGGCGACGCCCCGCTGGACGTGATCGAGCGCGAGGGCCTGGACGCCGGCGTCAGCGGCGACGCCCTGGCCCGCGCCGTCGCGGACGCGCTGGCCGCCCACCCCGACCGCGTGGAGGCGTACCGCGCCGGCAAGACGGCCCTGAAGGGCTTTTTCACCGGCGTGGTCATGCGCGCCACCGGCGGGAAGGCCGAGCCGCACGCGGTGTCGGACGCGCTGGACGCCGCACTGAACACTCCCGCCTGACCGGCACGCATTCCAGCGGGAATCCGGCCGTCCGCCCGCATACAGTGGGCATATGAGACTGTCTCCCCTGCTGCTCGCCCTGTCCCTCTCCCTCGGCGGGACCGCCGGCGCGCTGACCCTGCGGACGGCCGGGGTGTACGCCCTGCCCGGCGCGGACGTGAACCACGCCCGGCCGCTGTCCGGCGGCCGCTGGGCCGTGTCGGCCGACAACGCCGTGATGGTGCTCGGCCGCGACCTGAAGGTCGGGCGCGCGTGGCACACCCTCGCGGGCGGCGTGCGGTTCCTGGCTGTGTCGCCGCAGGGCACCCGCGTGGCCGCCATGACCCGCAGCGAATGGACCGTGTGGGATCTGGACAGCGGCGCGGCGCTCGGGCACGGGCAGATCTACGCCGACCACCTGGGCTTCGACGCGGCCGGCAACGTGCTGGTGATGTACCGCGGCGCCCTGCTGCGCAACACGCTCGCCAGCGGCCCGGAGCGCTTCGAGGCGCTGGACGTGGGCGAGGAGTGGGACGACTTCGTCGCGTCCCCGGACGGCGCGCGGGCGGTGCTGCTGGGCAGCGGGAGCGCGCAGCTCGTGGACCTCGGCAGCGGCGAGGTGCTGGCCGAGGCGGAACTCGCGGACGACGCGGACGGCCTGGCCGCCACCTTCAGCCCGGACGGTCAGACCGTGGTCGTCCGCACCGGCAACGAGGCGTTCCTCCTGACCGCAGGTGGCGACGTCACCGACATCGAGCACGGTTCGGACTTCGGCACCGAGGACAGCGCCGTGTACTTCACCACGGCCGACCGCTTCGTGTATGTGGGCGGCCGGCGCGGCCAGACCTACGACATCGCGAGCGGCAAGGCGGTGGGCCAGCGCTTCAGCGTGCCGTCCGCCGGCGGCGCGGCGCGCGGTTCGGACGGCACCTTCCTGGCGCTGGGACGCGGCGTGGCCCGCTTCGACCCCACCGCGCACGTGGAGAATGTCCGCACTCAGCTGGTGTCGTCGAACGCGTGGCTGGGCGCGTTCCTACCGGACGGGAAGTTCTACGCGGGCGTGGACGACTTCCGCCCGCTGCGCGGCGGCGCGCCCCTGAACGTGGGGCCGCTGGACGACCTGTACGCCTTCGACGCCCAGGCGGGCCGCGTGTGGACGCTGAACGGCACGACGGTCCGCGTGACCCAGGCCGGCCGGGTGCGCGCCCTGGCCACCCTGGACGAGGACGCCGAGTACGAGACGCTGAATGCCACGCCGGACGGCACGGTCGCGGTCGCCAGCGGGTACTACGGTCTGGCCGTGCTGGACGCGCGCACCGGCAAGGTCACGGCCCGCGTCACGTCCGACGAGCTGGACATGGAGGACATCCACGCGGCCATCCCCACACCAGACGGCCGCGCCGTGCTGATCGTGCCGCACGAGGGCAACGTCGTGCGCTACGACCCGCGTGCAGGGAGCCAGCAGACCGCCTTCCGCCTGCCCAGCGGCGCCGAGGCGAACTTCCTGCAGGTCACGCCCGGCGGCACGGTTGCCGTCGACTACACCGACGAGGACGGTGAGCAGCGCATCGGCCTGATCCGCCCCGGCGCGGCCGCGCCCTACAAGACCGTGTCGCTGCCCGCCACCGTGCGCGGCCTGCGCTTCAGCCCGGACGGCAAGGCGCTGGCCGTGCTGACCGGCGGCGAGGACGCGCCCCTGCGCGTGTACGACACGGCCACCGGCGCGCTGCTGGCGAGCGCCGGCCCGTTCAACAACGTCAGCAGCCTGCTCGCGTGGGCGGCCAGCGGCCGGCAGCTCCTCGTCGGCGCGGGCCTGCTGGGCAAGGCCGGGAGCGTCACGGTCTTCGACGTGCTGCCCTGAGAGCAGTCACCAGATCACCGGAGCAGACCGCGGCCTGCGTGGAGCCCACCATGGTGTTGTCCTGCCGTCACCGGAAGACCGCTGTGAGGCCGGTCAGCGGGCCGGCAGGGGCGCGCCCTCGGCGGGGTGCCGCCACGCCAGGCCGGCGCCCAGCAGCAGCACCGCGGCGCTGACGCCCAAGCCCAGGCGCAGGCCGCCCGCGCTGTCGGCCAGCGCGCCGGTGAGCAGCGGGCCCGTGACCTGCCCGGCAGCGAACACGACCGTGAAGGCCGCGATGCCGCGCGCCCACGCGTGCTCGGGCAGCACGCGCCGGGTGATGATGGTGGTGAAGGTCACGACCGCCAGGAAACTCACGCCGAACAGCAGGCCCGACGTGAACAGCGCGGCGGGGTGCGTGCTCAGCAGCGGCAGAGCCGCGCCGGTCGCCAGGGTGAGCATCTGCACGGCCATGGCCCGCGCGCCGCGGGCGTGCGTGGCGAGCGCCCGCCACACCAGCGGGTTCACGACCACGGCCGCGCCCAGCAACGCCCAGAACGGCGTGACCAGCGCGCCCGCCCCGCTCGCGCGCAGGAAGGCCACGATGAAGGTCATGTACGCGATGTACCCGATGCCGAAGCACGCGTACGCAGCGAGCGTCCACGCCAGCGGGCGCAGCGGGGCGGGCGCGGCACCGTCCAGCGGGGACGCGCCGCGCTCCGGGAAGCGCGTCAGGGGCCGCAGCGTCAGCAGCAGGCACGCCAGCGAGGCGAGGCCCAGCGCCGCCCACGCGCCCCGCCAGCCGCCCACGAGCAGTGGCGGCAGCAGCAGCGCCGAGAGCACGATCCCGATGCCACTGCCGCCGTAGAACACGCCCAGCAGCAGGGCGCTGCGCTGCGGGTGCGCGCGGGCCGCCAGCGCCGCCAGCCCGCCCCCGCTGACGAACACCAGCGCGCCGCCCAGCCCAGCCAGCAGCCGCAGGAGCAGCAGCGGAGCACTGGCGGCCGTGGCCGCGCACGCGAGCAGCGACAGCGCGCTCAGCAGCAGCCCACCCGTGAACACCCGTTTCAGGCCCCAGCGGCCCGACAGCGGCGTGGCGGCCAGCGCGCCCAGCAGATACCCCAGCGCGTTCGCGGCATTCATGGCACCTGACAGCGTGAACGACCAGCCCAGGTCGGCGCGCATCACCGGCAGCAGCAGCGCGTACGCGAAGCGTGCGAAGCCCAGCGCGACCGCCGCCCCCAGCGACAGGGCCAGCATGTCCAGCAGGGCCGAGCCGCCGGCTGCCGGGCGGGTTTTGCCTTCCTGGATCACGCCGTGGCCGGGTGGTCAGGTCTGCGGTCTCCGGCCCCGTCGCGGCCACGGCGCGGCGTCATGTCAGTTCAGCATGCGGCCGCCCGGCGCGCCGCCCTGCTCCAGCATCGCCTCGGCCTTGCGCAGGTGATCTTGCAGGGTCACGTGCCAGTCGTCGCTTTCGGGCGTGGACGCCAGCGCCTGCTGGGCGTGCGCGTACGCGGCCGCCGGGTTCGGGAAACCCTGCTGGGCCATCACGTCCGCGGCCATCTGGTGCCCGGTGATCCAGTCGCGGCTGTCGGGGGCGGCCTCGCGGATCACGCGCTCGTAGTGCTCCAGGGCGTCGTCGAGCTGGAAGTAGTCCAGGGCAACGGAGCCCAGCACCAAGCTGGCCGGCACGACCGCGCCCTGCGCGAGCGCCTGCTCGGCCTCCAGCTGCGCTTCCTGGAGCCGGCCCAGGCGGTAGTCGCACTCGGCGATGTCGGCCAGCACCTCCGGGTGGTACGGGTACTCGGGCTCGTTCAGAACGCTCTCGAGCTTCTCGCGCGCCTCGACGGGCCGGTCGAGGTCGAGCAGCGCCACGCCCAGCTCATGGTTCGCGTAGGGCCGGTCAACGTCGCTGGCGAGCGTCAGGGCGTTCGCGAAGGATTCCAGCGCCTCCTCCTGCCGGCCGAGCTGGGCCAGCACCTGCCCGCGCACCAGCGACACGCCGTAGCTGGGATCGCCGTGCTCGCGCTCCAGGCGGTCAGCCTCGCGGATCATGTCGAGCGCCGCGTCCGGCTGGCCGGAATTCAGCAGCGCCTGGGCCCGCAGATAGTGCCAGGTGGCCAGGCCCAGCGCTTCTTCCTCGTTCGGCCGCTGCGGGTACAGTGGCCGCGCCTGGTCCAGCACGGTCTTGGCGTTCTCCGCCTGCCCCTGCTGGATCAGCAGCGCCGCCTGTTCCTGCAGCATGGTCGCCCGGTCGATGCCCTGCGCGAGGTGCGCCGCCTCGGCGTACAGCAGCACGGCGTCCGCGGTGTGGCCCAGCTGCTCCTGCGCGTCCGCCTGCCACGAGCGCAGCCTCCAGCGCAGGTGCTCGGGCAGTTCGGTGCTGGCCAGCACCACGTCCAGCGCCTCCTGGTGCCGGTCGGACAGCGCCAGCGCGCACACGGCGTGGTACCGCGCCAGCGGATCGGCCGCACCCGTCGCCTGCGGGGGCGGCGCCGCGGCGTCCGGGCCGCGCGTGCGGGCGTCCAGCTCCGCGGAGAGCGCCTGGTACAGCGGATCAGCGCGCAGGGCCGGGTTCAGGGTGCGGGCCTCCTGCAAGGCCGCAGCGAGGGGGTCGGTGGCGGCGTCGCCGTACAGGGTGTGCAGGCTGCCCAGGTACAGGGCCAGGCGGGCCCGCACGTCCCGGCTGGCCTCGTTCATGGCGTGCTCCAGCACGTCGAAGGCCGAGTCGTACTCGCTGCCCGCGAGCGCCGCAGTGGCCTGGTGCCAGGTGGTGGCCGCGTCAATCATTCTTCCCCAGGATAGCGCGCGGCGTTCCGCGCCCGGCGTGACCCGGGCTCCCGGCACCTTCAGCCGCGTGCGAGCCGCAGCAGACCCCACACCGCCAGCACGGCCCCCACCACCAGCAGCCCGACCAGCGCCGGCAGCAGCCACGGCACCTGACGGCTCAGCCGCGCGGACCGGGCGCGCGCGTCGGCGAGCACCGGCGCGGGCAGGCCCCGCGCGGCATACGCCAGCAGCGCCGGCACGATCACCAGGTCGTCGCCCATGCCCAGCAGCGGCACGCCGTCCGGCAGCAGGTCCACGGGGCTCAGGGCGTACAGCAGCGCGCCCGCCGCGATCCAGCGCGCGCGGTCCGGCGTGCGGCGGTCGCGGACGGCGTACAGCAGGGCCAGCGCGTCGCGCCAAATGGGCCGCAGTCGGGTCAGGACAGGCGAGAAGATCATGCCCGGCACTACGCTCCCAGGCCGCATGGAGTTCCGGCGGGCGGCCGTGCTACACTCCTAGCTTGCAGCCGTGCCCGTCAGTCGCGGGCTGGCCCGGAGGTTCAGGAACGAGACTCGCCCACGCGAGTCCACGTGTACCGCGAGGACACGTTCACGGAGACGGGAACACGCACCGAGCACCACTGCACCCCCACCTGCTGGGGGCCGTGCTCCCTGCTTGCCCCGCTTCCGGTTCCGCCGCCGGTTCCGGGTGTGTTCCCGCGTATTCCAGCGTCCGCCCGGATGTGCTACAGTCTCTGTTTGGTGACCCGCCCTGTGGTGGGTTCGGCAGTCCTGCGACTCCAGGCAGCGTTCCGGAGCGCGACAAGGCGGGAGAGAACCATGTTTGCAATCATCGAAACCGGCGGAAAGCAGTACCGCGTCTCTGAAGGCGACGTCATCCACGTCGAGAGCCTGAAGGGCGAAGCGGGCGACACGATCGACCTCAAGCCCCTGTTCGTGGGCGGCGACAAGGCCCTGTTCGGCGACGCCGTGGGCCAGTTCGTCGTGAACGCCGAGGTCGTGCAGCACGGCCGCGGCCCCAAGATCTACATCCGCAAGTACAAGAGCGGCGTGCAGTACCGTCGCCGCACGGGCCACCGCCAGGATTACACCACCCTGAAGATCGTCGGGATCAAGGGTTAAGGGGAGGCTGAGACCACATGGCACACAAGAAAGGCGTAGGGTCCTCGAAGAACGGACGTGACAGCCAGCCCAAGATGCTGGGCGTCAAGAAGTTCGGCGGCGAGCAGGTGCTGGCCGGCAACATCCTGGTCCGTCAGCGCGGCACGAAGTTCAAGGCCGGCCCTAACGTGGGCATGGGCCGCGACCACACCCTGTTCGCGCTGGAAGCGGGCAAGGTCGTGTTCACCAACCGTGGCCGCACCGGCCGCTTCATCAGCATCGAAGTGCCCAGCGTGGACGTCGCGGCGGACTGACGTCAAGCCGTTTTGGTGCGCCCTGCCCGCGAGAAGGGCCGGGCGCATTTTCTTTTCCTGCGCCAGCGGCACGTTTTGGCGGTCATAACACAGGGCAGCACAACACAGAGGTAGGCATATGGCATTTCGTGACGTACTGAATATCGAGGTGGCCGCCGGGAACGGCGGGGACGGCTCCATGAGCTTCCACCGGGCGAAGTACATGGAAAAGGGTGGCCCGGACGGTGGGCACGGCGGCAAGGGCGGCGACATCATCCTGCGGGCCATTGAGGGTGTGGAGTCGCTGGAGCGGCTGCTGGGCCGCCGCAAGTTCAAGGCGCCCAACGGCGCGTACGGCGAGGGCCGGCTGCGGCAGGGCGCCGACGGCGAGGACGTGTACATCGACGTGCCCGTGGGCACCACCGCCTTCGACGAGGACAGCGGCCGCGTGCTGGCTGATCTGGTCGCGGTGGGGCAGCAGAAGATCATCGCGCGAGGCGGGCCGGGCGGCCGCGGCAACAGCACCTTCACGAGTTCCACCCGCCAGGCCCCGCGGTTCGCGGAACTGGGCGTGCCGGGCCAGAAACGCCGCGTGCGGCTGGAACTGCGGCTGATCGCGGACGTGGGGCTGGTCGGCTACCCGAACGCGGGCAAGAGTTCGCTGCTGGCCGCGCTGTCCCGCGCCAACCCCATGATCGCGGATTACCCGTTCACCACGCTGTCACCGATCCTGGGCGTGGTGGCGCGCGAGGGCCACGACGAGCGCTTCACCATGGCGGACATCCCGGGCATCATCGAGGGCGCCAGCGAGGGCCGGGGCCTGGGGCTGGAGTTCCTGCGGCACATCAGCCGCACCCGCCTGCTGGTGTACGTGCTGGACGTGACCCGCGACCCGGTGGGCGAGCTGAGATCACTCCAGGCCGAACTCCAGGCCTACGACCCGACGCTGCTGGAGAACGTCGCGCTGATCGCGCTGAACAAGGTGGAACTGGTGGACGCGGACCTCGCCACCATGGTCGAGGACGAACTCGCGGAGTCCGGCCTGCCGGTGCTGAAGGTCAGCGCGAAGGACGGCCTGGGGCTGTCAGAGCTGCGCGAGACGCTGTTCCAGATGATGCCCGCCTTTGAGCTGTGGACGGAACGGCACGCGCTGGAGCTGGAGCCCGACGTGGTTGTGGACGAGGCCCTGCGGATCGAGTTCCGTATCGACCCGGCGGCGCGCGGCGTGGGCATCGTCAGCGACGGACAGCCGGAACGCGTGTGGACGGTGCACGGGGGCGGCTTCGAGGCGCGCATCACGCGCTTCTCGCGCTACCTGGAAGACGCGTCCGAGTACCTGGGCAGCGTGTTCCGCCGTCAGGGCCTGTACAACGCCCTGAAACGCGCCGGCGCCCGCGAGGGCGACACCGTGGAGATCGGCTCGCACCGCTTCGAGTACTTCGACGACGAGGCCGAGCGGGGCTGAGCGGCGAAGACCTCCAGCGCTTCATTCACCCCCATCGGCGGACGGTCAGGAGCCCTCGCCGATGGGGGCGGCGCCTGTGGCCTCCACGTCGTCGGGGCGGTCGAGACCGCGCAGCGCCCAGCGCAGGCCCAGGGCAGTCACGCCCCCGATCACCGCGAGGGTGAGCCACGGCAGGGCCGGCACGCCGATCCGCGCGCCAGCATCCACCAGCACGCCGCCCAGGGCGCTGCCGAGCGCGCCGCCGGCCCCCAGGCTGATCGCGCTGAAGCCGAAGTAACTGCCGATCGAGGCGGGCGGCGCGAAGCGGGCGGTCAGGGTCTGCTGGGCGGGGTACACCAGCATGGTGCCCAGCGAGTACAGCGCCACGCACGCCAGCAGCGCCGGGAAGGTGGTCGCCAGCGCCATCAGGCCCAGGCTGACGCCCACCAGCACGACCGCTCCGACGAGCGCGGCGCGCAGCGGCAGGTGGCGTTCCACGGCGCGCAGCAGCGGGTACTGGAGCACCACCGCCAGCCCCGCCGACAGGCCGTACAGCGGCCCGGTCGCGTGCGGTCCGGCCAGGCTGATCGCCTTGAGGGTGATCGCCACGTTGATCTGCGTGCTCAGGACGAAATACCCGATCAGCACCAGCGTGAAGCGGCGGAAGGGCACGTCTGCCGCCGCCCGCGCCAGGCCCGCCAGTCCACGGGCGGGCGCGCGCTCCGGGCGCAGGTGCGGCAGCGTCGCGGCCATCACGCCGGCGGCGAGCAGGTACACGCTGGCCGCGGCGAAGGCCGCCGTGCGGAAGCCCAGCGCGAGCAGCGCCGCGCCGATCAGCGGGCCGCCCACCATGCCGAGGTTCCCCGAGATGCTGGTCAGGCTGAACATCCGCGCGCGCTGCTCGGGCCGCGTGACGGCGGTGATCGCGGCGTTCTTCGGCGCGTCGAACAGGCCGCCGCCCACGCCGGCGAGCACCGCGGCGGCCAGCAGCACGCCCGGCGTGGTGGCAAAACCCATCCACGCAAAGCCCAGGGTACGCAGCAGGCACCCGGCCAGGATCAGTGGTTTGGGACCCAGGTGATCGGCCCACGCGCCGCCGAACACCGTCAGGCCCTGCTGCGTCAGCTGGCGCAGGCCCAGGATCACGCCGACCGTCGCGGCGGGCCAGCCCAGGCCGCCCTGTGCGGGCGAGCCGCTGAAATGGACGGTCACCAGCGGAATGACGGCAAAAAAGCCGCTCCACATCAGGAAGTTCGCGCCGATCAGGCCAAGTTGCGCCGCGCTGGGCCGCAGGGCGTCGGGGGGCGCGGCAGTCACGTGGCCGAGGGTAGCGCGCTCCGGTGTCCCCGCGCGGGCGGGCGCTCCGCTGGGCTGGACGGCCCAGAGAACCCGGCCCCGAGCTGACTGAAGGACAGCTTCACCCCCACCCGACCCAGGCTTGGGCCTCCTCCCAGGGTTTTCATGCACCCGGCTTCTACGGTCGGGACATGGCGGCCAAGAATCCCTATGAACTGCGCGATCCGCGCGAGCAGTACCCCAAGCCCCCCTTCCCCGAACAGCCGCAGCCGGCGCCCGGTCTGGCCGCGCGGATGGTGCCCGAGCCCGACCACGGTGAGGACAGCTACCGGGGATCGGGCCGCCTGGAGGGCCGCAGGGCGCTGATCACCGGCGGGGACTCGGGCATCGGGCGGGCGGTGGCGATCGCGTACGCCCGCGAGGGCGCCGACGTCGCCATCAACTACCTGCCGGACGAGGAACAGGACGCGCAGCAGGTGATCAAATTGATCGAGGACGCGGGCCGCAAGGCCGTGGCGATCCCCGGCGACCTGAAGGACGAGGCGTTCTGCCGGCAGCTCGTGGAGCGGACCGTGCAGGAACTCGGCGGCCTGGACATCCTGGTCAGCAACGCCGGCAAGCAGGTGTTCCGCGAGTCGGTGGACGAGATCACCTCCGAGCAGTTCGACCAGACCTTCAAGACGAACGTGTACGCGCTGTTCTGGATCACGCAGGCGGCGATCCCGCACCTGCCGGCCGGCGCGTCGATCATCACGACGTCCTCCATCAACGCGCACCAGCCCTCCCCGACGCTGCTGGACTACGCGACCACCAAGGCCGCCATCGCCGCGTACACCGAGGCCCTGGCGGGCCAACTCGCCGAGAAGGGCATCCGCGTGAACTCGGTGGCGCCCGGCCCGTTCTGGACGGTGCTGCAACCCAGCGGCGGCCAGAGCCAGGAGAAGGTGAGGACCTTCGGCCAGGACACGCCGCTGGGCCGCCCCGGCCAGCCGGCCGAGATCGCGCCCATCTACGTGCTGCTGGCGTCGCAGGAGGGCAGTTACATGACGGGCGGCGTGTACCCCGTCACCGGCGGCAAGGTGTTCTGACAGCGGTACTCCGTTGCATTGATGGTGCGACGACACCACCATCAATTCCACTCCGACCGCTGTCTGTTGCGGTCACCCGCTCTGCTCGCACCAGATCAGTGGAAGCTAAGACCTTCAACTGATCTGGTGGCCGCCGTGAGCCGGCACAGGAATGAAGACCGGGACGGCCGCCCTCGCCGTCCCGGTGCCGCCTTTGTTCCCAGCTCAGCCACCCACATGCACCATCGGGCGGCGGCGCGCGTCGCGCTCGGCCACGCGCAGGATCTCGTGGGTGAGCGGCGGCACGTCGCCCTCGCCGGCCAGCAGGAAGCGCAGGGCGTTCTGGGCGGGGCCCTTCTCGCTCCACTCGAAGTACACGTGCGGCGGGCGGCCGGTCAGGTCGCGGACGTGCAGCAGCACGGCGGCCAGCGTGTTCGGCACGCTGCTGCCCGACGCGCGCAGGATCGCGTGCGAGCCCACGCGCACGCCGGTGACCGGCACGGTGGCGCTGAAGTCGCTGGCGTCGTCGATGGCGACTTCCAGGAACAGCGCGGCCTCGCCGGGCGACAGGTGGTTGTCGAGCCGCACCTCCAGCGCCTTCTCGCGGTATTCGAGGTCGTCGCCCTCGTTCAGGCGGTTGGCGATGAAGCGTACCGGCAGCCCGCGTGACGCCACGTCGTCCAGCATGGCCTGGGCCGAGTCGTCCAGCACGACCTGCTGCACGCGCAGTTCGGTGCTGCGCGAGATGCGCGAGCCGACGCTGACCACCAGGATGCCCAGGATGAACAGGGACGCGATCCACAGGCCCTCGGGGCGCTCCCCGACGGTCACGGCGCTGGTGTAGATGAAGATCGCGCTGACCACCGCGAAGGCGGCGGCCGGACCGCGGTGCCCCCGCCGCAGTTCGGTCAGGAAGACCGCGATGGCGGCCGAGGTCATCAGCGCCAGCACCCCGGTCGCGTACGCGCCGGCCTGCGCGTCCACATCGGCGCGGAAGGCCAGCGTGACCAGGGCGCTGATCAGCGTGAACAGCACGACCAGCGGCCGGGTGGCGCGCGCCCAGTCGGGGGCCATGCCGTAGCGCGGCAGGTAGCGCGGCACGATGTTCAGCAGCCCCGCCATGGCCGACGCGCCCGCGAACCACAGGATCAGGATGGTGGACGCGTCGTACAGTGTGCCGAAGGCCTCGCCGAAGCGGTTGTGCGCCAGGTACGCCAGCGCGCGCCCGTTCGCCGCCCCGGACGGTGTGGTCACCGTGACCGGCACGCTGCTGCCGTCCGCGCCGCCGGCCACGCTGACCGTGATCGGCACCGGGCCGCCCACCGTGTCGGCCTGCACGGTGTAGGTGCCGGTGCGCCCAGCCGGCAGCGGCAGGGTGTAGACCTCGCGCGGGCGGTTGGAGTTGTCGAGCGGCACGTCGATCACGGCGCGGCCCGCCCGCAGGTCCGCGCCGTTCAGGACGCGGGTCACACTGGTCTCCGCCCAGAATTCGTGGCGGGGAATCAGCAGGGTGGTGACCAGCGACGAGCCGATCAGCATGACGCTCATGATCAGCGCGGCGGTGGTGAGCAGCTTGCGGGCGTTGCGGATACGGCCGGTGGGCTGCGCCGGCGTGTCGCCGGGATCACCCTTGACCAGCGGCATCACGACGACCCCAGTCTCGAAGCCCGACAGGCCCAGCGCCAGTGCGGGAAACACCAGCAGGGCCGCGCCCACGATCGCCAGCGGCGACGCGTACGCGTGCGTCAGGGCGTCCCACCACCCGCTCAGCACCTGCGGGTTCGTGGCGACATCCAGGAAGCCGCGCCCCACCACCAGCACGCTGAGGGCGAGGTACAGCGCGACGATCCCGACCGCGATCCCCACCGCTTCCTTGAAGCCCTTGAGGAACACCGCCGCCAGCAGCGCGATCAGGATCAGCGTGACGGGAATCTCCCGGCCGGACAGCGCCGATTTCAGCAGCGGGTTCTCGACCAGGTGCGCCGAGGCGTCCGCCGCCGACAGCGTGATGGTGATCACGAAGCCCGTGGCGACGAAGCCGATCAGCGCGAGCACCAGCACCTTGCTGGGCCAGTAGTCCAGCAGGCGCTCGAGCATGCTCAGGCTGCCGTCGCCGTGCGGACTCTCCTGGGCGACGCGGCGGTACATCGGCAGCGCTCCGAACAGCGTGACCAGCACCAGCACCAGCGTGGCGATGGGCGACAGCGCGCCCGCCGCCAGCGCCGCGATACCCGGCTGGTATCCCAGCGTGGAGAAGTAGTCCACCCCCGTCAGGCACATCACCTTCCACCACGGCTGGGTGTGGTGCTGCGCCGCGACCTCCTTTTCCTGTTCGTAGTAGCCCTCGGGTTCCGGCTGGTTGGACTCCAGGAACCACGTCATGAACGGACTGCGCGCAGGTCGGGCGGAGGGCATTGCGGCAGTGTAATCCTCCTCTCACTTGCGCGCGTCAGCACGGTCCACGCGGTTTCTTGAGGAAGCGCCGGGCGTGGCCGGCCCGGTCAGTCGCGCCCGATCACATGCACGTCCACGTCCCGGGTGTCGCGCAGCACGACCTTGATGATGTCGCCGCGCAGCAGCTCCAGCCAGCGCGAGCGGCTCGTCTCGCCCAGCACGACCTGCGTGGCGTTCACGCGCCGCACGTACGCGACCAGGGTGCCCGCCACGCCGCCCTGCGCGGGCAGCACCTCGAAGGTGCCGCCCAGCGCCTGCGTGATCTCGCGGCAGGTGTCCAGCAGCCGCGACTGCTCGTGCGACAGCCGGGCCGTGTTCACGGTCACCACGTGCAGTTCCGCGCGCAGGCGCCCCGCGAACTGCCCGCCGCGGCGGATCAGCCTCAGCGCCGTCGCCTCCGCGGCGATGGCGACCACCACGACCTCGTGCGCACCCGGCTGACCGTCGGGCGGCGTGGCCTCCACCGTCTGGGCCACGTGCCGCAGGGCGACCTCGCGCAGCGCCGTGAGGTTCGGTGTGGTGAAGAAGTTCCCCAGGGCCTGCTCGACCTTTTCCGGGCCGTACACCAGCCCGTCGCGCAGACGCTGGCGCAGGTCCTCGGGCGGCAGGTCCACCAGCACGATCTCGTCGGCTTCCTCCAGCACGTGGTCCGGCACGCGCTCGCGCACACGCACGCCAGTCAGGCGGGCGACCACGTCGTTCAGGGACTCCAGGTGCTGCACGTTCAGGGTGCTGTGCACGTCGATCCCCGCCGCGAGCAGCGCTCCCACGTCCTGCCAGCGCTTGGCGCGGGCGCTGCCGGGCGCGTTGGTGTGCGCCAGCTCGTCCATCAGGACCACGTCCGGGTGCCGGGCGATCAGGCCCTCGATGTCCGGCTCGGTCAGCACCGCGTCGCCGCGCGGCAGCTCCACGCGCGGGAAGACCGGCAGGCCCGCCGCCGCCGCGAGCGTGCCGGCCCGGCCGTGCGTTTCCAGCACGCCGATCACGACGTCCTCGCCGCGCGCCGCGCGGTCACGCAGGTCGTTCAGGGCGCGCACGGTCTTCCCCACCCCGGCCGCCATGCCCAGGAAGACCCGGTGCGTGCCGCGCGGCGCGTCCTGCGGGGCCTTCTCGCGGGTCAGGCGGACGGGTTCGGTCATGGCGTCACTTCAGCGCGTCCAGCGCGAGGTTCGCGCTCAGGACGTTCACGCGCTCCTCGCCCAGGAAGCCCAGGCTGCGGCCGGTGACGTGCGCGCGGATGACCGCCTCGACCTGCGCGGGCGTGACCTTCCGGGCCTGCGCGATCCGGCCGACCTGCGCCAGCGCCCCCGCCACGCTGATGTCCGGGTCGAGACCGCTGGCGGACGCCGTGACCATATCGACGGGCACGGGTGCTGTGGCGTTCAGGCCGTTCTCACTGCGGAAGGCGGCGATCCGGCCCTTCACGGCGTCACTCAGTTTGGCGTTGGTCGGCCCCCAGTTGCTCGCGCCGCTGTTCTCGGCGTTGTAGGGCTGCGGGCCGCTGCCGTCGGTCCTGTTCGTCTGGCTGGGCCGGCCGTGCAGGTACTGCGGCGCGCTGAAGGCCTGCCCGATCAGCGCGGAACCGACCACCCGTCCGTCCCGCTCGATCATGCTGCCCTGCGCCTGCGCCGGGAACAGGACGGTTCCGGCCAGGGTGGTCAGCAGCGGGTACGCCAGGCCGCACACCAGCGTGAACAGCACGGCGGCGAGCACGGAGGACAGCAGGACGCGGGCGAGGGGCGTGGCGGGCGCGGGATCGGCGGGGGTGGGAACGGTCATTTCACAGCTCCTTGCAGCATCTGCACGTGGTCGGCGATCGGCCCGAGGGTCAGGGCCGGCAGGAAGGTCAGGGCGCCCACGATCACGATGACCGACACGGTCAGGCCGCCGAACAGGGCGGTGTCGGTGGGCAGGGTGCCGCTGCTCCTCGGCACCCGCGTCTTAACGGCGAGCAGGCCAGCCACCGCCAGCATCGGAAGCAGCGTCAGGTAGCGCCCGATCAGCATGGCCAGCCCGATGGTGAGGTTGTAAAACGGCGTGTTCGCGTTCAGGCCCCCGAAGGCCGAGCCGTTGTTCGCCGTGCCGGACGTGTACGCGTACAGCACCTCGCTGAAGCCGTGCGCGCCGGGGTTGTTCAGGCTGCCAAGCGCACTGGGCAGAGTCACAGCCAGCGCGGTGAAGCCCAGGATGCTCAGCGGGTGCGCCAGGACGGCGAGCATGACGAGTTTCACCTCGCGCGCCTCGACCTTCTTGCCCAGGAATTCCGGCGTGCGCCCGACCATCAGGCCGGCAATGAACACGCTCAGGATCACGTACTGCACGAAGTTGATGAAGCCCACGCCCTTGCCGCCGAAGACGCTGTTGAGCTGCATCTGCACGAGGGCCGCCAGGCCGCCCAGCGGCGTGAGGGAATCGTGCATGGCGTCCACGCTGCCGGTCGTGGCGGCGGTGGTGGTCGTGGCGAACAGCGCCGTCTGACCCACACCGAAGCGCACTTCCTTGCCCTCCATGTTGCCGCCCGCCTGCGTGGCCGTGATCGTCTGGTCCGCGCCCAGGGTGCCCAGGATGGGATTGCCGCGCTGCTCGGCCCCGAACATCACGGCGAGGAACACCACGAACAGCGCGAACATCCCGCCGAAGATCACCCAGCCCTGCCGGCGGCTTGCCAGCATCCGCCCGAAGGCGTAGGTCAGCGACGTAGGGAGGAGCAGCATGGCCAGGATCTCCAGCGCGTTCGTCAGGGGCGTGGGGTTCTCGAAGGGATGCGCGGAGTTCATGGAGAAGAAGCCGCCGCCGTTCGTGCCGAGGTGCTTGATGCTCTCCAGGCTCGCCACCGGCCCCAGCGCGATCCGCTGCGCGGCGCCCTCCACGGTCGTGGCCGTCACGGTCGGGTGCAGCGTCTGCGGCACGCCCTGCCAGATCAGGACCAGCGCCAGCACGAAGCTCAGCGGCAGGAACACGCGGTAGATGATGCGGGTCACGTCCACCCAGAAGTTCCCGAGGTTCGCGCCGCTCTTGCCCGCCAGCCCGCGCATGAACGCCACGGCCGCCGCGAAGCCCGTGGCGGCCGACGTGAACATGAAGGTGGTCAGCACGGCCATCTGCGAGAAGTACGACAGGCTCTGCTCACCGCTGTACGCCTGCCAGTTGGTGTTGGTCATGAACGACACGGCCGTGTTCCACGCGAGGTCCGGGGCCTGCGCCGCGAAGCCCGACGGATTCCACGGCAGCGCCGCCTGAAGGCGGATAAGAAGGTACGACACGAGCAGCATCACGAGGTTGCTGACGACCAGCACCAGCCCGTAGCGCCGCCAGTCCATGCCCTCATCGGGGTCCACGCCCAGCACGCGGTACGTGAGGCGTTCGGGCGCGGTGTGGCGCTCGCCGGTGAACACGCCGTGCAGCCACGTACCGACCGGCACGACCAGCGCCACCGTGATGGCCAGCAGGATGATGATCTGAAGCAGGGCAGCCGACATTTAGAAGTCCTCCGGGCGGAGCAGGGAATACACGAGATACGCGGCGATCAGCAGCGATACGGCGGCCAGAAAGAGGATCACAGCTTCTCCATGCCCCGCAGGGCGAGCGCGATCACTCCGAAGCACACGACGGTCAGCAGGATAAACAGGGCGTCCATATCGGTTCCTCAGCCCAGCAGGGGCGTGATGAGCAGGTCGATGACCTTGATGGCGACGAAGGGCAGGATCAGGCCGCCCAGGCCGTACACCAGCAGGTTGCGGCCCAGCAGCGCGGCGGCGCTCATGGGGCGGTACGGCACGCCGCGCAGCGCGAGCGGAATCAGGGCGGGGATGATCAGGGCGTTGAAGATCACGGCGCTCAGCACCGCGCTGGTGGGACTGTGCAGCTGCATCACGTTCAGCACGCCCAGCGCGGGGTACGCGGTCACGAACAGCGCCGGCAGGATCGCGAAGTACTTGGCGACGTCGTTGGCGATGGAGAAGGTGGTCAGCGCTCCGCGCGTGATCAGCAGGCCCTTGCCGATCTCCACGACCTCCAGCAGCTTGGTGGGATCGGAGTCCAGGTCCACCATGTTCCCGGCTTCCTTGGCGGCCTGCGTGCCGGAGTTCATGGCGAGGCCCACGTCCGCCTGCGCCAGGGCCGGGGCGTCGTTGGTGCCGTCGCCCATCATGGCGACGAGCTTGCCGCCCTCCTGCTCCTCGCGGATCATGGCCATCTTGTCCTCGGGGGTCGCCTCGGCCAGGAAGGAGTCCACGCCGGCCTCGCGGGCAATCGCCTCGGCGGTCAGGGGGTTGTCGCCGGTGATCATGACGGTGCGCAGGCCCATGCGGCGCAGTTCGGCGAAGCGCTCGCGGATGCCGGGCTTGATGATGTCCGACAGCGCCACCACGCCCAGCAGGCGCCCGTCCTCGATCACGGTCAGGGGCGTCGCGCCGCCGCGCGAGACCTGATCCGTGATGGCTGCCAGTTCAGGCGGAACGTGCCCGCCACGCTCGTGCGCCAGCGCGGCAATCCGGCTGCCCGCACCCTTGCGGATCCGGGTGACCGCTCCGTCGGGGCCGGGAACATCCACGCCGCTCATGCGCGTCTGCGCGGTGAACTCCACGAACTCCGCGCCCTGCGGCGCCGGGGCGTCCACGCCGCGCTCGCGGGCCAGGGCGACGATGCTCTTGCCCTCCGGGGTGGGGTCGGCCAGGCTGGAGAGCAGGGCGGCGCGCATGAGTTCCTCGGCGCTCACGCCGGGCAGCGGAAAGAAGTCCGTGGCCAGGCGGTTGCCGATGGTGATGGTGCCGGTCTTGTCGAGCAGCAGCACGTCCACGTCCCCGGCGACCTCCACGGCCTTGCCGCTCTTGGCGATCACGTTCGCCTGCAGCGCGCGGTCCATGCCCGCGATGCCGATGGCCGGCAGCAGGCCGCCGATGGTGGTGGGAATCAGGCACACCAGCAGCGCGACCAGCGTGACCGGCGCGGCGGGCGCCCCGGCGTACGCCGTGAAGGGGTACAGCGTGACCACGGCCAGCAGGAACACCAGCGTCAGGCCGCTGAGCAGGATGCCCAGGGCGATCTCGTTGGGGGTCTTCTGCCGGCTGGCGCCCTCGACCAGCGCGATCATCCGGTCGAGGAAGCTCTCGCCCGCGCCGCTGGTCACGCGGATCACGATGCGGTCACTCAGCACGCGGGTGCCGCCGGTCACGCCGCTGTGGTCGGTGCCGGCCTCGCGGATCACGGGGGCGCTCTCGCCGGTGATGGCGCTCTCGTCCACGCTGGCGAGGCCCTCGACGATCTCGCCGTCGGCGGCGATCAGGTCGCCGGCCTCCGCCACGATCAGGTCGCCCTTCTGGAGCTGCGTTCCCGCGACGAGGTCCTCGCGGCCGTTCGTGAGCCGGCGGGCCTTCACGTCCTCGCGCGCGGAGCGCAGGGACGCGGCCTGCGCCTTGCCGCGCGCCTCCGCGAGGCCCTCGGCGAAGTTGGCGAACAGCACGGTCAGGGCCAGCAGCAGCGTGATCGCCAGCTCGTAGCCCCACGCGCGGCCCTGGAGGGCGTTCTGGACGGTCAGGATCAGCGTGAGCAGCGTGCCCACGTACACCACGAACATCACGGGGTTGCGCGCCTGGTCGCGCGGCGAGAGTTTGCGCACGCTGGCGAGCAGCGCGCCGCGCAGCAGGGCCGGCGCGAAGATGCCCTGTGGACGCGGCGTGGACGGCGCGGGCTGGGCGGGGGCGGTCATGGAAAGCTCCGGCGGGAATGGGGAGTGGTCATACCTGCGGGCATGCTCGTCCGCGCTGACCCCGCCGCCCACCGGCCACGTGGCGCGCCCCCCTGGTCAGGTGGCCAGTGGGCCGCCCGCCGCCGGGGGGTAGGCTACGGAGCGCATGGACGATCTGCGCCGCGCCCTCCTGCCCCCGCTGCGTCTGCCGCTGCCCGACAGCACCGTGTGGACGGTCGCGCTGCTGCTGCTGGCCGCCGTGCTGACGGTGGACATGCTCACGCCGGCGTCGCTGGTGGTGGGCACGCTGCTGAGCGCGTCGGTGGCCTTCGCGCTGCTGGGCGCGTCCGGCCGGGCCACGTGGCCGCTGACGGGCCTGGCGGTGCTGGCGAACGTGATCGCGGGCCTGGTGAACGGCACGCGCGACGGCTGGGACACCACGGACCTCGCCAACCGCGCGGTGAGCATCCTGGCGGTGCTGCTGGTCGGGTGGCTCACGCACCGGGCGCGGCAGGCCAGCGAGCGCGCCGCGCAGCTGCGCGAGGACGAGCGCCAGCTGACGCGCGAGCGGGCGCTGCGTCAGCTCGCACAGGACATGGGCGGGCCGCTGGGCCTGCCGGAGTTCGTGGAACGCGCCGCCCACGCCCTGCAGCGCCTGACCGGCGCGCAGAGCGTGGAGGTCGGGGCGCTGGAGAAGGCCACGCTGCGCGCGCCGCACGCGCTGGTCACGGCGCCCGGCCGGGAGCCCGTGACCGGCCGGCTGGGGCAACGGCTGCCGCTGGAGTTCCTGGCCCGCCCGTCCGGCGTGAGCGGCGGCCCGGACAGCGACCTGTGGGCGGCGGACGGCGGGAACGTGTTCCTGGCCCGGCTGCGCCGCCCGGACAGCGGCGACCTGCTGATCCTCCTGACCGCGCCCGTCACGCCCCCCGCCCTGACCGGCGAGGCGGCGGCGGCGCTGCAACCCCTGCTGGAACGCACCGCGCTGCTCGACGAACTGCGCAGCAGCCGCGCGCAGCTCGCGGAGCGCGGAGAGCTGCTGCGCGACCTCGTGTACGCGTTCTCGCACGACCTGCGCACGCCGCTGATGGCGAACGGCATGAACATGCACGCTGCCCTGCGCGGCGCCTACGGTCCCCTGCCGGACGCGTACCGCGCCACCCTGGTCAACGGCATCCAGTCCAACGAGACGCTGCTGTCCCTGGCCGAGCAGCTCCTGCTGGTCGCCAAGTACGAGAGCGGCGAGGACCAGGACAGCCCGGGCGAGGGCGGCCGCGTGAACCTGCGCGACGTCGTGCTGGGCGTGGTGGGCGACCTGCGCACGCGCGCCGAGGAGCGGCAGGTGACCATCGAGACGGACCTGGAGGGCGCGGGCGTCGCCGGGCGGCGCCACGACCTGCGCCGGGCCGCGCAGAACCTCGTGGAGAACGCCGTGAAGTTCTCCCCGCCCGGCGGCACCGTGCGCGTTACGGTGCGCGCGGACGACGAGGCGACCCTGACCGTGCAGGACGAGGGACCGGGCGTACCCACCAGCGCCCAGGCGCGGCTGTTCCAGCGCTTCCACGCGGGCGGCGCGGGCCGCGGCACCGGCCTGGGCCTGTACCTGACGCGCAAGATCGCCGAGGCGCACGGCGGCGCGGTGCGCTACGACCGCACGCCGCAGGCCCGCAGCGTGTTCACCCTCACCCTGCCCCTCGCGCCGGAGGCTGCCCATGTCTGAATCCATCCGTGTGCTGCTCGTCGAGGACCACGCCTTCACCCGCGACGGCCTGCGCGCCGCCCTGAACCTGGAGAGCGACCTGCGCGTGGTGGCCGAGGCCCGCAGCGGCGAGGAAGCGCTGGAACAGCTCGCCGCGCACGCCGTGGACGTGGCCGTGGTGGACATCGGCCTGCCCGGCATGGACGGCATCCAGACCGCCGCCGAGATCCGCGCCCGCCACCCCGCCGTGCGGATCGTGATGCTCACCGCGCACGACCTGCGCGCCGAGGTGCTCGCGGCCCTGGCGTCCGGCGCGGATGCGTACTGCCTCAAGGGTGCGCGGCCCGACCTGCTGCTGCTGGCCGTGCGGGCCGCCGCGGCCGGCAGCGCGTACCTCGATCCGCAGGTGGCCCACCACGTGCTGGGCAGCGTCCGCGCGCCCGGCGAGCACTCGCCCCTGACTCCGCGCGAACTGGACGTCCTGCGGCTGGTCGCGGACGGCCTGCCGAACCGCGACATCGCGCAGCACCTGGGCATCAGCGTCAGCACCGTGAAACTGCACGTGCAGGAACTCCTGGTCAAGCTCCAGGCTGCCGACCGCACCCAGGCGGCCGTCAAGGCCCTGCGGGCCGGACTGCTGTAGCCGCTAGCATCCGGCCATGACCGCGCTGCTTGAACTGGCCCCCGGCGTCCACTCTCTGCCCGGCGCGGTGACTTCCGTGGTGCTGGAGGACGGCCACGGCGGCGCGCTGCTGGTGGACACCGGCCTGGACGACTCGCACGCCCGCAAGCTGCTGCGGGCGCTGGCGGCGGCGGGCCTCACGCCCACGGGCATCCTGAACACGCACAGCCACGCGGACCACCACGGCGGCAACGCGCACATCCTCAGGGCGTTCCCGGAGCTGAAGATCTTCGCGCCGCCGCTGGAGCAGGCGGTCATCACGCATCCGATCCTGGAGCCCATCACCCTGTTCGGAGCGCGGCCCCCGCGTGACCTCCAGAACAAATTCCTGCTGGCGCCGCCCAGTCCCGCGCGGCTCGCGCCGGAGCCGGGCCTGACGCGCATCGGCGGCGTGCATATAGAGCTGATCGAGGTCGCCGGGCACGCGAGCATGATGTACGCCGTGCGGACGGGCGACGTGCTGTACGCCGCCGACGCGCTGTTCGGCACGGCCGCGCTGGGCAAGCACCCGCTGACCTTCTGCGCGGACTCAGCGTTGCAGAAGGCGAGCGCGGCGAAGCTGGCCGATCTGGAGGGCGTCCGCGTGGTGATGCCCGGGCACGGCGACCCGACGGAAGACCTGGCCGGGCTGGTGGCCGTGAACCTCGCCGCGTACGCCCGCACGACGGACACGGTGCTGGCCGCGGTCCGCGCCGGCCCGGCCAGCGTGGATGACCTGCTCGCCCGGGTGTGCGAGCAGCTGGGCGTGACCATGACGAACGCGGGCGCGGTGGTGCTGAACCGTGCGGTGGTCAGCGCCCACCTGACGGAACTGCTGGAGGCGGGCGCGGTGTCCATGGACGTGCAGGACAACCGTCTGGTCTTCGTTCCCTGACGGCCGCGCGCCGTCCACTCCGGACTGACCGTGTGTACACTGGAGCATGGACGTCCAGCGTTGGACGGAGCGTCCTGGAACCGGCGAGCCGGCGCTGGTCGGACGGGACGTGGAACTTGTGCTGGCCGGTGACCTGCTGCTGCAGCCGGACGTGCGCGTGGTGGTGCTGCGCGGGCCCGGTGGCGTGGGCAAGACGCGGGTGGCCCGCGAGGTGCAGCGGCTGGTGCACGCCCGCTTCGAGCGGGGCGCGGTATTCGTGAACCTAGCCCCACTGGCCGGCCCCGATCAGGTGCTGCCGGCCGTCGCCCACGCGCTGGGGGTGCGCGACGGCAGTTCGCCGCTGGACGCGCTGGAGCAGGCGGTCGGTGACCGCTCCGTGCTGCTCATCCTCGACAATCTGGAGCACCTGCCGGGCACCGAGGGCGACATCGTGGCGCTGTGTGCACGGCTGCCGGGCGCGCGGATCCTGGCGACCAGCCGGCGCGTCCTGCGGGTCCGGCACGCCCGCGAGCTGCCACTGCCCCCGCTGGCGCTGCCCGCACGGCCGCAGGATGCCGCCCGCAGCCCGGCCGTGCAGCTGTTCGTGCAGCGCGCGCAGGAGGTCGAACCGGAGTTCGCCCTGACGCCCGACAACGCGGCGACGGTCAGCGCCGTGTGCACGGCGCTGGGCGGGCTGCCGCTGGCGCTGGAACTCGCGGCGGCGCGGCTGCGGGCCGTCGACGTGGCCGGCCTGCTGGCGTGGCTCGATACGCCCCTGGACGTGCTGGACGGCGGCCCCCTGGACGACGCGCCGCGCGCGCGCTCGCTGCGCGACGCCGTGCGCTGGAGTTACGACCTGCTGAGTACGGACGAGCAGGCGGTGTTCACGGCCTGCGGCGGGTTCCGCGGCGGCTTCACGCTGGACGCGCTGGAGGCCGTGACCGGCCGCCCGGACGCGCGCACCATCCTGATCGCGCTGGTCGAGCACAGCCTGATCCGGCGCACCGAGGGCACCCCGGCTCGCTGGACGCTGCTCGAACCCGTGCGCGAGTTCGCCGCCGAGGTGCTCCGGGACTCCCCGCACGCCACCGACGTGGCCGAACGCCACGCCCGGTTCTACCTGGCGCTGGCGGCGGCCGGGAACCCGGAACACGGCGCCGGCCGCGACTGGCTGAACCGGGTCCACGTCGACCATACCAATATCGTCACCGCCCTTGAGCACTTCATCGCCCGGCAGGCAGTGCCAGAAGCGCAGCAGCTGGTCAGCGCGTTGTTCGACTACTGGAGCACGCAGGGGCGCTTCGAGCAGGGCGTTGCCCTGTGCCGCCGGGTGCTGGCCCTGCCCGGGGATCTGGTCACGGCGGAGCGTGCCACCCTGCTGACCACGGCCGCCCTGATGGCCAGCCGCGCCGAACGGCACCACGACGCGGAGGCGTGGTGCCAGGCCGCCCTGGCCATTCGCCGGGCGCTGGGCGACCCCCGCGAGGAAGCGGGCGCGATGTCCATCCTCGCGGACGTGCTGTCGAATACCGGAACTTACGGGCAGGCCATCGACCTGTTCCGGGAGGCCCTGGCCCTGGCCGAGGCACACGGTGACGTGGCCGCGCAGGCGCACACACTGCACAACCTGGGCTTCGCCCTAGAGAAGACCGGGGCGTATCCGGCGTGCGTGACGTATCTCGACCGGGCGCTGGCACTCTGGACGGCGCTGGGACAACCGGTGGGCGAGGCGTACACCAGCGCCGTCCGCGCCCGGGTGACCCTGCTGCACCGGGACGTGGACCCCGAACAGACGCACCTGCGCCGCGCGTGGGCAGTGGGCCGCCACGTCGACGACGTGGTGCTTGAGGAGGCCCTGCTGTACATCACGTCGCTGCTGGCCGATCGGCGGGGCCAGCCGTCCCTCGCGGTGCGCCTGGCCGCCGCGAGCGTCGCGACCGGCCAGCGCTCGGAGGGCGTGCTGCCCGGCGGCTGTCACGCCGAACGCCAGCACTTCATCGAGGACTGGCGGGCCGCGATGCCCGAGCACCAGTTCGCGGCCGCGTGGAGTGCAGGCGCGACCGCCGCACCGGACGCCTGGGCCGCCGACGTGGAGTGCGCCCTGCGCGCCGTGGAGCCGACCACCGCGGCGCCTCCCCTGACGGCGCGCGAGTTGGAGGTGCTGGCGTGGGTGGCGCGGGGCCACAGCGACAAGAAGGTCGCGCTGACGCTGGGGATCAGTGCCGGCACGGTGGGCAAGCATGTGGCGAGCATGCTGGGCAAGCTGGAGCTGCACAACCGGGTCGAGCTCGCCCGCTTCGCGCTGGATCACCGCCTGATCCCGGTGGAGGATTCCGGCCCGGTCGGGCGTCCGTCCCTCTGACGACCCCCCGGACTGGTGGCGGCACCCCCCGAATTCTCCCGATGCGCGGCGCGGCCCCCGCCGCCTACGGTGAGGGCATCGGCCGGCGCGGGTGCACAGGGCCCCGGGCGGTGGCCTCCAGGGGGGAAAACCATGACGACAGGAGCGGCAGGGCGCGTGCTGGTGTGGAGTGTGGTGCTGGGACTGGGCGTGGCCGCGGCGAGCGGGCCGGTGCGGCTCGATCCGGGCGAGGGGGCCCGGCCAGTGTCGACCGTGGCCGACACGACGCCATGGACCGTGACGCTGCGGATCGAACCCGGCGCCCAGGCCCCCCTGCGCCCGATGATGGGCGAGTACCGGGTCAGCGTGCAGAGTGGCGAACTGACCATGGTCATGAACGGCGTGAGCGAGACGGTGGGCTCCGGCCAGACCCGCGTGATCGCGCCCGGCACGGACTTCCGGCTCCTCAACCGGGGCGACGCGCCCGCCGAGGTGCAGGTCACGCTGTCGTTCGCCGGACTGGATTTTCCGCAGACGTACCCGGGGCGCGGCCTGGCCTGAACACGGTCACCCGACAGCGGCCCGCACAACGTCCCGTCCCCACCGTACCCAGGAGACCCCGCCATGACCGACCCCGCCCCGATCCTCGTCGTCGGCGCCACCGGACTGCTCGGTTCCGCCATCTGCCAGCACCTGAGCGGCTCGGGACACGCCGTGCGCGCCGTGGTGCGCCCCACGTCGGATCCGCGGCAGGTCCGGGCCCTGCACGACCTGGGGGCCGAGCCGGTTCACGCGGACCTCAAGGATCCGGCCTCGCTGGAGCGGGCCTGCCGGGGCGTCCAGACCGTCATCACGACGGCCACCACCACGCTTCGCGATCAGGCGGCGGACTCGATCGCGGACGTGGACCACCGGGGCGGGCTGAACCTGGTGGCTGCCGCCCAGGACGCGGGCGTGGCGCAGGTCGTGTACGTGTCCTTTCCGGAGGCGGCCGACACGTCGCCTCCCTCGCCCCTCTCGGCCGCCAAGCGGGCGGTCGAGGCCGCGCTGCACGCGAGCGCCATGACCACCACCGTGCTGCACGCCGCCGTCTTCATGGACGTCTGGCTCAGCCCGGTGCTGGGCTTCGACCACCAGCGCGGCGCCGTGCGGGTGCCCGGCGACGGCACGCAGCCGGTCGGCTGGATCACCTGCCGCGACGTGGCCCGAACGGCGGTCGCGTGCGTGGACCGTCCGGAGCTGCACGGCACGGCCCTCACCGTGGTGGCCGAGACCCTGGACATGAACACGGTCGTGCGGCGGTTCGAGGACGTGGGCGGCCGGGTCTTCACGGTCGAGCGGGTGCCGGTGACGGCCCTGGAAGCGCAGCTGGACGCCGCGAGCACCCCACTGGAGCGCAGTTTCGCAGCCCTGATGCTGGCGCTGGCGCGCGGCATGCCCCTGACCGTGGATCCCCGCGTGGCGGACCTGGGCTCCTCGTTCACGACCGTGGGCGAGTATGCCCGGCAGATCATGCCGCTGGGCACGCCGGCATGAGCATGCCGCGGCGCCCAACCGTAAAGAAAATCCCCCTGGGGCTTCTCGGCGGGCGGAGCGTACGCTTGCGGCATGACGAAGAACAGCCGCAGCAGCAAGGCCGCGTCCACGAAGGCTCCAGCGAAAGCGGAGCGCGCCACCGCCACGAGCGACGGGAAAAAGCCCAGCGGCAAGGCGACCGGCACGGCCCACGCGGACGCCGCCCACCTGAGCACCACCAACAACGCCCTGGTGGACCACGCGTACCTGTCCGAGACGCAGTTCGGCACCGTGGCCGAGACGCTTCAGCGCAACCTCGCCACGTCGATCAGCCTGTACCTGAAGTTCAAGAAGTACCACTGGGACATCCGTGGGCGCTTCTTCCGCGACCTGCACCTCGCGTACGACGAGTTCATCGAGGAGATCTTCCCGTCGATCGACGAGCAGGCCGAGCGTCTGGTCGCGCTGGGGGGCAGCCCCGCCGCCGCGCCGGCCGACATCGAGCGCTACAGCGTGGTGAAGGTGCCCACCGAGACGGTGCGGGACGCCCGCGCGCAGGTGGCGGACCTGGTGCAGGACCTCACCCGGGTGGGCAAGGGCTACCGCGACGACAGCAAGACCGTCGACGACGCCGAGGACCCCGCGACGGCGGACATGTACAACGGGTACGCGCAGACCGTCGACAAGATCCGCTGGATGCTCCAGGCGATCATGGACGACGAGCAGATGAACTGAAGTTCGGCCCGCCGAGCGGCCGGAATGCAGGGGATGCCGGGACAGCGCCGCCATCCCCGAAACGGAGCGCCGCGAGCACGCCTGCCCGGTAGGGCCGAGCGAAGCGGGCACGCGCAGGGCCACCGGGCCGCCCCGGTGGCCTCTTTGCCGCGAGGACGCCATGCCGAAATTCGACTACTCCCTGAACTACGCGGAGCTGGACCTGCGCGCCCACCCGGAGCTGTATCGGGTGGGCGTGGGCGAACAGGGCGTGCTGCTGGTGCAGCCGTACAAGGCCGAGCTGCTGCCGCACTGGCGCTTCGCCACGCCGGACGCGGCGCAGGAGAGCAGCGAGGCGATCTACGGGATGTTTCTCGCCTACCTGAAGGCCGGGGACTTCGTGGGCGCGGACATGGCCCGGAAGTTCCTTCAGATGGGCTTCACGCGCGCGCGGCGCTACGCGAACCACCGGGGCGGCAAGAAGTACGCCGGTCCGGTGCCCGACGACAAGAAGGGCCAGAGCGGCGCGCATGGCCGCCCGGAATTACCTCGGCAGCCGGAAGACCCTGTGAAAGCCGAGTCCGCCCGCATCTTCAAGGCGAAGTGGGACGAGGCCGAGGCGAACGCGCAGTACGCGGCGCTGAAGAGGGAGCACCGGGCCCGCTACGGCTGAGGGCGCGTCAGAGCGTCCGGAGCAGGCGGGTGAGGAGCCGCACATGGTCGGGCCAGCGGTCGAGGCGGATGTGCTCGTGGGCGGCGTGCGCGCCGTCGCCGGGCGCGCCCAGGCCGTCCAGGGTCGGCGTGATGGGCGCGGTGAAGTTCCCGTCGCTGCCCCCGCCCACGCTCTCGTGCTCCAGCGTGAAGCCCAGGTCGCGGGCGAGGTCACGGGCGCGAGCATACAGGGCCAGCGTCGCCTCGCCCTGCTCGAAGGGAGGGCGGTTCAGGCCGCCGGTGAGCGTGGTGCGCACCCGGGTGTCCGTGGGCGCCCACGCGCGCACCGCGTCGTCCACCCGCTGCGCCTCGTCCAGGGTGCTGACGCGCACATCGAACTCGACCGTGCACGTCTCGGGGATGACGTTCATGGCGCTGCCCCCGTGGATGACGCCCGCGCTGATGGTCGTGCCGACCTCGGGCCGGGCGAGCGCGTGGATGGCCAGCACGGCCTCGGCGGCGGCGGTGATGGCGCTCGCGCCGTCGGCGGGCCGGTTGCCGGCGTGGCTGGCGATGCCGTGCAGGGTCAGCCAGTACCCGCCGGTGCCCTTGCGGCCGGTCTTCAGGGCGTGCGAGTCCGCGACCGGCGGCTCCACGACCAGCGCGGCCCGCGCGCCCTGCGCCGCCGCCTCGATGTGCGGGCGGCTGGTGACGCTGCCGATCTCCTCGTCCGGCGACAGCAGCACGTGAATCCCGCCGCGCGGCCACTCCCCGTGCAGGGCGCGCAGCGCGTGGACCGTGCCGACGATGCCGCCCTTCATGTCGTAGGTGCCGGGGCCGTACAGCCGGTCGCCGTCGTGGCGCCACGGCATCCGCTCCAGGGTGCCGGTGGGCCACACCGTGTCGGCGTGCATCAGGATCAGCAGGGGGCGCTCGGCGCCGCTGGCGTCCAGGCCGAACTGCAGCGAGCGGGTGCCGCCCGGCAGGGCGCGGGTGGTGGCGCCCAGGTCGCGGGCCCAGCCCTCCACGACATCCATCACTCGGCTCACCGCGACGGGATCGCTGGAGGGGGACTCGATGCCGACCAGGGTGTGCAGGTCGGCCAGCATGGCGGTCAGGTCGGGCTGTGCAGACATGCGCGCCATGCTACTGCGCGTGCGTGGAACGGGACGGACAGAGCGGCTCAGGTGAGCTTGGCGACCTGGGCGGCGTCGGCGCGCAGCACGGCGCGGCCACGCAGGTACAGGTCGCCCAGCACCTTCGGCCCGAAAATGCGGCTCAGGCGGGTGCTGGTCATCTCGATGGTGCGGCCGTTGAAGCGCAGCCGAACGACGTTGGTGGTGCCGGGAACCCAGGTGCAGGACAGTTCGTGCATATGCAGACCTCCGGAGGGACAAGGGGCGGGAAGCGTGAGGAGCGGAGGGGGCAGGTGACGGCGACCCAGCGTGCGGGTGAGGACCCCACGGGTGAGACGAAAGTGCCCTCCGCCGAAACGAAGGACATGTGAACCCCGCGAGCCGAGGTCGCCGATACCGGTATGACCATGGTACCGACACCGGCGCTCAGACGGAATAAGCGAGCTATCACGCCGCCTTGAGTCAAGCATCATGAACGCCGCAGGGGGCCGTGCTTGACTGCGCGGATGACCGCTTCCGCTTCGACGCCGAATCGTCCCACGCCGAACAGCCTGCTCGCCCTGGCCTTCCCGGCCGATCCCCAGATCAGCCCCGACGGGCAGAGGGTGGCCTTCGTGCTGTCGCGCATCGAGGAGGAAGACCCGCTGAAGCCCGACGCGGCGTTCGCGCGGCCGCGCTACAAGTCGCACATCTGGCTGTCGGATGGCGGCTCGGCCCGCGCCTTCACGGCGGGCGAGGGCCGCGACACGTCGCCGCGCTGGTCGCCCGACGGCACCCACCTGGCGTTCGTGCGCGACGCCGGGGGCGCCGGGGGCCAGCTGTACGTGCTGCCGCTCGCGGGCGGCGAGGCGCGGCGCGTGACCACCCTGAAACACGCCGTCCAGAACGTGCAGTGGAGCCCGGACGGGCGCTTCCTGTCGTTCCTGAGCCTGGGCGACGACGAGGACCGGCGCGACGAGCGGGGCGAGCCGCGCGTGATCACCGCGCCGCGCTACCGCTTCAACGGCGAGGACTGGCTGCCCGTGCGGCCCGCGCGCATGTGGCGACTCGACGTGGCGTCCGGCGCCCTGACCGAGTGGCATGCCCCGGCCGTGGCGATCAGCGCGTACGCGTGGCGGCCGGACAGCCAGGGCGTGCTGTTCGTGAGCGCCCAGGACGACCTGCGGGCCGCGTACTGGCAGCAGGAGGTCTGGGACCTGCCGCTGGACGGTGCACCGGCACAGCGCACCCGCTGGAACTCGGCGATCACGGCCGTGGTCCCGCACCCGGACGGCGAGCGCTTCGCGCTGGTGGGTCGCCCTGACGGGCAGGGCAACACCGAGCACACCCACCTCTATCTGGTCGGCGCCGACGGCGACGCCACGCGCCTGGACGCAGGGCACGACCACCCGGTCGGTAACGCGGTGGGCGGGGACTGCCACGTGGGCGCCATGCCCGAGCGCCCGGTGTGGCTGGACGACACCACGCTGCTGTTCAGTTCGACGGTGCGTGGGAGTTGCGGCCTGTTCCGCGCCACGGTGGATGGCACAGTCACTCCGCATGACCACCGGCCGGACGGCGTGATCGCGGCGTTCACTGCCGTGCCGGGCGGCGTGGCGCTGCTGCGCGAGCGGGCCGACGTCTTCCCGGAGGTCGAGCTGAACGGCGTGGCGGTCACCGACCTGAACGCCCGGCTGCCCTTCCCCGCCCGCGCGCCGCAGCGCGTGACCTTCCCCACCCCCCTCGGTGAGGGCGAGGGCTGGGTGCTGCTGCCGGAGGGTGACGGCGCGGTGCCCGCGCTGCTGAACATCCACGGCGGACCGCACACCGACTACGGGCACGCCTTCACGCACGAGTTCCAGCTGCTGGCCGCGCAGGGCTACGGCGTGTGCTACAGCAACCCGCGCGGTTCGGTCGGCTACGGGCAGGCGTGGGTGGACGCCATCCACGGGTGCTGGGGCAGCGTGGACGCCGACGACCTGCTGGCCTTCTTCGACGCCTGCCTGGACCGGGTGCCGCGCCTCGACCGCGAACGCACGGCGGTCATGGGCGGCAGTTACGGCGGCTTCATGACCAACTGGCTGACCGCCCACACCACGCGGTTCCACGCGGCCATCACGGACCGCAGCATCTGCAACCTGCTGAGCTTCGCGGGCACCTCGGACATCGGGCTGCGCTTCTGGCACGACGAGCTGGGCCTGAACGCGTGGCGCCGCGCGGACACCCCGGCGCTGTGGGACATGAGCCCGCTGCAGTACGTCGAGAACGTCCGCACGCCCACGCTGATCGTGCACTCGGCGCTCGACCACCGCTGCCCCGTCGAGCAGGCCGAGCAGTGGTACGCCGCCCTGGTGCAGCTGGGCGTGCCCACGCGGTTCGTGCGCTTCCCCGGCGAGAACCACGAACTGTCGCGCTCGGGCCGCCCGGACCGCCGGATCCGGCGCCTGCAGGAAACGCTGGACTGGCTGGACCGCTGGCTGGGCACGGCGCCGACCGCGTCGTGACCACAGCGCGCCGAAGAACTGACCATGCGTACAGGTGAGGTTCCCGTCAGGCCCTGTGCCGTAAGGTAGAGCTATGCAGATGCCTGGCGGCGCCGCGTCTCTGGACGGCGGGCCGGAGACGACCCACCACCCGGCCGTGTGGTCGCCGGGCCGGCGCGCCGTCACCGCCGCCCTGATGGTCACGGTGCTGCTGCTCGCGCTGTTTGCCGTCCTGAGCGGCGTGCAGACGCGCACCCTGACCCACGCGGCGGGCCGCAGCGCCCGGCAGAGCGACCTGTACCAGAAGGTCCGCTACTGGGTGGGCGCCGAGGAGTCGCTGGAACGCAAGTACCGCCTGGAACCCTCCGCGGCGATCCTGGCCCAGCATGCCAAGGCGGCCGACAACGTCCGCATGGTCCTGAGCGCCGCGCGGAACAACAGCGGTCCGGACGAGCAGGCGCGCATCAACGCCCTGCTGTCACTCCACGCCGAGTACGTGACCACCGTGAACACCGCCCTGTTCCCCGCCGTCCGCACGCACGACACGGCGCATGTGAACAACATCGACCGGATCGTGTCGGACCCCGCCTTCACGCGTCTGGAGCAGCGGGTGGACGCCGAGGCGCGCGTCCACCGCCGGGCGTCCAGCGCCCAGTTCGCCCGCCTGACGCGGCTGCAGGACACGCTGGCGGTCCTGGCCCCGCTGGTGTTCCTGGGCGGCGTGGGCGCCCTGCTGTCGCTGTGGCGCGTGCTGCAACGCCACCAGCGGCTCACGGACGCCGCGAACGAGGCGACCATGACCCGGCTGCGCGCCGAGGCGATCACGGACCCGCTCACGGCGCTCGGCAACCACCGCGCCTTCCAGGAGGGCCTGGGCGCCGCGCTGCGACTGGGCGCGCTGGACCACACGCCGCTCACGGTGGCGCGGCTGGACGTGGACGAGTTCAAGGTGATCAACGACCGCGGCGGCCACCTGCACGGCGACCGCGTGCTGGCCAGCGTGGGGCGTGTACTGAGCGGAGCCTTCCCCGGCCGCGCGTACCGGGTGGGCGGGGACGAGTTCGCGCTGCTCCTGCCGCTTCCGGCCGAGCCTGCGGCGGCCGCCATCGACGACGTGCGCACCCGGCTGGCCACCGCGCACCTGCCCACCGTGAGCGCCGGCCTGACCACCCGCGCGGGCGCCGGCGCCCACCCGGACGACGTGCAGCAGCAGGCCGAGGAAGCGCTGCGCGAGGCCAAACGCCGGGGTCGCGACCGGCTGGTGACCTTTCAGGACGTTGCGGGCCGCGCCAGCCTGCTGGGCCAGGAACAGGTGGACGCCCTGCGTGACCTGCTGCACCACGGCCGCGTGGACGTGGTCTTCCAGCCGATCTGGGGGCCGCCCACCCCGGAGCGCGCCGCCAGCGTTCCCCTGGCCTTCGAGGCGCTCGCCCGGCCCGCCGCAGCCTCCGGATTCCGCGAACCGCAGGAGCTGTTCGACGTGGCCGCCCGCGTGAACCGCGGCGCGGAACTCGACCGTCTGTGTGTGCAGGCCGCCCTGGCCCACGCGCAGGCGTTGCCGGACGGCGCGCTGCTGTTCCTGAACGTGTCCGCGCCGTCCCTGGATCAGGACACGCCGCTGGCGCCGGAACTGCTGCGCGAGGTGGGCGCCGCCGGCCTGCCCCCCCACCGCGTGGTGATCGAGATCACCGAACGCAGCGTCGGCAACCTCGCGGCCGTGACGCAGCAGGCGGCGGGTCTGCGCGCCGCCGGCTTCCGCGTGGCCCTGGACGACGTCGGCGCCGGCAATTCCGGATTGCAGCTGCTGCGCTGCCTGACCGTGGACTATGTCAAGATCGACCACAGCGTCGTGGCGAATGCCCCCACCGACCCCACCGCGAACGCCGTGCTGGCCGCCCTGATGGCCTACGCGCGGGAGGCCGGGGTGAGCGTGATCGTCGAGGGCATCGAGACCGTGCCGATCCTGACGCACGCGTGGCGCCTCGGCGCCCGCTGCACGCAGGGCTACCTCCTCGGGCGGCCCGCGCCGGGTTTCCACGCGGCCCTGCCAGCCGAACTCGCGCGGGTCGGGGTGGTCGGTCACCCGGAGACGACAGGCACCGTGGCGCACGCCCGGCCGTGACAACCGCCGTGCCTCACGGCCGGGTGAGCAGGGCCGCGCCGCCCAGCGCGAGCCCCACACCCACCCACTGCGGCGCACGCAGGCGCTCACGCAGCACGGTCACGGCCAGCAGCGTCGTGACGGCCGGGTACAGGCTGGTCAGCAGCGCGCCCACCGCCAATGGACCGGTCTGGACGGCCAGCAGGTAGAACACGTTGCCCAGCGTGTCACCCGGCGCGGACGCCACGATCAGCCCCGGCCCGCGCGGGCGCAGGCCCACCGTGGCCGCCGCGAGCGGCACCACCACCAGCGAACTCGCCACGCGCGCCGCGCCCAGCACCCACAGCACGCCGCCCCCCTGCGCCTGCGCGAGCAGCACGAAGAACACCCCGAAGCCCACGCCGGCCACCAGGCCCAGCGGCGTGCCCCGCCCGGCGCCCTCCCCCGCCGCGGGCCAGCCCAGCAGCGCCGTGCCCACCAGGACGGCCGCGGCGCCCAGCCAGCCCACCACACCCAGCGCCTCGCCCCCCAGCACGCCGACCACGACCGGCACCAGAGCCGACAGCGCCCCGGCCCCAACCGACACGGCGCCCATCGGTCCCAGCGCGAGCGCGCGGTAAAACGCCAGCACCGCCACCAGTCCGGCCACGCCCGCTCCGGCGCCCCACCCCAGGGCGGCCATCTCCGGCACCGGTTGCCCCAGCGCCCACGCGAGCAGCAGCATGGCCGCCGCGCTCAGTGGGTGCGTGAGGGCCACCACCCGCAGCGGCGGGTCCCGGCGGCTCGCGAGACCCGACAGGAAATCGCCCACACCGTATGTCGCGGCCGACAGCAGGCCGCTCAGGGTGGGATTCAGCACGCGCGCACCATCCGGCTGCCGAGTGTAGCGGACGCCGCGCCGGGCACACGGCAGCGGGCCCGGCCGGTGGAGGACTCCACCAGGGCCGGGCCCGGTCCTTCCCGCCGCTCAGCGCGCGGGGAGGGGACTGCGTTTACTCGTCGTCGCGGCGCGGCGTGGTGCTCCAGCCGCGGTCCGCACGGGCGCGCGGACGGTCCGTCGTGTCGGCCGCCGCGTCACGCGGGCGGAACTCGCGGTCACTGAAGCCGCCACGGTCTTCGCGGGGACGGAAGCCGCCACCCTGACCACCACGGTCGCCACCGCCCTGGTACCCGCCGCGATCTTCGCGGGGACGGAAGCCGCCGCCCTGACCGCCACGGTCGCCGCCGCCCTGGTAGCCGCCACGGTCTTCGCGGGGACGGAAGCCGCCACCCTGACCACCACGGTCGCCACCGCCCTGGTACCCGCCGCGATCTTCACGGGGACGGAACCCACCACGGTCGCCGCCGCCCTGGTACCCGCCACGGTCTTCACGGGGACGGAAGCCGCCGCCCTGACCGCCACGGTCGCCGCCGCCCTGGTACCCACCACGGTCTTCACGGGGACGGAAGCCGCCGCCCTGACCGCCACGGTCGCCGCCGCCCTGGTACCCGCCACGGTCTTCGCGGGGACGGAAGCCGCCGCCCTGACCGCCACGGTCGCCGGCCGGACGCGCGCCGCCCTGACCCTGCGACTCGCGCAGTTCGCGCATCTCGCGGCGCAGACCGCGGATTTCCTTGCCCTGGGCTTCGAGCATGTCCTTCAGTTCGGCCAGCAGGCCCAGCAGGTCATCGGCGTCGATGTACTCGTCCTCGCCCTCTTCGTCGTCGTCCGCCTCTGCGGCGGCGCTCAGCCCCTCGGTGCCGACCTCGGCCTGGGCTTCCTGTGCATCCAGCACGGCGTCCTCATCGGGCTCGCCCTGAAGCTGGGGAATGATCTCGCGCAGTTCTTCCGGCGTCTGCTCGGCCTGGCGCGTGTCGTCGTTCTGGGTCATCTGATGTACTCCTTTGCTCCGCTCGGCCGTCCCCGCAGGGCCACGGCACGCGGGCGTGCCCCGGAGTCTATCACCCCCGCCTTTTGCGCGTCTGTTGCGCACGGCGCGTCCGTGCCCATCAAGGAAGCGTCAAGAAGCGCCCGTATACTCGCTGCCATGACCCGCCTGACCCTCATCGCCCTGACTGCGCTCGCCCTCGGGACCGCCGGCGCCCAGACCCGCACGGTCAACATCGGCCTGGGGTACTTCCCGAACGTGCAGTTCACGCCCTTCTACGTGGCGGACAAGCTCGGTTACTTCAAGGCCGAGGGCCTGACCGTCAAGTTCCAGCACGGCTTCATCAATGAACTCATGCCGCTGCTGCTCCAGGGCAAGCTGGACTTCGTGGTCGGCGATCCCGAGGACGCCATCTTCGCGCGCAACCAGGGCGCGGACGTGCGCTACGTGATGACCATGTACCAGAAAAACCCCGTCACGGTGTTCAGCCTCAGTCCGCTGGCCAGCGCCGCCGCCCTGAAGGGCAAGACCCTCGGCGTCCCCGGCCCCTTCGGCAGCTCGTACAACGCCGTCCTGGCCCTGCTGGACGACGCCGGCCTGAAGGACGGACGCGACCTGAAACTCGCCACGGTCGGCTTCACGCAGGTGGACGCCGTGCGCGGCGGCCGCGTGGACGCCGCCGTCGGCTACGTCAACAACGACGTGCTGAACCTCGCCCGGGCCACCGGCAAGAAGGTCTACACCCTCGACGTCAGCGGCGCGTACCCCATGGTCGGCGCGGGCCTGATCGGCAGCGCGAAGACCCTCTCGGGCAACCTGCCCGGCAAGGTCGTGCGGGCGTCCCAGCGCGGCCTGAAATTCACGGTCGCCGACCCCGCCCGCGCCTTTACCCTCGCCCAGCCCGTGTTCGGCGCCGACGGCGGCACCCTGGAGGTCCTGAAGGCCAGCACGCCCCTGATGACCAGCGCGTGGACGCAGCAAAACGGCCTCGGCTCCAGCAACCCGGCGGCGTGGTCCAAGGCCGTCGCCGCCCTGATCCAGCAGGGCTCTCTGAAAGAGGGCGCGAAGGCTGCGGACTACTACACCAACCAGTACATCAGCAAGACGCTGAAGTGAGCGCGGCGCGGAGGGCGGCGGGGCCGATCTGAAGCCCGCCGCCCTCTCCTGGGTTACGGCGCGGTGTACACGTTATCCGGCGTGTTGCCGCTCACGCTGCCGCCGGCCTGCGAATACACGGCGACCTTCGTGTTGAACACGCCCGCCCCCTGCCGGGCGACATTGCCGGTCACGCTGCCGCTCTGGATACTCAGGGAGCCGTCGTTCCAGAAGCCTCCGCCGACGTTGTTGTCCTCGGCCCGGTTGTTGCTGACCGTCGCGCCGGACAGCACGAAGGTGGAGGTGGGCGATGTCTGGTACGCGCCGTTGGTCTCCACACCACCCCCGAACCACGCGACGTTGTTGCTGATCGTGCCGCCGCTGGCGGTCATGCTGGCCCCCGCGTACAGCCGGACGCCGCCGCCCCCGCCGCCCTGCGCGTCGGTGCGGTTCGTGACGGTGTTGCCCGTGATGCTGCCGCCGGTCATGGTGACCTTGCCGCCCACCGTGATGCCGCCGCCGGTCTTCACTGCCGTATTGCCCTTGATCTCGCCGCCCACCAGCGTGAAGGCCGTGCCGCCGCCCACGCGGACACCGCCACCGCCATCCGTGGTGCCCGTCACCGCGTTCCCGCTGACGCTGCCGCCATCCATGGTCACCTCGGCGGAACGGGCGATAGAGAAACCGCCTCCAGAGTTCACGGCCTTGTTGCCCGTAATCCGTGCCGTTCCGCCGATGTGATAGGTACGGCCAGAGTTGAGGAAGAACAGGCCGCCACCGCTCCCACGCGCCTGGTTGCCCTCGAACACCCCGCCAGTGATGTCGGTGGTGTACCACGCGACCATGCCGGCTCCGCCGTCGGCAGTGTTGGCCCGCACGGTCCCGCCGGTGATGGTCGTGGTGCCGTCGCTCCACAGGCCGCCGCCGCCCCCGATTCCGGTGGTATCCGTCTGGGCATTGTTCTCGATGGTGCCGCCGGACAACTTGAACACGGGCCGGTTCACCGTGGTGCACTCGGCGTCAGCGCACGTGGATTGCACGGTGATGCCGCCACCGAAGAACGAGGTGCTGTTCCCGCTGACACTGCCGCCCGTGACCGTCAGGTCACCGCTGGTGAAGACGCCGCCGCCGGCCGCACCCGTCGTGACCGTGCCCTCGACGGTCACCGGGTACGTGGTGGTGTTGCCATCGACCTTGCCCCCACTGATCGTGATGGCGCTGCCGATGCCGCCCTGGATTCCCCCGCCCGAGTACGACGCGTTGTTGTTGCTGACACTGCCGCCGCTGACGAACAGGGTGCCCTTGTTGAAGATGCCGCCGCCTACCCCCTGGTCGATCGTGTCGTCGTTCGGGTCGATCAGGTCGGCCGTGTTTCCCGTGACGCTGGTCGAACCAGTCAGCGTCAGGGTGGCTCCGGACGCGTTGAAGATCCCGCCGCCGATATTCGCCTTGCCCCCGGTGATCGTCACACCGTCCAGCGTCAGCGTGCCCCGGTTCAGGAGCACGCCGCCCACGGTCGGCGTGGCCGCCTGCGCGCTCAGCCCGCTGGCTCTCAGGCGCGCGCGCGGCTCCACTCGGGCGGGGCCAGACCGCTCGCCCACACTGGCCGTGGTCAGGCGGGCGATCAGCACTCCGCCCGTCCCGCCCTTCAGCGTGCCACCCTTGAGGGTCACGGTGGCGCCGCTGGCCACCTCCAGCGCGCGTCCCTTTCCCGCCGCGTCGATGGTCACGCCGCTGGCGATCACGGTCACGTTCTTGTCGATGACCAGGGGACTTTGCAGGGTCAGGGTGCCGCCCTGCGTGAGGCGCAGGGTGTCGCCGGCGGCGACGGCGCCGATGGCCTCACGCAGGCTGCCGGCGCCGCTGTCGCTCAGGGTGGTCACGGGCGTGCCGGGCGGGGTCGCCGTGCCGCCCCCGCACGCGGCGAGGCTCAGGGCGAGCGACAACAGGGTCAGGGGGGCGGCGGTGTGGCGACGGATGACGTGTGCGTTCATGGTGTCCCTCCATGCCCCCGGCTCGAGCGGGCGGAGGGACGGTCACCCGCCCGCAGCCGGAGGTGCGGGCATGGTGCCCGGGTCACCGTGACCGCGCCGTGACAGGAGATGAACGCGTCAGGCGGGGTTCACGTACGTCGCAGCTGGGCAGCCTGGGCGCGGGCCACGTCGGCCAGGAAGTGGTTGCCGCTGTCGTCCTCGATGGCGGCGAGTTCGTCGTAGGTCACGGCCAGGTGGCTGTCGCGGTCCGGGAGATCCGGGTAGCTCTGGGCGACGGTCAGCCAGTGCCGGGCCTGCGTCATGTGGCCGAGCAGCCGGGACGTGCGGACGATCAGCACAGCCGCGACGGCCTGCGAGACGGGCTGGCGGGTGAGGGTGGCGGTGGTGCTGGCCCGCTGGGCCCAGTCCAGGGCGCGTTCCAGGTTGGCGCGGCGGGACATGGGCGGGCTCTGCTCGGCCACGTTCAGGTACATCAGGGCGAGGTTGCTGCGGGCGGCGTACACGCCGTACCACCACTGGGCGTTCTGCGCGGCCTCGTGCGCGACGCGCTGGTGGTGGATGGCCTGTTCGAGTTTCCCGGTGCGGCGCAGGTACAGGCCGTAGTTGATGTGGTACTGGCAGAACTCCACGCCGTCCTCGGGCACCAGCAGGCTGCGCAGGGCGTCGTAGTGGGGGCGGGCCGCGTCGTAGTCGCTGCTGAGGGTGGCGTGGCGGGCCAGGCGGATCAGCAGGCGGGCGCGGTTGAGGCGGTTGAGGCCCGGCTGCTCCAGCAGGGCGTGCAGGGTGGGAAGCTGCGCCACCGTGCCGTCCACACCGCGCTGCTCGTCGAGGCACATGGTGATCAGGGTCTCGGTGTGGGCACGTTCGTTGACGTCCAGGATGCGGGCGCTCAGGTCAAGAAGCCGGGCGTGGGCCTGCTCGACCAGGCCGGAATACAGCAGCAGTGTGCACTCGCTGAGCTCCATGCCGATGGCGTTGCGCTGGGCGCGCAGGGTGCGCAGGTGGTCGGCGATGACGGGCCGGCTGGGCTCGAAGCGCACCTGCCGCGTGGGGTCGAGGCCGAGGGTAAAGAGCTTGCTGGCCTGCCGCGCGGGGCTGTGGGTGATACGGCGGCCGAAGAAGCGTTCTTCCTGGGTATTCGTGAAGCGCCACATGTCGCGGCCGGCGATGTGGGGGCTCAGGCGGCTCCACGGGTGGTGGTCGCAGATCTCGTCGGTGCTGACGTGCCGGTCGTTGTGCACAGCGAGCAGCGTGTAGAACACGACCCACTTGGTGGACAGGGGGACGGGCTGACCTTCCCAGAAGATGGTGCAGACATCCTTATGCAGCCTGATGGTGAGAGGGCCGGGAAAGGCATCGGCGGCGGGTGTGTTCGGCATGCAGTCGGCCCCCGGGTGGCAGAGAACGGTTGACCTTGAATCGTGTCGCCTTCAACGATGCGTGATCTTCTCATGCGGAGGGTCAGCCGCGAAGTAACACCGGGTAACCAGTGGTAACAAATTGGCCGTTTTTCATGGACGTAGGCGTGATGGCTTATCACGCACACCGCTAGGACGCGGCCTGATACGCTCTGGCCATCACCGTAAAGGAGGTGCCGCCTATGACCAACTTCGACATCGACCGACTGAGGATCACGACCCGAGGTTCCCGTACCGATCGCAGGAGTTCCCTTGTTGAAACACGTTCAACGGCCGCACCGGCCTTCCGGACCCTTCCCACGCCCTGACCGACCGGGGCAACCATGAGCGCCCGCTGGACGGGCGACGAGCCGGGCGAGCAGCGCCTGCGCCGCAAACGCGACCGCCCACAGGGCCGGCGCCGCATCGATGACCTCGCCGCGCAGAACGAGGAGGACATCGCCGACGACACCGTGCGCCGCCTGGTCAGCCGCGGCCTGATCGACGAGGTCGTGGCGGAACTCAAGAGCGGCAAGGAAGCCACCGCGTATGTCGCCCGCAGCGTGCACGGCAGCGTCCTGCTCAAGATCTACCGCGACCTGGACGCCCGCAGCTTCAAGAACGACCGCGTGTACCGCGAGGGTCAGGTGATCCTCGACCAGCGGGCAAAGCGCGCCATGGAGTCGCGCAGCCGCGCTGGACTGCAGATGCTCCAGCACGGCTGGGTGATGGCCGAGTACGCGCACCTGTGGACGCTGTGGCGCGCCGGCCTGAACGTCCCCGAACCGCTGGCCGGCCCACGCCCCGACGACTACGCCGAGACGGTCCCCGCAGTCCTGATGCGGCTGGTCGGCACCGAGGATCACCCCGCGCCGCGCGTGAGCGACGCCCCCCTGACCCCACACGATGCTGCGGGGGCGTGGGAGCAGAGCGTCAGCGGCCTGGCGCACCTGCTGCGGCTGGGCTTCGTGCACGGCGACTACAGCACCTACAACCTCCTGTGGTGGGAGAACACCGTGACCATCATCGATTTTCCTCAACTCGTGACCCGGCAGAACCCGAACTTCCGCGACCTGCTCACGCGGGACGTGCACAGCCTGGTGACGTCCTTCCGCAAGCACGGCCTGCACGCCGAGCCCGACGCCGTGCTGCGCGACGTGCAGCGCCGCTCCCAGGGCCCCGCGCCGGAGCCCCGGCTGGTGCTGCCGTGACGGTGCGCCCAGAGGTGCCCGCCGACACCGCTGCCATCGAGGACGTGACCCGGCGGGCCTTCACCTGGGACGACGGCCGGGCCGAGAACGCCATGATCGGCGCCTTCCGGGCCAGCGCCGACTTCCGCGCGGAGTGGTCGCTGGTGATGGTGCAGGGCGGCATGATCGTGGGCCACGGCATGATCGCGCCGTGTGACTTGCACGGCGGCGACGCCGATCAGCCCCGCCGGGCGCTGCTGCTGGGACCCATGAGCGTGGCGCCGGAACACCAGCGCCAGGGCGTCGGCAGCGCCCTGGTGCGCGGACTGCTGGAGCGCGCGCAGAGTTCGGGCGAGGCGCTGGTCGTGCTGTGGGGCCATCCAGAGTTCTATCCGCGTTTCGGCTTCCGGCCAGCCGGCGACCATGGCCTGCTCCCCGAGACGCCCGCCGCGATGGCATACCCCCTCCAGCCCGACCTGAGCGCCTACGCCGGCCTGGAGCTTCCACGCTGAGGTGCCCTTGAACATTCCCGAAACGTACGACTACCTGCGCCGCGCCCGGCGCGACCTGTGGGCCACGCTGGAAGCCGCGCCGGACGACGTGCTGTCGCGGGCCGTGCTGCCGGGCGCGCGCTTCCACAGCATCAAGGACCTGATCCTGCACATTCCGGCGGTCGAGGACTCGTGGCTGCACGAGGACATCCGGCGCGACGCGCCCGTGTGGGAGGGCGTGCCATCGCTGGTCGGAGCGCAGGACGGCCCGTTTTACGCCGCGTTTCCGCTGGACACCATGCTGGACTACTGGCGGCGGGTGGAGGACAGCACCGCGGCGTATCTGGGCACCCTGACGCCCGAGGAGGAGGGGCGGCTGGTGACGGTGTCGGGCCGCCAGGGCGAACAGCGCTACACCGTGCACGGCCTGCTGTGGCACGTGATGATCCACGAGATGCGGCACAGCGCGCAGATCTCGGCGCTGCTGCGGCAGCAGGGGGTCACGCCGCCGTTCCTGGACCTGCTGAACTACCTGCCGACGTTCTGACCCTGGGCCCGAGTCTCGGCGGCGCCGTCCACGTCCGGCAGGGCAGACCGCAACGTCCACACCTCGCCGGTGGCGTCACCCTCCAGCGTCACGCGGGTGACCGGCCGGGCCGGCAGCAGGAGGTCCGTGACGCTGAGGCGCCCGCCACCCGCAAAGACCTCCAGCGAGCAGGTGTCGAGGATCACGCGCAGGTCGAGGTCAGCGCCGCCGTCCGGGAAGGGCGCGGTGTGGGTGCCCGCGAACCCCGGCACGTCCGCCGGGCCGGGGCGCTCCAGCGTCAGTACGCCCCCCTCAGCGCGCAGCGTGGCCTCCGCGCCCGCCTCCGACGCGAGGGTCACGGTGAGGCGGCCCGCGCGCGGCACGGTCAGGAGCAGGTCGAGGGGCTGACCGGGCTCGATCGTCATGTCCGTCTGCGGCGCGGCCAGCGCGGTCCGCCGATCCCGGAGCGCGTCCAGCTCGCGCACCGGCGTCTGCGTGAGCGCCCAGCCGCCGGCGTCCGGCACCAGGCCCAGGTCGCGGGGCAGCGTCATCGCGCCGCGCCACGGCTGGGTGGGCAGGACGGTCGCGTACTCCCAGGAGTTCATCCACGCGAGCCACACGCGCCGCCCGGCGTCCGGCAGGTCGCTGTACGTGATGGCCGCGTAGAAGTCCTTGCCCCAGTCCGCCCAGCGGGCCGCCTGGGTGGGCGTGAAACTCACGCCGTCGAAGTCGCCCACCCAGTACTGCGCGCCGGTGCCGCCCTGCGGCGCGCCGGCGAACACGTCCACCTTCATCACCCAGCGCTCGCGGCCGTCCGCCGCGGTCACGGGGAACAGGTCCGGCACCTCCCAGATGCCGTCCACGACCCCTGCCGGGCCGAAGGTGCTCAGCGGCGTCCACTCGTGCAGGTCCGGGGAACCGTACACGCCGATCTGGCGCTCGACCGGGTGCACCACCACGCTGACCCAGCGCGCCGTGGGCGCGTGCCAGATGGTCTTCGGGTCGCGGAAGTCCTGCTTGCCCTCGTCCAGCACCGCCCGCTCGCGGGTGAAGGCCCACGTGTGCCCGCCGTCGCGGCTGTGCGCGAGGTACTGCGCCTGGTGGTACGGCGCGGCGCCCGTGTAGGTCGCCACCACCGGCGGGTGCGGGTCGCCGGACTGCCCCAGGCCGCTGGTGTTGTGCCAGTCCACGACCGCGCTGCCGGAGTACACCTCGTGCCCCTCGCGCCACGGCAGGGCCACGTCATGCTCGGTCCACGTCAGCAGGTCCGGGCTGGTCGCGTGGCCCCAGCTGAGGTATCCGTGCACGTCAGCGCGCGGATTGTACTGGTAGTACAGGTGGTACACGCCGCCTGCGTACACCAGGCCGTTCGGGTCGTTGATCCAGTACTGGCGGGGAGTGAAGTGCAGCCGGGGCCTGAGGACGGGCATGGGTCCATGATGCCCGCTGGGGAACCGTGACTCTACAGGCGCGCGGCGGGCATGATGAACGCATGCTGCGCCGGAGCCTGCTGCTCGTCCTGGCGACGATGGTCGCCGCCGCGCCCGCCACCGCCGGCGGCGCGGCCCCACCCCGCACGGAGGTAACCGTGAACACCCAGCTGCTGGAGGCCGCCCGCAGCGGGCGCGCCGCCGAGGTCAGCGCCCTGCTGCGGGCCGGCGCGGACGTGAACGCCGCCGACGCCACCGGCCGCACCGCACTCACGTGGGCGGCGCTGGGCGATCACGTCGCGGTGGCCCGCGTGCTGATCGCCGCCGGTGCCGACCCCGACCGCCAGGACACGCAGCGCAACAACGCCCTGCTGGTGAGCGGCGAGACCGGCAGCGTCGCCCTGCTGCGCGAGGTGCTGCGCGCGCACCCCGACCTGACGCTCACCAACCGCTTCGGCGGCACCGCCCTGATTCCCGCCGCCGACCGCGGTCACCTTGCGTACGTCCGCGAACTGCTGAACACCACGCGGATCGACGTGAACCATGTGAACAACCTGGGCTGGACGGCGCTGCTGGAGGCCGTGATCCTCGGGGACGGCGGCCACACGCACACCGAGATCGTGCGGGAACTCCTCGCCCACGGCGCCGACCCGCACGTCGCGGACCGCGAGGGGGTCACGCCCCTGGAGCACGCGCGGCAGCGGGGGTACGCGGGCATGGTGAAGTTACTCCAGCGCACGGAGTGAACGGCCGGGCTGCCGGATACTGCGCCCATGCCGCGACCCCTGGTGTATCTGCTGGCCCTGTTGCCGTTCCTGCTCGCGTCGAGCGCCGCGCGCCCACGTCCGGACACGCATGACCGCTGAGATGCTGGACACCGTGGTGGTGGGCGCCGGTCTGGCTGGTCTGGCCGCCGCGGGCGACCTGCGGGCCGCCGGACAGCGCGTGCTGCTGCTGGACAAGGCGCGGGGCGTGTCCGGCCGGGCCGCGACCCGCCGCGTGACCCTGCCGGACGGCCGCGAGGCGCGGCTGGATCACGGCGCCCGCTTCTTCACCGCGCGGGCGGAGCGCACGCAGCGCCTGGTGGAGAGCGGCGTGGCCGACGGCTGGCTGCGCGAGTGGACGCGCGGGTTTGCCCGCTGGGAGGGCGGCGCGGTCACCGCCGGCAGCGACGGCCACCCCCGCTATGCGCCGCCGGCCGGTATGAGCGCCCTGGGCAAGGCCCTCGCGGACGGTCTGGACGTGCGCCCCGGCGTGACCGTGACCCGTGTGGCGCGTGACGAGACCGGCTGGCGCGTGTTCGACGCGGCCGGCGAGGTGGCCCGCGCCCGCACCCTGCTGCTGAACGTGCCCGCGCCGCAGCAGCGGGCCCTGCTGGCCGGGCTGGAGGTGCCCGTACCGGACGTGACCTTCGCGCCCGCGTGGGCGGCCGGGATCGTCCTGAACGCTGACGTGCCTGCCGAATGGCCCGCGCTGGAACTGCGCGGCCACCCCACCCTGGAGTGGATCGCCCGCGAGCACACCAAACGCCCGGCCGGCCATCCGCCCGCACTGATGCTGCACGCCACTGCCGAATGGACCCGCGCGCACCTGGAGCGCACCCCGGACGAGGTGCTGCCGGAGCTGCTGGCCGCCGCTGCGGACGTGCTGGGCTCACCGCTGGGCGCCGCCGCCACCTTCGCGCACCGCTGGCGCTACGCGACCCCGGAACGCCGGGCGGCCGGCCCCGACCACTGGGACGGGCACCTGCGGCTGGGCATCTGCGGTGACGGCTTCACGCCGGACGGACACGGCCCCCGCGTGGAAGCGGCCCTGCTGAGCGGCTGGACGCTGGCCGGGCACGTGACCGCCTAGCATGCGGGCATGACGCCCCGTCCCCTCCGCTCGGTGCTGTACGTGCCGGGCGACAAACCCCGCGCCATCGAGAAGGCCCGCACGCTTCCCGCCGACGCGGTCATCCTGGATCTGGAGGACGCGGTGGCGCCCGAGCACAAGGAGCAGGCCCGCGAGCACGTCCAGGAGGCCCTGCACACGCCGTGGCCGGTGCCCGTGCTGGTCCGCGTGAACGGCCCCGGCACGCCCTGGGCGCACCCCGACCGCGCCCTCGCCACAGCCGCCGCCGGCATCGTGCTGCCGAAAGTCGAGGACGCCCGCGCTGTCCACGACGTCCCCCCTGGCCTCCCCGTGTGGGCCATGGTCGAGACGCCGCTGGGCGTGCTGAACGCCCCCGCGATTGCCGCCGTGCCCATCGTGGCCGGGCTGCTCGTTGGCGCGAACGACCTCGCCCGCGCCCTGCGCACCCGGCCCCACGCGGACCGCCTGCCGCTGCTGCACGCCCTGAGCGCCGTGGTCCTCGCCGCCCGCGCCCACGGCAAGCTCCCGCTGGACGCCGTGTACAACGATGTCCGCGACCCCGGCGGCTTCCAGCGCGAATGCCAGCAGGGCCGCGCGCTGGGCTTCGCCGGCAAGACCGTCGTCCACCCCAGCCAGATCGAGGCCGCCAACGCCGCCTACGGCGTCACCGATGCCGAGGCCGACGCCGCCCGCGCCCTGATCGACACCTGGACCGCCGCCCGCGCCGAGGGCCGGAGCGTCGCCACCCACCACGGCGCATTGATCGAACAGATGCACGTCGACGAGGCGCAGGACGTGCTGGCGCTGTGGGAAGCGACGCAGTAGAGCCCCTCACCCTGCTTCGCCGCTCTGTGATCCCCTCTTGGGAAAGGCGGAGGGAATAGGTTCGGTAGAGGTGGTCACGCCACCCTCTCCCAGCCTCTGCGAGTCCCCGGCAAGCGGCAAGGGGTTCAAAACCGAAGCGTCCCACTGAGCACCTGACCGAAAGCCATCGTGCGCGAGTGACGGCGACAACGCACGAGGCAGCTACACGGCCCCACGACAACGAGACCCCGTGTTAGGCCAGCTCGAGCAGCATGGCGCCAACTGCTCACTGCAGCGCCGCTCCCCCTGCCCCTCTGCTGCGCAACTCTCCGAGTCTGGGGTTGGGGGCTGGGGGGTGGGGCCAGAGGAGGAAACCGACACCATCTTGCTTAATCTCAAAAAGCTCCTTTACTATAGTTAAGCCATGCCCCTGACCGACACCGAATCCGCCCTCCTCGCCCTGATCCGGGAGACCCCCCTGGCAACCCCAGAGGACCTCGCCCGCCGCCTGGGCTCCACACGCGCGGCGGTGAACGTGCATGTCAGCAATCTGGTGCGCAAGGGCGCGCTGCTGGGCCGCGGCTACGTGCTGCCGCCGGCGGACGGCCCGGGGCGCGTGGTGGTGGTGGGCGGCGCGAATGTGGACGTGAAGGCGCGGACGCTGGCAGCGGCGGTGCCCGGCACGAGCAACCCTGGCGTGACCGTGCAGGCGCCGGGCGGCGTGGCGCGCAACGTGGCCGAAAATCTGGCGCGGCTGGGCGTGCCGGTCACGCTGGTGTCGGCGGTGGGTCGGGACGCGCTGGGCGACAGCCTGCTGCGCGCCACCGAGGCGGCTGGCGTGGACGTCCGGGGCGTGCTGCGCGCCGAGGGCGTGGGCACCGGCACGTACACGGCCGTGCTGAATGCGAACGGCGAACTGCTGGTGGCGGTCGCGGCGATGGAGGCCACCGAGGCCCTGACGCCGGCCGCCCTACACGAGCGCCGGGGCACGCTGCGCGGCGCGGCATGGGTGGTCGCGGACGGGAACCTGCCGGAGGCCACCCTGGCGCACCTCCTGACCCTGGCGGCCGAGGTGGGCGCGTCGGTGGTGTTCGAGCCGGTCAGTGTGCCCAAGGCGGCGCGGCTGCGTCCGGCGCTGGCAGCCGGGCTGGTGCCCCACGCGGTCACGCCGAACGTGCCGGAACTAGCCGTGCTGGTGGGCCACGACGTGCCCGACGACCCGGACGCCATCCGCTCCGCCGCCCGCGAACTGCACGACCTCGGCGTGACGCTGGTGTGGGTGCGGCGCGGCGCCCACGGCAGCGTGCTGTCCGGCCCGGACGGCGTGCACGACCTGCCCGCCCTGCCCGCCACCGTGCGGGACGTGACGGGCGCGGGGGACGCGATGCTCGCGGCGTTCCTGGCGGCCCTGGCGTCCGGCGTGGGCCCGGCCGAGGCGGCGCGCCGGGGGCACGCGGCGGCGGCCATCACCATCGAGAGCGAGTCCGCCGTCTCCCCCACCCTGACCCCGGCGGCCATCGCAGCGCGCCTGGCGGAGACCGTGACCGCCGAGCCCACGCAGTCGACCTGACCCCAGCAGACCTGTCCTCACAGCCCTTTCCCCCACCGAGGTTTCCCATGACACAGCACAGTTCCCAGTCCGTCGCCCCGTACCTGGACATCCACCCGGAAGTCGCCGCCGCGCTGAACGCCGGCCGGGCGGTGGTGGCGCTGGAGAGCACCATCATCAGCCACGGCATGCCGTTCCCGCAGAACGTGGAGATGGCGCGCGGCGTGGAGGACGTGGTGCGCGAGCACGGCGCGGTGCCCGCCACCATTGCCGTGCTGGGCGGCCGCCTGAAGGTGGGCCTGACCCCGGACGAACTGCACCTGCTGGCCACCGACAAGGGGGTGGACAAGATCAGCACCCGTGACCTGCCGGTGACGGTGGCCCTCGGGAAGCACGGCGCGACCACGGTGGCGTCGACCATGCGGATTGCGTCGCTGGCGGGCATCCGCGTGTTCGCCACGGGCGGCACGGGCGGCGTGCACCGCGGCGCCGAGCGCAGTATGGACGTGAGCGCGGACCTGCTGGAACTCGCCCACACCGACGTGTGCGTGGTGAGCGCAGGCGTCAAGAGCATCCTGGACATCGGCCTGACGCTGGAGGTGCTCGAGACGCAGGGCGTGCCGGCGATCACGCTGGGCGCGGACGAGTTCCCGGCGTTCTACTCGCGCCGCAGCGGCTTCAAGTCCCCAATGAGCGTGAACACGCCCGAGGACGCCGCCCACGTCCTGAAGGCGAAGTGGGCGCTGGGCCTGTCGGGCGGCGTGCTCCTCGCCAACCCCGTGCCCGAAGACGCCGAGATTCCCGCCGACGAGATCACGCCGCACATCGAGCGGGCGCTGGGCGACATGGACGCCCTGGGCCTGACCGGGAAGGACACCACGCCGTACCTGCTGGGCCGCATCGTGGAGATCACGGGCGGGCGCAGCCTGGACACCAACATCGCCCTGGTGCGGCACAACGCCGCCGTGGCCGCGCAGGTGGCCGTGGCGTACGCGGCGTTAGGCTGAGGGCACACACGCGGAGGGCTGGGAGTGGGCTTCCCCGTCCCCAGCCCCCGGCTCTGTTCCCCCTTACGCCTGGGCCGCACCCTTGCGGCCGAACAGCCGGCGGAAGGCCGCGAGCCCGGCCAGGAGCACGATCCAGCCCTTCTTGAGCAGCAGCGGCAGCAGGGCCAGCAGGCCGATCTTCTTCGCGGCGACCACGCCGACCAGCCCAGCAACGCCATACGCGGCGAGCTTGTCGGTGCTGCCGTCGAAGTCCTCGTAGCGCGAGCCGGCGGTGAAGGACACCTGCGACAGCATGGCGGCCATGTCCTTCTTGATCTGCGGGAGCTGCTCCATGCCCGCCACGGCGTTCAGTTCCAGCACGTCGTCGCGGCCCAGGATGCGCACGGCGTAGTTCAGGGTGTGGTGCTCGTTGTCGCTGAACGCGAGTTCCTTGGCCCAGTACATCTTGTGCGTGGCCGCGTCGTAGCGGGGCGGGTCGGCCCAGCCGACGAGATCCAGGGTGCCGTACCCGGCCTTCTCGCGCTCGGCGTTGCTGTCCTGGGTGGCGGCCTGCATGTCCTTCATCAGCTGGTCGTAGTTGGTCTTCGCGGCGTCGCTGTCGGACACGTGGCCGTCCTTGCTCTCAGTCACCACCACGCCCCAGCCGTCGCGCGTGCCGGGATCGGTGCCGGCGGGCACGATCATGCCCAGGGTGCCCTCAGCCGCTTCCGGCGGGTTGCCCCACTCGTCCACGATCACGCGCCGCGCGCCCTCGGCGTTCAGGTAGCGCAGCGTGGTGCCGGTGGTCAGGGTGGCCTTGCCGCCCAGCAGCGTGATGGTGCCCGTCTGGTAGGTCAGGGGCTTGGTGGCGGGCGTGGTGGCAGCGGCCGTGGTGGCGAGGGCCAGCGCCGCGAACATGAAGACAGGTTTCATCACCTTCTCAGGGTAAGAGGACGCCCGGCAGCCCGGTGCGGCATGTGCGGCACCTCCAGCGGGGGGAGTACCGAGCGAGCGCGGGCAGAGAGCGTGAAGCCCTCTGCCCGCGGTGCCCGGCCCGTCGTCAGGCCGGCTGCGCGCTGCCCAGCTTGCGGCCCTCGCCGTGCTCCTCGCTCTGCACGTCGGTGTTCACGGGCGGGAGCTGTTCGCCGTTCAGGACGCGGGTCAGGCGCTGCATGTCCAGGGCCTTCTCGCTGCGGGCGACGACCAGGGTGGCCACGCCGTTGCCGATGATGTTGGTGATGGCGCGGCCCTCGCTCATGAAGCGGTCGATGCCGAGGATCAGGGCGAGGCCCGCGACCGGCACGGTGCCCAGCGCGGCCAGGGTGCCGGCGAGCACCACGAAGCCGCTGCCGGTCACGCCGGCCGCGCCCTTGCTGGTCAGCAGCAGGATGCCCAGCAGGGCGAGTTCCTGAGCGAAGCTCAGGTTGGTGTTGGTGGCCTGCGCGATGAACACGGCGGCCATGGTCAGGTAGATGCTGGTGCCGTCGAGGTTGAAGGAGTATCCGGTGGGCACGACCAGACCGACCACGCTCTTGTTCGCGCCGGCGTTCTCCAGTTTGGCCATCAGGCGGGGCAGGGCGCTCTCGCTGGAGCTGGTGCCCAGCACGAGCAGCAGTTCTTCTTTGATGTAGCGCAGGAACTTCCACAGGCTGAACCCCGACACGCGGGCGATGATGTTCAGCAGCACGAGCACGAACAGCGCGCAGGTGACGTAGAACGTGCCCATCAGGTACGCGAGCTGCTGGAGGCTGCCCACGCCGTACTTGCCGATGGTGAAGGCCATCGCGCCGAACGCGCCGATGGGCGCGAGCTTCATGATGAAGCCCAGGATCTGGAACACCATCGCGCTGGCCGCGTCGATGCCCCTGAGGATGCGCTGGCCCAGGTCACCCATGCGGATCAGGGCGAAGCCGCTCAGCAGCGCGATCAGCAGCACCTGCAGCAGGTCGCCCTCGGTGAAGGCGCTGACGAAGGTGGTCGGGATGACGTGCAGGATGAAGTCCGAGACGCTCTGCTCGCTGGCGGCCTCGGTGTACTTGGTGATGGCGCTGGTGTCGAGCGTGGCCGGGTTGATGTTCATACCGCGCCCCGGGCCGACCACGTTCACGACGACCAGGCCGATCAGCAGGGCGGCGGTGGTGACGACCTCGAAGTACAGCAGGGCCTTGCCGCCCACGCGGCCGATCTTCTTCGTGTCGCGCATGCTGGCGACCCCGCTGACGACCGTGCAGAAGATGATCGGGCCGATCACGACCTTGATCAGCTTGATGAACCCGTCTCCGAGCGGCTTGAGCTGCTCTCCGACGGTCGGGAAGAAGTGCCCGACGGCGACGCCGATGACGATGGCGGTCAGCACCTGGGCGTAGAGGCTGCGGAAGATCCTGGGCATGGGTGAAACCTCCGGGGGCCGTCCGGCGTGGTGGGGCCGGGACGTGAGGGGCATGGCCGGCGCGGTGCGGCCAGGGCTGGGTTGAAGTACGCCGCGCAGTGTGTGTCATGGCCGGGACAACGCGCCAGAGCGGGACACCGGCCAGGGAGCGTCACGCGCCGGCCGTGCGTCCAGGCGCGGCTTTTCCCGCCCCGCGGGCGCGGGGGTATTGTGCGGCGGGTGAACACAACCCGCCGGGCGGCGGTGTGCGACACTGCCCTGACCATGGGCGTGCAGCGTATTTCCTCCCGCGCAGGGCGGCCGGGCGGTTCGGTGGACCGTCTGGGGCCGCTGGCGCGCGAGGTGGCGCTGCCGCACACGCCCCGGCTGCTGCGCGTGCGGTCGCGGCTGTTCCTGACGACCCTGGGCGCGTTCCTGCTGCTGGCCGTGCCGCTGCTGGGCCTGGTCAGCCAGGGCGTGTACAGCGGCATCCACCGGTCGTTCGCGGAACGCTCGCTGCGCGAGTCGCGGCTGGTGGCCGTCCTGCCGCCGGTCGTGGCCGCGCTGGAGGGCGACGCAGCGCAGCGCGCGGCCCTGAACCCGCTGATGAACACGTACCGGGAACTGCTGGGCGCGGACTACGTGGTCGTCACGGACCGGACCACCGCCCGCCTGACGCACCCCACGCCCTCCCGCATCGGGGAGCGCATGGCCGGCGGGGACTTCACGGCCTTCCTGCGGGGCCAGAGCGTCACCGAGACGGTGGAGGGCACGCTGGGCCGCTCGGTGCGCTCGAAGGTGCCGGTCGTCTCGGGCCAGGGGCGGGTGCTGGGCCTGGCGAGCGTGGGCTTCTTGCTGCCACGCCTGCGGGACGTCTACCGGGACGTGCTGTGGGCGGCGCTGCCGTGGTACCTGGGCGCGCTGGCGCTGGCGCTGGGGTTGTCACTGCTGCTGGCGCGCCGTGCCCAGCGCGAGATGCTGGACCTGGAGCCCGAGCAGATCGCGGGCGGCCTGCTGCACTACCGCACGGTCATGAACGCGCTGGAGGAGGGCGTGCTGGTGGTGCGCGGCGGCCTGGTGTACGTGATGAACCCGCAGGCGCGGGCGCTGCTGGGCGTGCCCGCACAGGAACTGCCGGTGCCGCTGGACACGCTCCTGCCGGGGGGCGTGCCGGACGCCGGGGTGGCCGTGCCTCTGGACGTGCGCGGCCGGCCGCTGCTGGCGGGCGTGCAGGACACCGGGGACGGTGCGCAGGTGCTCACGCTGCGCGACCTCGCGCGGGTCCGCGCCCTGGCCGACGAGCTGACGCAGTCGCAGCGCTACGCCGAACTGCTGCGCGCGCAGACGCACGAGTTCACCAATCGCCTGCACACCCTGGCGGGCCTGCTGCACCTGGGCGAGACGCGCGAGGCCCTGGCCCTGATCCACACCCAGGCCGAGCGGCACACCGCCCACGCCGACGCGGTGCGTGGCCTGCGCCACGTGCGGCTGGCCGCGCTGCTGCTGGGCAAATTCGACCGCGCCTCGGAACTGGGCGTGGCCCTGAGCGTCGATCCGCTGTCCGCGCTGCCGGCCGAGCTGCCGCCCGGCACGCTGGACCTGCTGGAACTCGCGGCCGGCAACCTGATCGAGAACGCCCTGGAGGCCGCTGCGGGCCACCCGGACGCACAGGTGCACGTGCTGATCGCCGCCGATCCCGAGGGCGTGGTCGTGGAGGTGCGCGACACGGGCGCGGGCGTGCCGGCCGACCTCGCCGCGACCCTGACGCAGCGGGGCGTGAGCAGCAAGGGCCCGGGGCGCGGCGTGGGACTGGCTCTGGTGCAGGCCCGCGCGGACGCTGTGGGCGCCACCCTCACGCACGACCGGGTCACGGACAGCCGCGGCCGCCCGTGGACGCGCTTCACGCTGGACGTGCCGGCCGGGGCCGGCACGTGAGCGCTCCCCCGGCCATCCGCACCCTGATCGTGGAGGACGATCCGCGGATCGCGGCGCTGCACACCCGCTGGCTGCACGACGCCGGGGGCTTCGAGGTGCTGGGCTTCGCGGAGACCGTCCGGATCGCGCGGTCCATGGTCGCCACCCTGCGCCCGGCGCTGCTGCTGCTGGACGTGCAGCTCCCGGACGGCCGGGGCCTGGACTTCCTGCGTGAGCTGCGGGTCGCGGGCGCGCGGGTCGATGCGATCCTGGTCACGGCGGCGAACGACTCGGCCAGCGTGCAGGACGCGCTGATTCACGGCGCGGCGGATTACCTGGTCAAGCCCGTCACCCCCGGGCGCTTCGGCGTGGCGCTGGGGCGGGCCCGGGAGCGCGCGGCCGTGTGGGCGCAGCCGGAAGTGCGCCAGGGCGATCTGGACGCCCTGCTGAGCACCCCGGCCTCGGCGGCGAGCGGCCTGGACGCCGACACGCTGCAACGGGTCCGCGCGGCCCTGCGCGGCGGCCCGCCCCGCACCGCCGCGGACCTGGGCACGGCCCTGGGCCTGAGCCGCGTGACCGCGTGGCGCTACCTCGAGCACCTCGTCGAGGTGGGCGAGGCGGCCGTGGAGACGGACGTGGGCACGGTCGGCCGGCCCGCGAAGCGCTACCGGCGGTCCTGAGGAGCGCTCTTTCGTGCATTGCGTTCCGCGCGCGGCCGTTCCCGCCGCAGGAACGCGCCACCATCCGCTTTGCGCGGTGATGGTACGCTCGTGGGCGGTATGGATTCCTTCGACGTTGTGGTGATCGGCGGCGGCCCGGCGGGGTATGTGGCAGCCATTCGTGCGGCGCAGCTGGGCTTCAGGACGGCCTGCGTGGACGCCTTTGAGCGGAACGGCAAGGCCAGTCTGGGCGGCACGTGCCTGAACGTGGGCTGCATTCCCAGCAAGGCGATGCTGGACTCCAGCGAGAAGTTCGAGATGATCACGCACGAGGCGGCCGAGCACGGGATCCAGGTCTCGGGCGCGAGCGTGGACGTCTCCAAGATGCTCGCGCGCAAGGCGGGCGTGGTGGACAAGCTGACGGGCGGCGTGGCCTACCTGTTCAAGAAGAACAAGATCACGTCGTTCTTCGGCTACGGCAAGTTCGTCCGCCAGGAGGAGGGCGGCTGGATCGTGGACGCCGCCGGCACCGAGGTGAAGGCCACGCACGTGATCGTGGCGACGGGCAGCAACCCGCGCGCCCTGCCGCTGGCCCCCTTCGGCCAGAACGTGGTCGAGAACAGCGGCGCGCTGGAGTTCACGGCGGTGCCCCAGAAGCTCGGCGTGATCGGCGCGGGCGTGATCGGCCTGGAACTCGGCAGCGTGTGGCGCCGCCTGGGCGCGCAGGTCACGGTCCTGGAGGCCCTGCCGGGCTTCCTGATGGCCGCCGACGACGCGCTGGCCAAAGAAGCCCTCAAGCAGTTCCAGAAGCAGGGCCTGGAGTTCCACTTCGGGGTGAACATCACCAAAGTCGAGCAGGACGACAGCGGCGTGAGCGTGACCTACACGGAAAAGGACGCCGAGACGACCGCCCGCTTCGACAAGCTGATCGTCTCGATCGGCCGCGTGCCGAACACGACCGGGCTGGGCGCCGACGCCGTGGGCCTCGCGCTGGACGAGCGCGGCTTCGTGAAGGTGGACGGGCACTACCGCACCAACCTGCCGAATGTGTATGCCATCGGGGACGTGATTGGCGGCGCGATGCTGGCCCACAAGGCCGAGGAGGAGGGCGTGGCGCTGGCCGAGCTGATCGCCGGGCAGGCCGGGCACGTGAACTACGACGTGATTCCGTGGGTGATCTACACCAGCCCCGAGATCGCATGGGCGGGCCTGACCGAGAAGCAGGCCAAGGACCGCGGCCTGACCGTCAAGACCGGGCAGTTCCCGTTTTCCGCCAACGGCCGCGCGCTGGGCCACGGCGATCCGCGCGGCTTCGTGAAGGTCGTCGCGGACGCGCAGAGTGACCGCATCCTGGGCGTACACATGATCGGCAGCGGCGTGTCGGAACTCATCGGCGAGGTGGTTGCCATCATGGAGTTCGGCGGCAGCGCCGAGGACCTCGCCCGCACCGTCCACGCGCACCCCACCCTGAGTGAGGTGGTCAAGGAAGCCGCGCTGGCGACCGACAAACGCTCGCTGCACATGTAAAGGCGCGAACGGCAGAGGGCGGAAGGCTTGCGCAGCCTTCCGCCCTCTGCTTGAGCCTGCCGCTACTCGCGGGCGTCCGGCGCGCGGTGCAGCGGAAGGTACTGCGGCAGCCACGCGCGCTCGCGGATCGCGGCTTCCAGCGCGGCGTCGTTCAGGCTGCGGATCGAGCGCTGGGCGCACACGCCGTCCGCAATCGCCTGACGGGCCACCGCCACGGCGATGCGGACGCTGATCTCGCGCAGTTCCGAGATAGGCGGGTACACGTGACCGGGGTGGTGGGTGCGGGTGTAGTCGGCGAGCGTCAGGGCGGCGGCCATGATCATGGCGTCGGTGATCTCGCGGGCGCGGGCGGTCACGGCCCCGAAGCCCAGGCCGGGGAAGATGAAGGCGTTGTTGCCCTGCCCGACCGGGTAGCGCTGCCCGGCGTGCTCCACGTCCGGGAAGGGACTGCCCGACGCGACGATGGCGCCGCCGTCCGTCCACGTGATCAGGTCGGCGGGCCGCGCCTCGACGTGGCTGGAGGGATTGCTCAGCGGGAACACGATGGGCCGGGGCGTGTGCGCCAGCATGGCCAGCACGGTCTCCTGCCGGAACAGGCCGGGCACCCCGGTGAAGCCCAGCAGGGCGGTCGCGCGGGCGTTCACCACGACCTCGTGCAGCGTGGGGTACTCGCCGGCGTACGACCAGCCCGCCAGCTGCTCCGGAGTACGGGCGAAGGGCAGCTGCTGCGACTCCAGGTCCGGCTGGCCGTGCATCAGCAGGCCGTAGCGGTCCACCACGTACACGCGCGCGCCCGCCTCGGCGTCGTCCAGGCCGCCCTGCACCAGCCCCTGACGGATCGCCTGCGCCACGCCGATCCCGGCCGCGCCCGCCCCGACGACCACGAACACCTGATCGGTCAGCCGCTCGCCCTTGATCTGCGCGGCACACGCCAGGCCCGCCAGGGCCATGGCGCCGGTGCCCTGGATGTCGTCGTTGAAGCTGGGCAGCACGCGACGGTAACGCTCCAGCACCCGGAATGCCGTGCCGCGGCTGAAGTCCTCCCACTGGATGATCGCCTTGGGGTAGCGGTGCGCCACGCCCTCGACGAAGGCGTCCAGAAACTCGTCGTAGGCCTCGCCGGTCAGGCGGCGGTGGTGCACGCCCAGATACAGCGGATCGTCGATCAGGTCCTGGCGGTTGGTGCCCACGTCCAGTTCGACCGGCAGCGTCTTGTCCGGTCCCACGCCGCCCGCCGCCGTGTAGAGAGAGAGCTTGCCGATGCTGATCGCCATGCCGCCAAAGCCCTGGTCGCCCAGGCCCAGGATCGCGCTGGAGTCGGTCGCCACGATCATGCGGACGTCGTTCACGGACACGTTCTCCAGCATCTCGTCGATGCGCCCGATGTCCTCGGTACTGACGGAGAAGCCGCGCGGGTAGCGGTAGTTGCTGGAGTAGGTCTTGACCGCCTCGCCCACCGTGGGCGTGTAGATGATCGGCAGCATCTCCTCGAGGTGATCCTCCAGCACGCCGTAGAACAGCACCTCGTTGCGGTCCTGCAGGGCCCGCAGGTACTCGTGCTTGTCGAGGTCGCTGCGGCAGCCGAGGTAGCGGCGGTACGTGCGCTCCTTCTGCTCGGCGAAGGTGCTGACGTGCGGCGGGATCAGGCCCTCCAGGCCCAGGTCGCGGCGCTCCTGGCGGGTGAAGGCGGTGGTCTTGTTCAGCAGCGGGTTCTGGAGCAGGGCCAGACCGCTGACGTGCACGTCGATGTACCGCTGGCCGTGCTCGTCGCGGCTGACGTCGTAGTACCGGGAGACGGGGGGACCTTTGGGCATGGCACTGCAGCATACCGAACCGCGCCGCACAGTCCGGGCACGAAATGCACGGAAGTGTTCAGGCCCGGCGCGCGTCCCAGCGCTGCCGCAGCGCGCCAAAATTCTTGTCGATCCGCGCCTGTGGCAGCACGGCCTGCGTGGTCGTGCCGTGCCCGATGTCGTCCCCGAGTTCGTTCACGGCGCTCAAGCGGCAATGCACCCGGCGGCCCTCCACGCGCTCCAGCACTGCCGTGACCGTGACCCGCATGCCCGGCAGCGCGGACGCGGTGTGCGTCACGTCCACCTGCGTGCCGATGCCGCCCTCGCCGGGCTCCAGAAACGGCAGGATGATCTTGCGCCCGGCTTCCTCGAAGTGCCGGGCCAGCCAGTACGTGGCGTACACCGGGTGCACCGCCCCGAGTTCCCCGAACTGCACGGTCATGTCGTCCGTGACGAGCACGTCGAGCGTCTGCGTGTAGCCCGGCGGAATGGCGCGCATGCGGCCACAGTAGCGTCCGGCACGCCGTTCATGGGCATTGTCTGAACGCTCCGTTCCGGTGCGGCCGGGCCACCCCCCTACACTGGCTGGATGAAGGTTGCCGATGTCCTCACCCTGATCCGCGAGGCCTTCCTGGCATTCAATCAGGACAAGGCGCCGAGGCTGGCGGCGGCCATCGCGTACTACGCCGTGTTCGCCGTCGCGCCGCTGCTGCTGCTGGCGGTGCTGATCGCCGGGCGGGTGCTGACCGACAGCGCGGTGCTCGACCAACTCTTCGGGCCGTCCGGCCTGATCGCGCAGAACCTGGGCACCGACACCGCCGAGTTCCTGCGCGGCCTGATCAAACCCGACGCTCTCACCAAGGGGAGTACAACGGCGACGGTCGCGGCCTTCGTGACGCTGTTCCTGGGCGCGACCGGGCTGTTCGTGCAGATCCAGGACGCCCTGAACTCCATGTGGGGCGCCGATCCCTCCCCGCCGCAGGGCGTGGTGAACATCGTGTGGACGCGCGTGAAGTCCTTCCTGATGATCATCGGGATCGGGCTGCTGCTGATCGCCTTCCTGGGCCTGAACACGTACCTCTCGGCGGTGGCCGAGCGGCTGGGCAACACCATCGGCGCGGGCGCGTTCTTCGTGCGGGCCGGGACGCTGCTGCTCTCGACCGCGTTCCTGGCCCCGATCTTCGCGGGCATCTACAAGGTGCTGCCGGACGTGAAGCTGGAGTGGCGCGAGGTGTGGGCGGGCGGCGTGTTCACGTCCACGCTGTTCACGCTGGGGCAGCTGCTGATCGGCCTGTACCTGGGGCAGGCCGCGCCGGGCAGCGTGTTCGCCGGGGCCGGCGCGCTGGTGGTGCTGCTGCTGTGGATCTACTACTCCGCGATGATCTTCTTCTTCGGGGCCGAGGTCACGTGGGTGTACTCGCAGAAGTTCGGCACCCACGCGGGCGGCGCGGCCAATGTGGGCAAGAAGCAGGCGCTGGCCGCCCAGGGCGCGGAGATCAGCACGGAACCCAGCGAGCAGGAGCGGGCGGCGCTCGCCGAGGGCGGCCCGGTGCGCGACGCGCGCGGCCGGGTGCTGGGCGTGGATCTGCCCCGCTGGCCGCGCATGCTGCCGCGGGTGCCGCGCCACGGCGAGGGCCGGCTGCTGCCCAGCGTGCGCGGCACCGTGTGGAACGCGCTGCTGGCCGTCATGGCGATTCCGGCGGTGGTGGTGCTGCGCGTGCTGGGCATCGCGGGAAAGCGCGACCGGCGGCCGTGACGGCCGGGCCCTACTTCCGGCCGGTCGTGTAGGTCGAGCCGCCCAGCCGCAGCAGGTCGAGCTGCGGCCAGCCGTCCTTGCCCGGCAGGGCGTAGCCGAACAGCTTCTCGACATGTCCGCCGCCGAAGGTGAGTTCCACGGTAAACCCGGTCACGCGGTACGTGCCGCCGCCCCGCCGCTCGCTGGTGACGGTCGCGCCGCCCGTCACGGTGCCCGCGTTCGTGCCGGTGTCGGTGGTGGTGGCGCTCACGCCGCCGCTGCGCTCACGGGTGAACTTGCCCTGCGGCAGGAACGTCAGGGTGGTCCGGAACGCGCCGCTGACCGTGCTGGCGCCGCCCCCCACGAAGCTGTCGGACGTGTACGTGCCGCTCAGCTTCACGCCGGCCAGGGACTGCAGCAGCTGGTAGGTGCGCCCGTCGATCTTCAGGGCCGCGCCCGCCTTCGCAAAGGGCACAGGCTTGTCCCGGCCGATCACGAGCTGGCCGCCCTGCGCGCGGTAGACCTCGCACACCGGCAGACCGTTGGGGTGCGTACGGGTGCAGTCCGCCTCGTCCAGCGACGCGTCCGGCTCGGCGGTGAAGACGTAGCCGGCCTTGTCGAACACGTACACGTCCCAGCACAGGCCGCTGCACCCGCCCAGGCCCATCGCGGCCAGCGGGTCGGGGTACCACGTGGCGTACGCGCCGCTCAGGCCTCCGCTGCCCCTGGGCGGCGCCGGCGCCTTCGCCGCGCCGTAGCGGGGCAGGGGCGTGGGCTTGACCACCCTGGTGCACTCCATCCTGGGGCGGTACACGCGCAGCGTGCGCAGGCCCGTGGCGTCCTCGCCGTAGGTACCGCTGGCGCCCTGGAGCGCGCCGCCCGTGAACTCCAGGTCGCTCCACTCCTGGTCCTGGTCGCTGCGGAAGTCCACGCTGTAGTGCCCGCTCTGGCCGCCCAGGCGGTACGCACCGCCCGCGAGGATCTCCAGCGTGCCGCCGCTCCGGCCGCTGCCGTCGGTCAGGGTGCAGGGGTACGCGGCCACAGCGGGCGTGCGGAGCTTGAAGTCCAGCAGTTGCCGGTTCTCGCGCGGGCCGCGCTGGTAGCACTCGAAGTCGCTGGCGTCGTCCAGCGTGCCCTCGCCGACGTCGTGGAGGCTGAGCTGCTGGCCATCGTCCCCGAAATCCAGATAGCCGGAGGCGCCGTCCAGCACCCCGCCGGTCCACGCGGTCCTGGTCAGGCTCCCGTCCCTCTTCACGGTGTACGACCCGGCCCCGTAGGGCGTGCGGTATTTCCCGCCGGGAAGGATCTGCAACACGAGTTCGGGGGTCACGCCGCTGCCGCGTTTTTCCTGGTAGCAGCGGAACTCGTCGGGGATCACGGCGGTGGCCGGATCGCCGCCGGCCGCGACGAACTGCGCGGCGTTCATGGGCTTCACGGCCGGCAGCGCGGCCTTCGGTCCGGTCAGCCCGCCGCCGGTCGCGGGAGCCGGCACCCCGGCGGCCGGCGCGCGGCCCGAGCGGACCAGCGCCACGAAGTCCGCCTGACGGGCCGTGAAGACCTCGCGGCTGGGCGCGACCAGCACGTACAACGTGGCCCGGGTGCCCGACACGCTGGCGATGTACGCGCGGTACTGCGTGCCCTGCGCGAGCCGCACGGCCGCGCCGGCCGTCAGCAGCGACGCCCCGGCCGGCGTGGTGGAGACCTGCACGTCCGTCCGCTCCGTCACCTGCCCGTCGCTGGACAGTTGCCCCACGCTGGTCGTGAACCATGCCCTCGCGTCGCCGGTGATCGTCTGGTCCGGAATCACCAGCATCACTCCGGCGGCACCGCCCGCGGGCATCAGGGTCGCCACGCCCTTCTCGACCCGGACCGTCCAGCCGGAGGGCGGCGTGAGGTTCAGCGTGCCGACCTGCACGGCCCCTGCCCGGACGCCGAGCAGCGACACGCCCAGCAGCACGGGCAGCAGGGCGCGCGCCCAGCGGAGGGCCGGGCACCGACGGAACAGGCGGGCGAGGACGGCGGGCAGTGCGGAGCGGCTGGGCATGGACGGGCCTCCGGAGGAGCAGGCGGCGGGAACGCCGGACGCGGCGGCCTCCACTGTAGGGCCGCCCGCTTCCGCCGGGGTCAGGGGACCGTCACGAAGTCCGCGTCAGCGGGTGCTGGAGTACCCGCCGCTGCACGCCGCTCCGCGTTCGGGCGCGGTGGGACCCTGCTCGTACTTGTCGAGGAAGGCCTTGAGACGGGCGTCGTCGGCCTTCTCGACTTTGAGCTGCGCGCCCCACGCGCTGATCACGACCGGGCTGGGCAGGCCGTCGTAGGGGCTCAGCAGCGTGTACGGGCGGCCGTCCACCAGCTTCTTCAGGGTGTCCACCTGCGCGCTGTCCAGGTCCGGGCGGTACGTGATCCACACCGCGCCGTGCTCCAGGCTGTGCACCGCGTACTCGTTGTACAGCGGCTGCGAGTACACGCCGCAGTTCTGCCAGATGGGGTTGTGCGCGCCGCCCGCCGGGGGGTTCTCCGCGTACACCAGCGACCCGCTGCGGTGGTCGCCGGCAGCGTAGGTGTAGGTCTGGAGGCCCTCGATGCCCTTGGAACCGCACGCGGTCAGGGTGAGCAGGAGTGCGGGAAGGAGGGGGAACGCGGCGCGCATCATCACTGCCCAGGGTAGCTTACGGCGGCCGGGACTTACCGCTCCGCCAGCCGGAGGCCGCAGCCCGCCGTTGCGCCGCGCCACTCCATTCTTCCGCTCAGGTCCGGTCCCGTTCCTACTCGCCGCCCTCGGCGCGTGCCGCGTCCGGCGCGGCGTCCAGCACCACGCCGGGCGGGCGGCCCTGGGGAAAGCCGGGGCCGCGCAGGTCGACGTCCTGGCGGTCCGGCATCAGGTCGCCCTTCAGGCCGCGCCCCTCCAGCACCGGCACGAAGGCGTCCATGACCTCCGGCTCGCCGTGCACCAGCCACACGTGCGGCGTGCCGGTGGTCGCCAGGAAGGCCAGCAGGTCGTCCTGGTCGGCGTGGGCAGAGAAGCCGCCGATGGTGTGCACGTGGGCGCGCACCGCGATGTCCTCGCCCATGATCCGCACGTGGTCGGCGCCCGTGACGATCCGCCCACCGAGGGAACTGGGCGACTGATACGACACGATGATCAGGCTGGTCGAGGGGTTCCACAGGTGGTGCTTGAGGTGATGCTGGATGCGCCCACCGGTCATCATCCCGTTCCCGGCCATGATGATCGCCGGGCCGTCGTACTTGTTCAGGCGCTGCGACTCGGCGCTGGTGGGCACCACGTGCAGCGTGCTGGGCCGGAAGGGGTCCTCGCCGGCGCGCAGCGCGTCCCGCACCGGCGGGATCAGCTCGTCACCGAACTCGAAGTACTCGTTGGTCGCGCGGGTCGCCATGGGCGAGTCGAGGAACACCGGGATGCGCGGCACCTCGCCCGCGTCCATCAGGTCCTTCAGGGTGTACAGGATCACCTGGGCGCGCTCGATGGCGAAGGTCGGAATCAGGATCTTGCCGCCCTGGCGCACCGCGCCCCTCAGGGCGTCGCGGAATTCCAGCAGGGTCTCGGTCCACGGGCGGTGCGTGCGGTTGGCGTAGGTCGTCTCGATCACGACCGCGTCCGCCTCCGGGGGCGGCGTGAAGTCCATCTGGAGGCCGCTCTCGCGGTTGCCGAGGTCGCCCGACATGATCAGGCGGCCGTCCGCGCTCTCCAAAAGCAGGTACGCGCTGCCCAGGATGTGCCCGGCGCGCTGGGGCGTGATCTTCACGCCGGCGATGGTGGTCGTCTCGCCGAAGGCCAGGTCCGGGCGCAGCAGGGCCACGGTGCGGTGCACGTCCGCTTCCTCGTACAGCGGGGGCAGCACCTCGGCCTCGCGGCCCTGGCGCCGGGCGTGGCGCAGGTCCATACGGTAGCCGTCCTCCTGCAGGCGGGCGGAGTCCAGCAGCACGGTCTCCGCGAGGGCGGCGGTGGGGGGCGTGCAGTGGATCGGGCCGCGGTAGCCGCCCCGGACGAGCAGCGGCAGGCGCCCCACGTGGTCCAGGTGCGCGTGCGTGAGGATCACGCCGTCCAGGCCGCGCACATCGAAGTCGAAGGGTTCGCGGTTGCGGGCGTCGGTCTCGTCGTCGCCCTGGAACAGGCCGCAGTCGATCAGCAGCTGCCGGCCGCCGTCCAGGGTGAGCAGGTGCATGCTGCCCGTGACGGTCAGCGCCGCGCCGAAACTCTTCATGTGCATGTCCCGGAGTGTACCGTGGCCCCCCCGACCGCGCCGACCAGTACCCGCCGCCCCTCCGGCGTGCCCGGCACGTCACAATGAAGCATGCGGAGCGAGGAACAGGCGGCCCTGCGGGCCCTGCGGAACCGCCGTCAGGGAGCGGTGCTGGCGTACCACGGGCCGGCCGGCGTCGGGAAGACGCACGCCGCGCACGACCTGCTGCGTCGCGGGGGCGTGCAGGCGCATACCGTGGCCGCCACCCTGCCGCTGACCGAGTGGCCGGCGCGCTTTCCGGCCGGCCGCGGCCTGCCCGGCTGGGCCGAGGCGGCGCTACGCCGCCTGCCCGACGGGGACGGCGCGCTGAGCGCCCTGGCGGCCCTGATCGCCGCGCACGCGCCCGTGGGCGTGATCGTGGACGACCTGCACGACGCGCCCCCCACCCAGGCGGCCGCGCTGCGCACCCTGGCGGATCTGCTGGGCCGCGCGCGCGGAGTGGTGCTGCTGTTCACCACGCGGCACGCCGTGCCGGACGGCCTGGCCGCGTGCGCGGTCGAGCCGCTGGACGCGGACGGCACCGACGCCCTGTGCGCGGGAGAACTCGGGCCGGACCTGCCGCCCGAGGTGCGGCGCTGGGTGTACGGCCGCGCGCGCGGCAATCCGCTGTTCACGCTGGAGTACCTGCGGTTTCTGGTGCGCAGCGGGCACCTGTACAGCGACGGGCAGCGCTGGCACTGGCGCGCGCCGCAGCAGGCCCGCCTGCCGGGCCGCATCGAGGCGCTGATCGACCTGACCCTGGAGCGCGCCGGCACGCACCGCGCCCTGCTGGCCGCGCGGGCCAGCGTGCCCGACGCGCCGCCGGACGTGTGGGCACAGGTGGCCGAGGTCAGCCCGGACGCGCTGCGGGCGGCCGCACACGACCTCGCGCAGCAGGGCCTGCTGGTGGGCGAGCACGCGGCCTTCAGCCACCCGCTGTACGCGGAGGTGCTGCGCGCACAGACCACGCCGGAGCAGGCACGCGCGCTGGCCCGCCGGGCGCTGGCCGCGTACCACGGCGATCCGCTGCGCGCCGTGGAGTTCCTAGACGCCGCCGGCACGCCACCCACCGAGGCGGCCGACCTGCTGGAACGTGCCGCGGCCGCCGCCCAGACGCGCGGGCTGGCGGCGCAGGCGGGCACCCTGCTGGCCCGCGCGAGCGACCTGGCGGGTCCGGAGCGCCGCGCCGAGCTGGCCGTGCAGGCCGCGCAACTGCTCCAGGGCAGCGACCTGCCGCGCGCGCTGGACCTGGCCGTCCGTACCCTGGCTGACCCCGCGCTGGCCGAGCGCACGCTGCCGCTGGCCGCCACGCTCAGCGCCCGCGCCGGCGGCCGCGCCGCGCTCGACAGTCTGCTCGCGGCGCAGCCGCCGGGGCCGCTGGCCGACGGCGCGCGCATCATGGCGCTGCAGAACATCGGGGACCACGTGGGCGCGCTGTCTGCGTGGGAGGCCCTGAACGGCGACCAGCAGGGCGCGGCGGGCGTGCCGGTCCGCAGCGCGGTGGCGATGGCCCTGCTCGCCACGGGCCGGCGCCACGACGCCGCGCGGGAACTGGACGCCCTGCTGGCCGGCCCGCTGAGCGAACCGGAACGCCAGCGGCTGCTGGGCGTGCAGGTCATGCTGCTGTATCACCAGGGCGAGTACCGCGCCGCGGCGGACCTGGCCGCGGACACGGCCCAGAGCATGCAGGACGCCGGCAACAGCGTGGGGGCCAGCGCGCTGTGGCACAACCGCGCGGCCTTCCTGCGCATGCTGGGCGAACTGGACGCCGCGATGGACAGCGTGGGCCACGCCCTGGAGGCCCGCCAGCGCCTGGGCGACGCGCGCGGCTACGCCAGCAGCCTGGGCATGCGCGCCGAGCTGCATTTCGAGCGTGGGGAGCTGGAACGCGCCGAGGACGCGCTGATCGAGGCGCAGGGGGTGCTGACCTACCTGGACGGCGCGCACTTCCTGCTGAACGCGCTGGGCATGCTGACCTCGCTCTACACCCTGAGCGGCGCGCCGCTCTCGGCAGAACTGGCCCTGCACCACGCGCGGCGCGCGCTGCGCCTGGCGCAGGACCTGGGCAACGCGCGCCTGCTGGTCGAGACGCTGAACGATGCCAGCCGCGCGCACGCCCGCGCCGGACAGGGCGAACGCGCCCTGGAGCTGGTCGAGGAGGCCGAGGCGCGCGCCGCGACCCTCAGCGCCGATCCGCGCACGCAAAGCCGCAACGGCGTGGCGCGCGGCCTGGCCCTGGACGCTCTGGGCCGGCGCGGCGAGGCGCTGGCGGCGCTGCAGGCCGCCGAGGCCGTGGCGCGCGAGCACCTGGGCGAGTACGAGGCGGACCGGGTCGCCGTGGACGTGGCCCGCCTGGCGGGCGACCGGGACGCGCTGAATGCGCTCGCGCAGCGCTTTGAGGCGCGCGGACAGGGCCTGGGGACGCTGCTGGCCCGCCGCGCGCTGGGCCGCGCGGCCGCGCCGGCCGGCGACGTGCGGCTGCGGGTGCTGGGTCCGCTGGAACTCGACGGCGCGCCGGTGCGCGGCGAGGTGCGCCGGACGCTGCTGCTGCGCCTGCTGGAAGCCCGGCTCCAGGGCCGCGCCGAGGTCACGCGCCTGGACCTGGCCGACGACCTGTACCCGGGCCGACCCGAGGCGCAGGCGCTGGGCGCGCTGAAACAGGGCGTGGCGGCGCTGCGGGCGGCGGCGGGCCACAGCGTGATCGTGACCACGCCCGGCGGGTACGCCCTGGGCGACGTGCCCAGCGACGCCGAGGCGTTCCTGGCCGCGCCGGAACTGGGCCTGTGGCGCGGCCCGCTGCCGCCGGAACTGGGCGAGGCGCAGCGCGAGGTGCTGCACGCGGCCCTGCTGCGCGCGGCCCGCGCGGCGCTGGCCGACGATCCCGCGGCGAGCGCCCGCGCGGGCCGCCTGCTGTGGGACGAGGACACGCTGGACGAGGCCGCGCTGACCCTGACCCTGGACGCCCTGCGGCGCAGCGACAACCACCGCAGCCTGACGCGGCTGTACGGCGCCGCGCGCGCGCAGCTGGGCGAGGTGGGCGTGGTCCTGCCGGAGCGCTGGCAGGACTACCTGGCCGCCCGGCCGTCGTGAGCGCCCTGCGTGGGTGACCGTCCGGCGTAACGGCCCGGTTCCCTGACCACACCCTCACCGGCCGCGCCGCACCCTGGGCGCAGGAGGTGGAGGGATGGCTGGGGTGCACCGGGGGGTCACGTACAGGCTGTGTCCGAGGTGTGGGCGCGCGTTGCCCAGCGTCAGCGAGGAACGGTATTGCCCGCACGACGGCGCGCGGCTGATCGGGCACTGCCCGGGCTGCCACGCCGACATCACCAGTCCGTACGCGCGCTACTGCACGCGCTGCGGCCAGGAACTCGTAGTCCACGGAGGACACAGCATATGAACACACGACGCAGCACACGGCCCTTCTCGTTCCGCCGCGGCCTGGGACTGGCCGCACTGCTCACGGCGTCGGCGCTGGCGGCCGGCGTCACGCGCATCCTGGTCAACGGCCGCGTGGTGCCGGGCACCGTGGTGACGGTGGGCGGGCAGACCTACGTGCCGATCAGCGCCCTCACGGCGGCAGGCTTTCAGGTGAGCACGGCCGGCGACACCCTGAGCATCACCGGGCCGCAGGCATCGGCGGGCCAGGGCACGCCGGGCACCGTGGCGGGCGGCTCGCAGCAGATCACGGCGCTGTCGGGCTGCCTGAACCAGACGCTGTTCAACGGCGTGTGGCGCATCAAGTTCAGCAACCTGCGCGTGATCCAGGACGACGGCACGGCCCGCTGGGCGGTGGACCTGGAGGCCCGCAACGGCACCGCCAAGGCCATGACCGGCGCCGACGGCCTGCTGTTCGCCGACGAGCAGCACCTGGCCTTCATCACCGCCGACGGCACGCCGATGAGCTGGAGCATCACCGACTCGCTCAACGGCCAGAAGGTCACGTACAGCCAGTTCCAGCCCTCGGGCGTGTGGCGCGGCATGATCACCACCTTCGACGGCAACGCCGCGAGCACCAGCCGGCGGCCCACCAAGCTGGTGTGGCGCATCGACACCAGCGAGGGCGGGGACTTCGCCAAGGCGCTGCCGTGGGGTGTCAAGAGCCCCAGCTTCCGTATCGACCTAACCTGCTCGAAGTAGCGCGGCCAGACCCGACAGGTCGGCGCTCCCGGCACGGCCGGCGACCTGCCGACCGGAGCGGCACCGGCCTGTCATCGCGCCCGCCCTTTCACAGCACCGCCGTGTGGCGGGGACTTCTTCTCCCCCGCCGAGGAGCCATATGAACCACACCCCGTTTCGTTTCGTGTTCCGCTCTCTGCTGGCCGTGGCCTGCGTGGCGGGAAGCGCGCCCGCGCAGGAGAACATCGGCAAGACCAGCGCGCCGCTGAGCGTGCAGCGCTCCAGCCTGTGGCCGTCGGCGCAGATCGGCGTGTGCTGGGAAAACCCCGGCAGCGACGCCGCCGCGCGCGGCTGGGTTCAGCAGGCCGTGCAGGCCACCTGGGAGGCGGCCTCGGCGGTGCGCTTCACCGGCTGGGCGACCTGCGGCGCGAATACGCGCGGCATCCGCATCCAGATCATCGACAACCGCTCGCACACCACGGCGCTGGGCACCGGCATCGACGGCGTCAAGAACGGCATGCAGCTGAACTTCACGTTCAACAACTTCAGCACCAGCTGCCAGAAGACGCGCGAGTACTGCATCAAGGCCATCGCCGCGCACGAGTTCGGACACGCGCTGGGCATCGCGCACGAACAGAACCGCTCGGACCGCTTCGACTGCTCCGAGGCGCACCAGGGCACCGATCCGGACTGGACCGTCACGCCGTACGACAAAGTCTCGATCATGAACTACTGCAACCCGAACTGGAACGGCAATGGCCAGCTCAGCGACCTCGACAAGATCGGCGTGAACGTGCTGTACGGCAAGGGGAGCACGCCGGTGCCCGGCACCAGCCCCGAGATCGCCGATTACAAGACCTTTGACCTCGAGCAGTTCGAGACGATGTACGTGACGCCGCAGGGCGCGCTGGGCCTGGTGTGGAAGGTGAACAACTCGTGGTGGAAGGGCCCGATCTTCCTGTCGGGGCCGGGCCTGCTGCCGCAGGGCGCGCACATCTCGATGGTGAGCTACCCGCTGAACAACCAGCTCGAGGCCTTCTACGCCGCCAACGACGGCGCGATCTACGTGACCTACAAGGCCAAGAACGGCGCGTGGTCCAGTCCCATCCGGCTGACCGCCCCGAACGTCGTCCGCCCCGGCGGTGACCTGAGCGCCGTGTTCTACCCGCTGAACAACCAGCTGGAGGTGCTGTTCATCGGCAGCAACGGAGCGCTGAACGTGCTGTGGAAAGCCCAGAACGGCAGCTGGAACGGTCCCGCCGCGCTGAGTGGGCCGGGGCAGGCTCCCTCCGGAGCCGGCATCAGCGCCGCCTTCTATCCGCTGAACAACCAGCTCGAAGTGATGTTCGCGGGCAACGACGGCGGGATCGGCCTGGCCTGGAAAGCGCAGAATGGCAAGTGGAACGGGCCCTTCGGCATCGCGCCCCCCAACCAGATGCCCGCCGGGGGCCGCATCACCCTGCAGTACTACCCCCTGAACAACCAGTTCGAGGCCTTCTTCGTGGACAATTCGGGCCGTGTCAACGTGCTGTGGAAGGCCCAGAACGGGAAGTGGAACGGGCCTGCGGCCATCAGCGGGCCGGGGACCGGCGTTCCGGGCGGCTCGATCGTGGGCTCCTTCTATCCCCTCAACAACCAGCTGGAAGTCTTCACAGTCGGCCCGAACGGCGCGGTGAACATCGTGTGGAAGGCGCAGAACGGCGCGTGGAACCGGCCCTTCGCACTGGCTCCGGCCGGCGCCGCGCGGCCCGGCAGCCCGATCGCGGTGCGCTACCAGACCATCGCGAACCAGCTCGAGGTCTTCTACTCGGATCCCGGCGGCCTGCTGAACCTGATCTTCAAGGCGCAGAACGGCGCGTGGAACCGCCCCTTCCGCCTCTGAACGCCCCGGAATCCGCCCCCACCGATCACGTGGGGGCGGACTTCATTTGCCCTTCAGGTTCCACGTGGGCCTGACGGGCGCGGTGTACGTTCGGACCATGACCCAGCCCTCCTCCGCTTTCCAGAAGATCCTCGTGGGCGTGGACTTCTCCGAGGCGTCCCGGCACGCGCTCACCGTGGCCCGCACGCGCTTTCCCGGCGCGCAGCTCAAGCTCGCGCACGTCACGGACGCCCGCGTGGGCACCACCCCGGACCTGATGGGCGGCGTGACGCCCACCCTGCCGGACCCGGCGGTGCTGAACGCCCTGGAGGACGCTGACGCCGGCGTGATGTCACGCGTGGTCCAGCCGGGCGAGGAGAGCGTGCAGCTGGTGGGCGATCCGCTGACGGGCCTGCTGGACGCCGCCGAGGAGTGGGGCGCGGACCTGATCGTGGTGGGCACGCACCCGCAGGGCATGCTGGAGCACTTCCTGCTGGGCAGCACCGCCGAGAAACTGGTGGCCCGCAGCCGGATTCCGGTCCTGTCGGTCCGGCACGGCTGAGCCGCGCGTGGGAGCAGCGGCGTGAAGGTCGGCGTGGTCGGCGCGGGGCTGGTCGGCGCGACGGCCGCGTACGCGCTGGTGCTGCGGGGTTCGTGCAGTGAACTGCTGCTCACGGACCTCGACGCGGCGCGTGCCGATGCCGAGGCGCAGGACATCGCGCACGCCAGCCCGGTCAGCCACGGCACGCGGGTGGACAGCGGCCCGCTGGACGCGCTGTCGGGCAGCCGCGTGGTGATCGTGGCGGCCGGCGCGAACCAGCAGCCCGGCGAGTCCCGCCTGGACCTGCTGGGCAAGAACGCCGCGATCTTCCGCGACCTGATGCCGCGCGTGGCCGCCGCTGCGCCAGGCGCCGTGCTATTGATCGCAACGAATCCGGTCGATGTCCTCACGGACCTGAGCGCCCGGCTGCTGCCGGACCGCGCGGTGCTGGGCTCCGGCACGGTGCTGGACAGCGCCCGGCTGCGCTGGCTGACCGCGCAGCACGCCGGGGTGGACGCCACACACGTGCACGGCGCGGTGCTGGGCGAGCACGGCGATTCCGAGGTCATCGCGTGGAGCGCCGTGACGGTCGCGGGCCTGCCCGTGGCGGCCTTCATGCAGGCGCGCGGCCGGCCGTGGACGCCGGACATCCGCGCGCAGATCGAGGCGGGCACGCGCGGCGCGGCCGCTGCGATCATTCAGGGCAAGCGCGCCACGTACTACGGCATCGGAGCGGCGCTGGCCCGCATCACCGAGCGCATTCTGCAGGGCAGGCGGGCGGTGCTGACCGTCAGCGCACCCACGCCGGCGTACGGCGTGAGCCTCAGTGTGCCGCGCATCGTGGGCGCGGCCGGCGTGCTGGAGACCGTCATGCCGGCCCTGAACGACGCCGAGGCGGCGGCCCTGGAGGCGAGCGCTGCGGTCCTCAGGGCGGCGAGGTCGTCACTGGCGGAGTGGTCGTCGGCGCCGTGACAGGGGATGTCGTGGAAGTGCCTGCGCCGGATTCGCCGTCCTGGAATTCGCCGGTGATGGTGCCGCCCTCGGGTTTCACCGCGTAGACCTCGTTGCGGTCGAGGTCGTACAGGATCATGCCGGCGGTCAGGGTGTCGCCGCCCTTCACGCTCTGTGCGGGCTGGTCGGCGGTTCCGATCAGCCGCGCGACGTTGCGGGTGTCGTCGTACTCGACCCGCGCGGCCCTGCTGACCCGCCCGCCCGAGGAATTCAGCACGACGTTCCCCACCAGCGTGGTCTTCTCCTGATCGACGTCCACCTCGATCTTGTCGCTCTTGCCGGTCAGCGGATCGCTCTGGCCCGCACGCGCGAAGCTGATCGGCCCGTCGATCCGCGCAATCCCGTCCGTCTCGTCGTACACCAGCGACTGGCCCTTGAGCTCGGTCTTGCCCTGCGTGACGAACACCGTGTCCGGCGCGGGCTTGGGGCTCACCTCCACGCCGCACTTCAGCAGGCGGTTCGTGGCACCCTCCGGCACGGTGTCCAGAAAACGGGCGGTGCCGGCGCTGGCCTCCACCCGGCCGTCGCTGCCGTCCTGGCCGTCCCTGGGCTGCTGCTGCGTGACCACCGCCAGCGGCACGCGGATCACGTTCTTGTCGATGCTGATCTGGATGCCGCTGGTGGTCGTCTCGCTGAACACCGCGAGGTTCGGGGCGTTCTCGGGGTCGCCGTCCTGCGGGCTGCACACCGTGAAGATCCCGGTCTCGTCGCTGGTGCCGGTGCGGACGATCCGGATGCGGCGCTCCTTGCCGTCCTTCTGCCCCCGGCGCACGAGTTCCAGGCTGGCGTTCTCCGAACTGGTGGTATCGGCGGTCTCCGTGGCCGGAGCGGCCTGATCCGTAGGCGGCGCCTGCTGGGCGCGGGCCAGCGGCGACACACTGCCCGGCACGCCGCCCAGCAGCAGGGCCAGCGTCAGGAGGGCGGCCGACCGCCGGGGAAACGCCATACGCGAGTGTAGCCCCTGCCCGCCCACGTCCTTACTGCTCGCCGCGCAGCTTGAACTGGTCGGCGGGAATCTTGTACGCCGAGTTCAGCACCCGCACGCGCGCCAGGTCCGTGCGCTGTTCCAGGTAGCCGCTGGCCGGAGCGCGCAGCGTGACCTTGCTCTTGCTGTCCACGCTCACGGCGTTCCCGACCACGTACGCCACGTTCTTCTTGTCGTCGTAGTACACGGCGTCGCCGGTGGTGGTCGTGCTGCCCTGCACCAGCCTGACGTTCCCCTTCACGTACAGGGTCTTTTCCTTCGTGCGGGCGCGCACCTCGGTGCCGCTCATCACGAGTTCCTTCTGGCTGCCCTTGGCGGCGCGCGTCAGGCTGGGCGTGCCGGTCATCTGCGCGAGTTCCTTGTCCTCGTCGAAGACCAGCTTGTCGGCCTTACCGGTCTGCGTGCCGTTCGTCAGGCTGACGTTGCCGGTGCTGGTGGACACGTTGTTGTCCACGTCCAGGCTCATCTGCGTGGCCTGGATGTTCACGGCGTCGCCGTCCTCCTTGTTCGAGGGCACGAAGGTCGCGCTGGGCGTGCCGGTCATGACGCCCTGGCCGGTCAACTCGGAGTACGCGAGCTTGTCGCCCTTGGCGGTCAGGCGCCCGCGCGTGACGAGCACGCTGCCCGTGAAGTCGGCATTGCGCTTGCCCTTCGCGTCGATCAGCTGCGTGCCGGCCGGCGCGGACATGACCGCCTGCGCCGCCTGGATGTTCAGGGTGCTGACAGTCGCCTTGACCGGAGCGCTGGCGGAGCCGTTGAAGGTCAGCGGGCCCTTGCGCAGGTCGCCGCGCGGCCCGCCCTGGATGGTGATGAGGCGCTTGGTGGCGGTGTCGGCCGCCTGGGCGAGTGCGGCGGTGGTGACGAGCGTACCGAGGATCAGGACCGTGCGTTTCATGGAGGAGTGGTTCATGGCGTTCTCCTTGGAGACAGAGTCAGGTGCCGGCCGGCGTGTTCACACGCTTGCCGTTCACGCAGCGTTCGGTGGTGTCGAGGTTCGAGGAGGTGGTCGAGTGCTCGTTGTCGGCATCCTCGATGTAGAAGTCGAATCGCATGCGGAGTTTCTCGTAGTGCCCGTCCAGCAGCGGCGAGCGGACCTCTGCGACGGGAGCGCTGAAGCCCTGGCCCTGCTCGATCTTCACCGGCTGGGCGGCCGAACCCTTCAGATCGATGTCCGCACACTCGTTGACCAGCGTGATCCGGGCCTGACGGGTGGTCATGTTGTCCTGATCGTCGATGGTGAGGTCGGGCGCGTCGAGCCGCGCGTCCAGCCGCTCGCGGCCGGTGAGCGCGTTCGTCCTGGGGTCGCGTTCCTTCACGGTGCGCTGGCCGCCGGACAGGCCCGTCAGGCGCGTCTCGCCCGCGACCGGGTCACTGCTGACCTGCTGCGCCGCGAAGGACCACACGGCGTCCGCGTCCCGGCTGGGGTACAGCCGGAACGTCACGCCGCTCAGGACCGCGCCGGTGCCGCTGCCCGCGACCGTGCCGGACGGCAGGAACGCGAAGCACAGGGCGAACCCCAGGATGGCGAGCAGAGCGTAGAGTCCAGCCTTCGGCACGCGGGCACTCTACCGTGCCCTCCTCATGAGAGTGGTGGGCCTGGAGTGGGTTCGGCGGGTGCCCCGGCCGGGGGCGGTCCAGCGGTCGGGCCGGCGGCGACGGGCTTACCCTGGCAGACGTGATCGACACGCACTGCCACCTCGACTACCTGGACGACCCGGCCAGCGCGCGCGGCGAACTGGGCCTGAGCGCCCTGGTCTGCATCGGCGCGAGCCCAGAACACGCGCGCAACGCCGTCACCCTGGCCGAACAGTACCCCGACGTGTACGCGACCGTGGGCCTGCACCCCACCGACACGGACGAGGACACGCCGGCCACCCGCGCCGAGATCGAGGCGCTGGCCACGCACCCGCGCGTGGTCGGGATTGGCGAGAGCGGTCTGGACGACTACTGGGACGACACGAAACGCGCCGCACAGATCCGCGCCTTCGAGTGGCAGCTCGACCTCGCGCGGCGGGTGGGCAAGCCGCTGGTGATCCACACCCGGGACAAACAGGATCAGCAGTCGGCGCACCGGGGCGTCATGGACGTGCTGCGCGCGTGGCCGGACGTGCCGGTGATCCTGCACTGTTTCTCCGGACACGGCGGCCTGCTGCGCTTCGGGCTGGAGCGCGGAGAGCACACCGTCTTCGGCTTTGCGGGCAACACCACCTACAAGACGGCCCGCGACATCCACGAGGCCGCGGCGATGCTGCCCCTGGAGCGCGTGCTGCTGGAAACGGACGCGCCCTTCCTGGCGCCCGTACCCAAACGTGGCAAGCCGAACCGGCCCGGGTACGTGCGCCACACCCTGGAGTTCATCGCGGCCCTGCGCGGTCTGGACGCGGCGGCCCTGGAAGCCGCAACCGACGAGAACGCCCGGCGGGTGTATGGCCTGACAGACGTGCCTCCAGCTCCCTGACACCGGCAGCCATCGTGGGCCGGTGGATCAGTCACCTCTGCGGGCTCGCTTCCGTGAGGCATCACGGGCCGCCCAGGGCGACGCCGCGTTCAGCCGACCGTCCTCAGAGCGTCGCCTTGAAGAACTGCACGCTGCGCGCCAGGGCGAGGTTCAGGTTCCGGCTGAGGTTGTGGTTGTCGCCGGGGTAGCGGTACGCCTGGGTGGGCTGTCCGGCGGCGCGCAGGTCGTCCGCGAGGTCCTTCTGGAACGCGTACGGCACGTCCTCATCGGCGGTGCCGTGATGCTGCTGGATGGGGCGGCCCCGCAGGTCGCGCAGGGACGCGTTGGGGCTCAGGGCGCGCAGGTAGCGGCGGTTCACGCTGTCCAGCGCCGGCCGGGCCTCGCCGCCCGGCACGCGCCATTCGGTCGCCAGCACGTCGTAGCTGGCGACCACGCCCGCCCACACCGACGCCGCCCGGATGTCCGGATCGACCAGCATGGCGCGCAGCGTCAGCTGGCCGCCCATGGAGTGGCCCCACATGCCCAGCCGCTTCGCGTTCACGCGCGGGTCCTTCTTCACGCTGGCGGCGGCGTTCAGCACGTCGATGGTGTACCCCGGGTCGTCGTACCCGCCGAGCGCCGCGCCCTCGCTGCTGCCGTGCCCACGGTAGTCGCTCTTGAGGGTCACGTAGCCCGCACGGGCAAACGCGTCCTGATATGCCACGTAGCGCTCGGTGGTGCGGTACTCGGCGGGCGGAATATACCCATGGTTGAACACGATGGCTGGCCACCCTCCCTTCGGCGGCGTGCCGCGTGGCACCGTCAGCAGCGCGTAGATCTTCAGCCCGTCGGACTGGTAACTCACGACCTGCCGCGTGTAGTTCGGTCCAGCATTCAGGGTACGCACCACAGTCAGGGCGCTGCCGGGGTACGACCGTGCCCGCAGGGCGGGAATCGAGATCGGCTGCCGCGCCACCGCCGCCCGGATGGCCGCGTCGGTGACCTGCCCGAAGGGATCGCTGAGCATGGTTGCGGCGTCAGAGCCGCTGTCTGACGGCTGGGCCGGCGCCGCCGCAGCGGGCGCGCGGGCCGGGTCGGTCGCCGCCGGCCCCCACGGCACCGTGAAGGGCAGGTCCTGAGGCTGGGTCACCGCCAGATACCCGCCGCCCGCCACTGCGAGTAGCGCGGCCAGTCGCAGCAGCGCCCTCACTGCGACGGCCTCACAGGTTCGCCTTGAAGAAGGCCACGGAGCGGCTCAGCGCCGTGTTCAGATACTGGCTGAGGTTGTGGTTGCCACCGGGGTACACGTAACTCTGCACGCCCTTTCCGGCGGCCTTCAGTCGGGCCGTCAGCGACGTGTGGAACGCGACGGGCACCTCCTCGTCGGCCGACCCGATGTGCAGCTGGATGGGACCGCCTAGGTCCTTGAGGTACGACGTGGCGCTCAGCGTGTTCCAGAACGCCGGGTTGGCCTTCGGCGTGCCGTACTTCTCCACGGCCACCCGGCGCAGGTTCAGCACCCGCTGCGGAATGCTGGCCGGCGCGCGGTGCGGCCAGCCGTTCATCATCTCGTCGTAGTCCCCGACCACGCCGCCCCAGATCACGCCGGCCTTGACGCTGCGGTCGATCACCATGGCGCGCAGGGACAGGAAACCGCCCATCGAGTGGCCCCACATGCCGATGCGCGCGGGATTCACGCGGGGGTCCTTCTTCACGCTGCCCAGCGCGTTCATCACGTCGGCCGTGTAGCCCGGCGCGTAGTACCCGCCCAGCGCCTCGCCCTGAGAGCTGCCGTGCCCGCGGTAGTCGCTCTTCAGGGTGACGAACCCGGCCCGCGCGAAGGCGTCCTGGTACGCGACATACCGTTCAGTGGTGCGGTACTGGGTCGGCGGAATGTACCCGTGGTTGAAGACGATGGCTGGCCACCCACCTTTCGGCGGCGTGCCGCGTGGCACCGTCAGCAGCGCATAGATCTTCAGGCCGTCGGACTGGTAGCTCACGACCTGCCGCGTGTAGTTTGATCCGGCGCTCAGGGTGCGGACCACCGTCAGGGCGCTGCCCGGATAGCTGCGCTCCCGCGCGGCGGGAATGCTCATCTGCGCCGCGTCCACCCGGGCGAGCGCCGCGGCGGACTGGGCGCTGGCGGGAAGCAGCAGGAACGGCACGAGCAGCACGAGCGCAGCTTTCATGCCCGCAGCGTAGTGGCCGGAGGCCGCCGGAATGGCGTGCTGGACGACGCTTGTGCCTTCAGTGCCCTTGAGCGTCCGCCCAGCCGGCCCTCACGCGCTCAGCGGCTGATGTCGTAGCCGGTGATCTTGGACACGCCGCGCGGGTTCGTGGCACTCAGCGCCTGCGCGCGGTCGTACACGTTCCAGCCCGCCGACACGGTCAGGGCGGGCAGACCCTCGTTCTCGCCCGGCAGGAAGTCCGGGATGGTCACGGCCGGCATGGTCCCGCTGACCGGGCTATACACCAGCCACTGCCGGTTGCGCGCGAACGGCTCGCCCACGCTCAGGCGGGCGTCATTGTTCGAGTCGTCGAAGGCCACCACCTGGTACACGCCCGCCACGTTCGGCAGCGGCGGGCTGGGCAGGTCGAAGCCGAAGGCCCACGTGCCGCCGTCCGCCACCACGTTCTGAGCGATGGCGCTGTTCATCGAGACCGCCACCGGGAAGCCCGTACCCACCAGTGCCAGGCGCAGGTGGGGGGACGATCCCCAGTCGCCACCCAGCGTGCCGCTCAGACGGTAGTCGTCCGGCGCCTTGACCGCCGGCTGGCTGCACGCCGCGAGGAGCAGACCGGGAAGAAGCAGGGCGGGCCAGGCGAGTAAGCGCATACAGACAGGGTACGCGCAACACTGCGGCGCAAACGTAAACAGGTAGGTACCAGAGTTGACCATGACCTGGTGATCCAAGGACGTGCAACCACGACGTACAGCACAGATGAGGGCAATCTGCGGAGCTGCTGAGAACAGCTTGCACTGCCCAGCAGGGGCCTCTATCTTAATCACCTTCCTTAAGCCAGTCTGGTCGCTCCCAGACGCCCACCTCCGCTGGTCACCGAGAGTGTGAAATCCCCGGCATTCCCTTGAACAGCTGCAAGGAGTCCGCCTGCGATGAGAGTCCATGTCTGGTCAGCTCACCCCGTCCCCGACCAACCCGACCGTCTGCATGCGCCGCGCTCGACCTCCCGTCCCTGGAGTTCACTATGATCCGATCCGCAATGACCCGACCCGTCCAGGCCATGCTCGCCGTCTCCGGCGCCCTGCTGCTCGGAGCGTGCAACCCGATCAGTTCTCCCAAGCCGACCAGCACTGTCGGCGCCGGCAGCCAGACCGTCGCCGGCACGCTGGCCAACTCGGTGGGTGGCAAACTGGTCGCGGCGAGCAGCATTACCGTGCAGACCTCAACGGGCAAAACATTGAGTGGGGTGACCGACGGCAACGGCAAATTCACCCTGAAACTCGATCCCGGTGTGTACAGCATCGAGTTCAAGAAGGCCGGGTACGCCGCCTCGCGCATCGAGGGCCTGCGGATCGCGAACGGTACCAACGATCCGCTCAATGCCATCCAGAAGAACGTCTTCGCCACCACCCTGCCTGTAGGCGTACCGACGGTTACCGCGAAGTACGTGACGGGAGAGGTGGGCACCGATTTCGCCGTGAATCCCGCAACGGTTCCGAGCTTCAACGCGAGCGCCGGCGTGTCCACCGAGGTGACGGTCACCTCCAGCGACCCGGCCAACAGCCCCGGGAACATCTACGTCGGAGTGGGCGGTGTCCCCGGCTCCGGCTACTTCGGCACCCGCGTCATCAACACGCCGGACCCCAAACTGACCACGGCAACCGTAAAAGCGCTGCTGGTCAACGATCCCAAGGGCAGCGACACCCTGCGTGGCGTACGTGGAGCCACCACGCTGTACGTCGTGGCCTACGACACGAACCTGAACCGGCTGGAACGGCGCTACCCGATCGTGATCACGGACGACCAGCCGAGCACGACCGCCCTGCCGGCCTTCGCGACCACCAAGGCGCTGGCGGTGACGCTCGCCCAGAAGATCGGCTTCTTCTCACCCGTTCGACCGGACGGCGCACCGACCGAGCAGAGCACCATGTGGACCGAGGTTTCCTGGACGTACCCGAAGGGCACGACCGCCAAGCCGCTCGGCTACCGCCTGTGGACGAGTGACGACGGCACAAACTTCCGGATACTCAAGACCGTGGAGGGCAAGGCCACCGTGGCGCGCGATGGCAGCGGCAGCCTGGAAGCCGGCAAGACCGTGTACTACAAGCTTGAGGCCTTCAACAGCACCGAGAGTCTGTATAGCGACGTCATGAGCACGACGCCCCTGGACAGCTTCACCCTGTCGGACTTCACCCCTGCCGAGGCCAGGGTGGGCGTCGCGCGGAAGCCCACACTGGGCTGGAAGGTGTCCAGTCTGGTCGGGGATCACCGCAACTTCTATGTGATGGTGAACGATTACCCGCAGCAGAGTGCGGCGTGCTTCTGGGGTCAGGTGCTGTGTGGCGGCGACACCAAAGACAATATGTTCGTCGATGACGGCAGCACGCCTGCACTGAAGCAGTCGGGCAACGCGTATTCCGTGGCCTTCAATGCCAACGGCACGGCCCTGCTTCCTGCCCTGGAAAGCCGCCACGCCTACACCTTCGACGTGTCGGCCGCGGCATACAGCAAGAGTGGGGACGCAGTCAGCATTGCCCATGACTACTACGACATCTTCTACACCTTTGACACCTGCAACTTCGGCGGCCCGGTGTGCGAGGGACAGGTCATCAACTTCACGACGGGAGATCAGGAATGAACAAGCTCGCCCTTCTTTGCCTGACGTCGGCAGTGCTGCTGGCCGCCTGCGGCACCACCACCCAGCCCACCGCAGCGACGCCTGCCCCCACCTTCAGCGGCGTACCCGTTGCGCACGCGACCCTCAGCCGCGTGGCCTCGACCGTGCTGCCGGACTTGGCCCAGCTGGTGAAGACCGGCACCGAACACGACCTCACCCAAGAACTCGTGGTGGGTTACACCGACCGCGCGGCTCTGGACCGCCTGGCCGCGCACCTCGGGGCCACAGTCCGCAGCACCATTCCCGCACTGCAGTTGGGTCTGCTGGTCCTCCCGGACCGGCTGAGCGTCTCCAAGACGGCGGTGGCACTGAGCGTGCGTCCCATCGCCGGCCTGCGCTACGCCCAGGCGAACGGGTATGAGGGTCACCTGCCGGTGGAACCGGCCGCTCAGCCACTGGGCGCCCAGCAGTTGAGCGCCCTTGCAGATGGCGATCCGCTGAGCGCCAAGCAGTGGTGGATCAAGCAGATCGGCGCGGACCAGGTGCGTTCGGTCGCGACCGGGAAGGGCGTCATCGTCGGCGTGGTTGACGATGACTTCAACCGGCAGCACGAGGACCTGAAGGCCGACGGGAAGATCGTGACGGGCCTCGACACGGGCACCCTCAAGGAGCTCACGCCGGACCTGCCCCTCACGTCCGGCGATCACGGCAGCGGCTCGGCCGGCACCATCGCCGAACGCCTTGGGAACGGCGTGGGCGGCGCGGGCGTCGCTCCAGACGCAGTTCTGATGCCCATCCGCATCTTCACCGAGAAAGGCTTCACCGGGTCGTACAACGTCGCGCTGGGCATCGTCTATGCGGTGGACCATGGCGCCCGCGTCCTGAACAACTCGTGGGGCGGTGGCGGCTACAGCCAGGTGCTCAAGGACGCCGTCGATTACGCGCTGTCTAAGAACGTCGTGGTCGTCGGTTCTGCCGGCAATGACCACGCCAACATGATGACCGGGCTGGGGGCGTTTACCGGCGCGATCAACGTGGGAGCCAGCGCCGGTGACGACATGAAGGCCGATTTTAGCAACATGGGCCTGCGCGTGGACATCTACGCTCCCGGCGACAACGGTCTGACCACCTTCAGCGACACGAACGACGGGTACGGCTCCTTCAACGGCACGAGCATGGCGGCGCCGGTGATCTCGGGCGCCGCGGCCCTGCTGCTCGAGGCGAACGGCAGCCTCACACCGTACCAGGTCAAGAAACTGCTGGTCAGCACCGGCGACCCCATGAAAGATCCCCTGACCCAGGGCTACAACCGTGTGAACGTGAAGGCTGCCCTGGCTGCCGTGAAGGCCGGCACCCTTCCCGCCGATGGCGGCAGCGTGGAAATTGCGGTCTCCGATATCGTCGAAGGTGCGCCAGTGGACGGCACGGACGTGATCCTCACGCCCAAGTCGGGCCAGAACAAGGGCATGCCCTACATCGGCCGTACCGGCAGCTCCACCCTTCAGGGCTCGACGGCGACCGCCACGGCGTTCTCGGGGTATGCCCGTTTCTACGGCGTCGAACCTGGCGAATACTCGATCAGCGTGGCCGGTCCTGGCATCAATTCGTACGGCGGCGTGCGGCAGAGCGTGGCGCGCAGCATTACTGTCCAGAGTGGGAAGATGGTCAGTCTGACTGGCAAAGATGCTGTGGTGCAGCAGGTAGATTTCTACGAGTACTCCGCCTATGACTCCGCGACGGACACATTGATCCGCAATGACACGCCCGCCACGGCCACTGACCTGACGAAGGTGCCGGCCTCAGTCTTCACGACTCCCGTTACACTGGGCGGCGCCTTCGACAGCACGAACCATGCGTACTCACCCACGCCTACCGGGCCGGACGTCGATCACCTCGCCTTCACGGTGCCTGCCGGGAAGACGCTCACCGTGCAGGGGTACGCCAGCCTGGTGGGCTCCACGGCCAAGGTGAAGGTCGATCTCCTGAACTCCAGCGGCACCGTCGTCGCAAGCGGCACGCCCGACACGGCGAACAAGATCGACAGTCAGGCCTCGTACACCTCCACGGCGGGAGGCGTATACATTGTCCGCTTCACCAACCAGACGACCACGGAAGGGCTGGGCGCCGTCTACGCCGGTGACGTGTCCATCAAGTAACCGCGGCTGAAGCGGTGGTCGGGCGGCAGGCTTCCGAGGAAGCCTGCCGCCCGGCTGTCATGGCGTCAGCGTGCCATCACGCCGCAGGGCCACACTGTGGCCATGTCTGCCCGTCCGTTCCATTCTACTGCTTTGCTCAGCGCGCTTCTGCTCTTCGGCACGGCCGTTCCGTCCTGGGCCGCATCCAGTCCACCCCCGCAGTCCACGCCCCCGCGCATGCCCCCCGTGTCCCGCATCACGCCGCCCTCCCCGGTTGGCGTACCGGCGGGTCTGGCCGCCCAGGGCATCGATCCTCTGGCCCTGCCTGCCCAGGTACTCGCGTCCGGCGCAGACGGCGGCACTGTTCACGGGCTGCGGGTCCGCGTGACCTCAGCGGCCCTTGCTGCCGATCACCGTAGCGCCGTGATCCGCCTGTCGGTGCAGGGCGTGATCACGGGCCTGCGCGACGTGGCCGCGCTGCACGTGCGAGTCACTGGCGAGCTGGGCAGTGGCCTGCCCACCACCGTCCTCCGTTCTCCCGTCGTTGACCGCAACGCCGAGCTGGAGGTGCGCGTCGCGCTGCCCCAGGAAGGCCGTGGAGATACGGCGCTGCGGGCCACAGAACTCCCGGCGCGCCTCATCGTGTACACCGCCCGCAGCGGAGTCACGTACACCCTGACCTTCCGGCGCTGACCTCTACTGACCGGCTCTGTGCCTCTGCACGCCCGCCAGGACCTTGCCGATCACCCCGTCCAGATCCAGCGGCCCGGTGTCGATGACCACGGCGTCGGCGGCGGGCGCACTCTGCACGCGGTCGAGGTCGTCGCGGCGGATCAGGGCGGCCTCGATGGCGTCCACGTCTTCCGGGCGTTCCTGGGCGCGGCGGCGGGCACGGACGCGGGGGCTGGCGGTCAGGTAGAACTTCGCGCCCGCGTGTGGAAAGACGTTCGTGCCCATGTCGCGGCCCTCGGCGACGAAGGGGGGAGGCACCTGCCGGAGCTGCTCGTTCACCCACGCCCGCACGCCAGGCAGCACGGCGATGGCGCTCACACCGTGATCGACGCGGGTGGAGTGCAGCTCCGGCGTCAGGTCGCGCCCGTTCTGCCACACACGGTTGCCCTCCGCGAGGGGTTCCAGCCGCACCGGGTGGGTGCCCAGCGCCGCGAGGACGGCCCCCTGGTCGCTCAGGTCGGCGTGGTCCTCGAGGGCGAAGAGGGTGGCGGCGCGGTACAGCAGGCCGCTGCTGAGGTACGGAATGCCCAGCGCGCGGGCCACGCCGGACGACACGCTGGATTTGCCGCTGGCGGCGACACCGTCGATGGTCACGATCAGGGTTGGGGCGGAGGTGGAGCGTCCTTGCATCGAGGCGCAGTGTAGCCGGGCGGGGGCCACCTTTGGATGGCCGCGCGCCCTCATGCGGGGCCGCTAGACTTGGGCCGTCATGAGAAACGCTGCCCTGATCCTGACCGCGCTGCTCGCGCTGACCGCCTGCCAGAAGAAGGCGGCCGACACGGCCAGCACGGACACGACCGCGACCGATACCGCCGCGACCGACACGGCCTCCACCACCCAGACGGACACGGCCAGCACGACCGCGGCGAGCACCACGCCCGCCGTCACGAAGGCCGGCCCGGTTCCGAGCGGGTACACGCTGGTGCCGCCGTTGACGGACAAGCCGGTCCGCACCTTCAAGGCCGAGCCGGAGTATGCCCTGCAGGACGGCAAGGACTACTACGCGCTGATCGACACCAGCCGCGGGCAGCTCCTGGCCGACCTGTACGAGCAGGAGACGCCGGTGACGGTGAACAACTTCGTGTTCCTGGCCCGCAACCACTTCTTCGACGGCATCCGTTTCCACCGCGTGATCGACGGCTTCATGGCGCAGACCGGCGATCCCAAGAGCGTGGACACCGCCACGAAGGCCGAGTGGGGCACCGGCGATCCCGGCTACAAGTTCGCGGACGAATTCCGCACGAAGCTGACCTTCAACGCCCCCGGCATTCTGGCGATGGCGAACAGCGGCCCGGCCACCAACGGCTCGCAGTTCTTCATCACCTTCGTGCCGACCGAGTTCCTGAACGGCAAGCACACCATCTTCGGCAAGGTGGTCACGGGCGACGACATCCTGCCCAAGCTGACGCGCACCATGGACCAGAACAACACCGACATCTCGGGCGCGGTGGCCGACCAGATCATCAGCGTGCGCATCCTGACCAAGAACTGAGGTCGGGGGAGCGGGGCCGGGCCAGCGGACTGCCGCCGCCCGGCCCGTTGTCATGGGGATTCTTCCACACGCATGCGCCAGGATGCGGATGCGCCGCGCGCGGCCCCCGCTCTAGCCTGGGCGCATGATGGCCGATCCCCACCCCGACACGTCCCGGACCACCGGCCGAAGTTCCACGCTAGGCGTGCTGCGCACCTACCTCGGCCCGCTGAAATGGCAGGTGCTGGGCCTCGCGGCGCTGCTGTTGAGCGGCGTGGGCCTGAACCTGCTGCTGCCGCAGCTGCTCGCGCGTTTCGTGGACAACGCCAAGCTGGGCCGCGCGGCCGATCCGGGGCTGCTCATCCGGCTGGCGGGCATCTACATCGCCCTCGCGGTGGGCGTGCAGCTCCTGAACGCCAGCGCGACCTTCGTGGGGGCGCGGGTGGGCTGGACGGCCACCAACCGCCTGCGCGCGGACCTGATGGCGCACCTGCTGTCGCTGGACATGCGCGAGCACAAGGAGCGCACGCCCGGCGAGATGATCGAGCGCATCGACGGCGACGTGACGGCCCTGAGCAACTTCTTCTCGCAGTTCGCGGTGCGGGTGTTCGGCGCGGCGCTGCTGCTCACGGGCGCGCTGGTGATGTTCTACTCCGTGGACTGGCGCGTGGGCGTGGGCGTCACGGCGTTCACGGTGGTCACGCTGATCGCCATGAACCGCGTGCGCAAGCTGGGCGTGGAGCCCACCCGCCTAGAGCGCGAGGCCAGCGCGAAACTCTTCGGCTTCGTCGAGGAGCGCCTGTCGGGCCTGGAGGACATCCGCGCGCTGGGCACCGGCGGGCACCACCTGAATGCCTTCCTGCGCACGCAGCGCGAGTTCTTCACCCGCTCGATCTGGTCGTGGCGCCGGCGCAGCGTGGTGTGGCAGCTGAGCATGATCCTCTTCGCGGCCGGGTACGTGGGCGTGCTGGCCGCCGCGGTCGGGCTGTACGCGGCCGGGGCGATCACGCTGGGCACCGCCTTCCTGATGTACCAGTATATGAGCATGGTCGAAGAACCCATCGACCAGCTCACGCAGCAGCTCCAGGAACTCCAGAAGGCCGGCGCGAGCCTGGGCCGTGTGGGCGAGATCCTGAGCCTGCGCAGCGCCATCGAGGGCGGCACTCAGCCGCTGCCGGCCGGCGCGCTCAGCGTGGCCTTCCGGGGCGTGGACTTCTCGTACACCCCGGACGACCCGGACGCGCGCGGCGTGCTGCACGGCGTGGGGTTCACCCTGCCGGCCGGGCAGACCGTCGGCCTGCTGGGCCGCACCGGCAGCGGCAAGACCACCCTCACGCGCCTGGTCTCCCGCCTGTACGACGCGACCGGCGGGCAGGTCACGCTGGGCGGCGTGGACGTACGCGACGTGCCCCTGAAGACCCTGCGCCAGCGGGTGGCCGTGGTGACGCAGGACGTGCAGCTGTTCCAGGCCAGCGTGCGCGACAACCTGACCTTCTTCGACCCGGACATGCCTGACGAACGCGTGGAGGCCGCCCTGCACGAGGTCGGGCTGGACACATGGCTGGCCCGGCTGGAGCAGGGCGTGCACACCCCACTGCCCACCGGCAGCCTGTCCGCCGGCGAGGCGCAGCTCCTCGCGTTCGCGCGCGTGATGCTGCTCGATCCGGCCGTGATCATCCTCGACGAGCCCAGCAGCCGCCTCGACCCCGCCACGGAGGGCCTGCTGACCGCCGCCATGACGCGCCTGCTCGCCGGGCGCACCGCGATCATCATCGCGCACCGCCTGGACACGGTGGCCCGCGCCGACCGCATCCTGGTGCTCGGGGACGGTCACGTGCTGGAGGACGGCGAGCGCGCCCAGCTCGCCCGCGATCCGCGCAGCCACTACGCCGAACTCCTGCGTGCCGGCGTGCTGGACGACGCCGAGGGCGTGCTGGCATGACCCGCCCCGCTGATCCCGCTTTCCAGGCCATCACCCCTCACACCACCCCGACCCGGAGCTGTCCATGACCACCACCTCTCCCCCCGTCCGAGACACGCGCGAGCGCACGCTGGCGCTGTCCAGCCGGCTGTTCGCATACCGGCCGTGGCTGTTCGGCTTCAACCTGCTGATGTGGAGCCTGATCCACGCCTCGCCCGCCCTGCTCACCCTGGCCGTCAGCCGACTGTTCCAGGCGCTGGAACGCGCCGAGGGCCTCAAGACTGCCGGGCAGTCCCTGGACCCGGCCATTGCCGCCGCGTGGGTGGCGGTGGGGTGGTTCGCGTTCGTGCGCACCAGCCGCATCGGCGTGTTCTACGGCGGCTTCCGCGCGTGGATCGAGCTGTGGTACACGCTGGACGCCGTGGTGCGCCGCAACCTGATGTCGTATCTGCTGACGGCGCCCAGGTCGCGCCGGCTGCCCGACACGCCTGCCGAGGCGGTCAGCCGCTTCCGCGACGACGTGGACGACGTGGCCGGCTACACCGAGGTGTGGGTGGACGGCGCGGGCTTCGTGCTGTATTCCGTCGTGGCGATCACGCTGATGGCGCGGGTCGATCCGCTGATCACGCTGCTGGTGTGCGCGCCGCTGCTGCTGATGGTCGCGTTCGTGCAGCGGCTGTCGCCCACCATCCGCACGTACCGCCGCCGCATGCGCGAGGCGACCGCCCGCGTGACCGACTTCATCGGTGAGACCTTCGGGGCCGTGAGCGCCGTGAAGCTCGCCGCGCGCGAGGACGCCATGGTCGCGCGCCTGGAGGCCCTGGGCGAGACGCGCCGCCACGCCGCCCTGCGCGACGTGCTGCTGACCGAACTGATCCGGGGCGTGAACACCAACATGGTGAACCTCGCCGTGGGGCTGGTGCTGCTGCTGGGCGCGAACAAGGTGCGCGGCGGCGCGCTGGACGTCGCGGACTTCGTGCTGTTCATCGGCCTGCTGCCGCGCCTGACCGGCTCCATGGGCTTCTTCGGCGACGCGATTGCCCGCCACCGCCGCACCGGCGTGAGCTACGACCGCATGACCCGCCTCCTGCAGGACGCCCCGGACACCCGCATCGTCGAGCACCACGACGTCTTCCTGAGTGGCGAGCCGGCCGCACCCCCCGCCGCCCCGCCCGCGCTGCCGCTGGAGGAGCTGCGCGTGCAGCACCTCACGGCCACGCACGCCAGCGGTCTGGGCGTGCAGGACGCCACCTTCACCGTACGACGGGGCGAGTTCGTGGTCGTCACCGGGCGCATCGGCAGCGGCAAGACCACCCTGCTGCGCGCCCTGCTGGGCCTGGTTCCCGCACAGAGCGGCAGCGTGCAGTGGAACGGGCAGGCCGTGGACGACCCCGCGACCTTCCTGGTGCCGCCCCGCAGCGCGTACACCGCCCAGTTGCCGGGCCTGTTCAGCGACACCCTGCGCGAGAACGTGCTGAGCGGCCAGGACGAACACCGCCTGGGCCGCGCCGTGCGCCTGGCCGTGCTGGAACCGGACCTCGCCCAGTTGCCGCAGGGGCTGGAGACGCCTGTGGGCGCGCGCGGCGTGAAGCTCTCCGGCGGTCAGGTGCAGCGCACCGCCGTGGCCCGCATGCTCGCCCGCGACGCCGACCTGCTCGTCTTCGACGACGTGTCCAGCGCCCTCGACGCCCGCACCGAGGCGCAGCTGTGGGACGGCCTGTTCACCGAGACCGACGCCACCTGCCTCGTCGTCTCACACCGCCGCGCCGCCCTGAGCCGCGCCGACCGCATCCTGCTCATGCAGCACGGCCGCATCGTGGACGAGGGCACCCTTGAAGACCTCCTCGAACGCAGCGAGGAAATGCGCGCCCTGTGGGCAGAAGAGGTGGCGTAAACCGGCCCTTCTTCCCTACCGGGTGCAGGGGGAGTGGCTTCGGCGGTGGTGGTCACACACGCCCCCTCCCACCCAGCCTCTGCAAGCAGCTCCGCGAGTCCCCACACCAGGGAGGCGCGAAAAGCCGAAGCGTCCCACCCTGCCCCTGACCGAAAGCCATCGTGCGCGCAGCGCGCGGGCAGTGACGGCGTCAACGCACGAGGCAGAGACGACGCCCCACGCCAACGAGACCCCATATCAGGCCAGTCCGAGCAAAGTGGCGACCACATGCCCAGCGCAGCGCCGCTCCCCCTGTCCCCTGCGGGGATAGGGGGCTGGGGGGTTGGGGCAAGCCCGCGACGAATCCTAAATCTCCTGCAAAGGAATCTCCGCCAGCCACCCAGGCACCGCCTCCGGAGGGTACGTATCGAACACCAGCCGCGTCAGCGACACCAGCAGATACCCACTGAGCGGCCCCTCCTGCGCCCGCCGGTCGACGATGCACGCGATGGCCGCGCATTGCCCCCCGGCCTTCTCGGCAGCCAGCACGGCCTTCAGGACGCTGCCCCCGGTGGTCAGGACGTCCTCGACCGCGATGAAGGTCTCCCCTTCCCGGATGCTGAAGGCCTCGCGGATCTTCATGCCGCCCTGGCCGTCTTTCTCGGCGAAGATGGCGCGGGTGCCGAGGTGCCGGCCGACCTCGTAGGCGAGCACCACGCCGCCCATGGCGGGGCCGATCACGAAGTCGGGGGTATAGCCGGCGGCGCTGATCTTCTCCGCGAGGGCCTGACCGATCTGGGCCGTCAGGTGAGGGTACTGGAGCAGGGTGGTGCTCTGGAGGAATTTGGGGCTGTGGCGCCCGCTGGCGAGCAGGAAGTGCCCTTCGTGGTAGGCGCCGGCTTCCTGGTAGAGCTTGAGGACGTCCATGCGGTGATTATTCCATTGTGGCCGGGCGCGGCGTGGCATGGTGGGGTATGGAGTCGGTACCGTTTCCGGGGGCGGTGGTGGTGCGGATGCGTCGGCAGCTGCTGGGGATCGGGCTGGAGGAATTGGCGCGGGCGGCGGGGCTGGAACCCGCGCTGCTGCGGAGGCTGGAGCAGGGGGAGTTCGATCCGCGCAGCGTGCACCTGGGGGCGCGGGCCGTGCTGGAGCGGATGCTGGACATCACGCTGTAGGCAGCGCGGGGTGCGGAGCGTAGGGTTCCTGGGGGTGCGGGCATGAACCATGCGTTCGTGGATGCGAGCTGGCACGAGTTGCCGGACGGGTCGGGTGTGGGCGGCTGGGGACTGGTGCTGATCTCGCCGGGGCAGTTGCCCGCGCGGTTTCAGGGGCAGCTCGATTCGCCGGACAACAACGTGGCAGAGGTGCGGGCGGTGCTGGAGGCGGTGCGTCTGGCCCCGCCGGGCGAGGCGCTCACGGTGCACACGGACAACGAGGCGGTCATCGCGTCGGTGGGCCGGGGGCGCGGGCCGGAGTTGCTGCACGGCGCGGCGCGTGAGGTGACGGAGGCGGCGGCGGCGCGCGAGGTGGCGCTGCAGGTGCGGTATGCGCCGCGGACGCGCCGGCATATGCTGGTGGCGCACGAACTGGCGAACGAGGCGCGGCGCGGTGGCGGGGGCAGCGTGCCGGGGGTGCAGGCGGACGTGCTGATCGAGCACCGGCCGGGCTGGGCTGAGGCGCGGGTCAGTCTGCGCCGGGCGTCGGAGCGGGTGACGGCGCTGGTGGCGCTGGATCTGGAGTCGGAGGTGCCGCCGAGCGCGCAGGCACTGATGGCGGCGGTGGGGCTGGCGCAGCCGGGCGAGGCGATCCTGGTGCGCCGCGCCAGCCGGGTGGCGCAGGCGCTGTGGCGGCGGCCGGAGCGGGCGCTGCGGCTGGCCGCGCAGTCGCAGCTCCGTGAAGCGCGGTCGCTGGCCGACGCGAGCGGCGTGCAGGTGGACTTCCTGGCGTCGTGAGCCGGGGGCAGGGCGCCATGCGGGCAGGCCATTCGGCGGAGTTCGATGATCTTCGAATCTTGTACCTTGATTCGAGGAGGATCGAATCGTATGGAACTGTCCGCAGCGCTGTCCGCAAGACATGAACGGCCTGACCCTCCGGCGAGCCAGCCATGAGCGACGACCTGAACGCCCGCGCGGCCGTGTTCCGCGCCCTGTCGCACCCGGCCCGCCTGAGCCTGCTGCGCCTGACGTGGCACGAACCGCTGTCCGGGGAGGAGCTCGCGCGGCTGATGAACCTCGCGCCCGCCACCGTCAGCCACCACCTGTCACAGCTTGTCGAGGTGGGGCTGATGACTGCGCGGCAGCACGGACACGCGCGCCTGCACGGCCCGGACCACGCGGCGCTGGACGCGACGCTGGCGGGCCTGGTCCGCGGGACCACGCCCACGCTCCCCTCGGCCGATCCCTACCGCGAGCGGGTGTTGCGGTCGTTCTTCCAGGGCGGCCGGCTCACGACCATTCCGGCGCAGCTGAAGAAGAAGGTGGTGGTCATGCACGAGCTGGGCCAGCGGTTCGAGCCGGGCCGCATGTACCCGGAACGCGAGGTCAACGCCATCCTGGGCGGAGTGCACCCGGACGTCTCCACGCTGCGCCGCGAGATGGTCGGCATCGGCGTGCTGGCGCGCGAGCGGGGCGTGTACTGGCGCGTGACGCCCGACGGAACGGACAGTCCCGGGACGGCGGACGCCGCCGGGGCCGGGCCGCTAGAGTGACGGCAATGACCAATTCGACTGTGAACAGTGCTCCTCCGGGCGACTTCGGAGCGAAGCTCGCCCGCTACGCCGAGTTGCTCATCCACACCGGCGTGAACCTGCCGCGCGGCGGCAAAGTGCACATCGCGGCGCCCGTCGAGGCGACGGAACTCGCCCGCCTGACCGCCCGCGCCGCGTACCGGGCCGGCGCGGCCGACGTGCGTGTGGTCTACACCGACCCGCACCTGGCGCTGGCGCTGTTCGAGGACGGCAGCGATGAGGCCGTGACCTTCCTGCCGGAGTGGGTGGCGCGCGAGCGCGAGGCGATGGTCGCGGACGGCTACGCCATGATCACCATCGTGGGCGAGGACCCGTCGCTGCTGGCCGGCGTGAACCCCGAGCGGGTGGCGGCGCGCAGCAAGGTGCAGGCCCAGGCCCTGCGGGCCGTGTCCGAGGCGATCGGCGGCATGCACGTGAACTGGACGGTCGCGGCCATCGCCACGCCGGCGTGGGCCGCCCGGGTGTACCCGGAGCTCGGCGAGACCGAGGCCGTGGAGCGCCTGTGGGCCGACATCTTCACCGTCACGCGCGTGGATCAGGCCGACCCGGTGGCCGCGTGGGACACGCACGTGCGGCAGCTCAAGCGTCTGGGCGACGTGCTGAACGCCAGGCAGTACGCGGCGATCCACCTGCGCTCGGGCCTGGGCACTGACCTGACGGTGGGCCTCGCAGAGAACCACGTGTGGATGGGCGGCGGCGAGGTCGCCAGAAACGGCATCCTGGGCGTGCCGAACCTGCCGACCGACGAGATCTTCACCGCGCCGCACCGGGAGCGCGTGGAGGGCTGGGCGGTGGCCAGCAAGCCGCTGAGCGTGCGTGGGCAGCTCGTCGAGGGCATCCGCGTGCGCTTCGAGGGTGGCCGGGCGGTGGAGGTCAGCGCGGCGCGCGGGCAGGACACGCTGGAGCGCCTGCTCGCCACGGACGAGGGCGCCGCGCACCTGGGCGAGATCGCGCTGGTGCCGGCCTCGGCGCCGGTCGCGCGCACCGGCACGCTGTTCCTGAACACGCTGTTCGACGAGAACGCTGCGTCGCACATCGCGCTGGGCCGCTGCTACCCCACCAACGTCGTGGGCGGCGAGGACGAGGCCACCCTGGCGGCGGCAGGCGGCAACGACTCGCTGATCCACGTGGACTGGATGATCGGCACGCCCGACACGGACGTGGACGGCATCACCGCCGGCGGCGAGCGCGAGCCGCTGATGCGCGCGGGCGAGTGGGTCCTCTGAAGAAGCGTCCGCTCCGCTCCCCGCATGCCCTCACGTTCCGGCCCGTAGAATGCCAGCCATGACGTCCGACACGTACACCGCAGACGGCTTTCACGCCACGCCCGAACTCAGCGCGGAGCGCAAGACAAAGTTCAGCAGCGCCCCGGAACTGGGCGACGGAATCGAACCCGGCAAGCAGTACCGCGCCGTGCTGGAGACCAGCAAGGGCCGCCTCGTGGTGGAGCTGTACCCCGACGACGCGCCCGTCACGGTGAACTCGTTCGCGTACCTGCTGCGCCACCACTACTACGACGGCATCAAGTTCCACCGCGTGATCGACGGCTTCATGGCGCAGTCGGGCGATCCCTCGGGCACCGGCGCGGGCGGCCCCGGCTACGACTTCGAGGACGAGTTCGGGTCCTCGCACCGCCACCGCGGCGCGGGCGTGCTGAGCATGGCCAACCGTGGCCCCGCCACGAACGGCTCGCAGTTCTTCATCACCTTCGTGGACACCCCGCACCTGGACGGCCGCCACACGATCTTCGGCCGGGTCGTCGAGGGCCTGGACGTCCTGCCGCGCCTGACGCGCATCCAGCCCGGCATGCCCGGCACGCCCGACGTGATCGAGAAGGCGTATCTCGTCGAGAAGTAAGCCCGCAGAGGGGGCCAGAGGGCCGGGAGCTAGTGATCCTGGCTCTCGGCCCTCTGCCCTTTACTCTCGGCCGGCGTCGCGTCCGACGCGCGGCGCACCAGCGGCAGGATGGTCAGCCCCTGCACGGCGATGGTGAACAGCACGACGGCGTACGTGGCAGTCAGCAACAGCGGGCGGTACGGGCTGTCCGGCAGGCCCAGCGCGAGGCTGATGGCGATGCCGCCGCGCAGGCCGCCCCACGTGAGCAGCCGCACGGTGTACGCGCCGTACCCCTCGCGCGCCCGCACCAGCGCGAAGGGCAGGGCCACGCTGACATAGCGCGCGGCGAGCGCCACCCCGACCATCAGCACGCTCGCCACGACCTGCGCCGTGCTGGGCCGTGTGAGCAGCACGTCCAGGCCGATGAAGGCGAACAGCACGATGTTCAGCACCTGATCCACGGTCTCCCAGAAGCCCTCCACGTGGTGCCGCGCTTCCTCGCTGAAGACGCGGCGCTTCGCGGCGGACATCACCAGGCCGGCCACGACCATCGCCAGGGGGCCGCTGGTGCCCAGGGCGGCGGCGGCCACGTACCCGCCGACGACCAGCGCCAGCGTGATCAGCACCTCGACCGCGCGCTGGTCGATGGTCCGCACCATCGCGGCGCCCAGGCCGCCCAGCAGCGCGCCGAACAGCAGGCCGCCCAGCGCCTCGCGCACGAACAGGCCCAGCACGCTCAGGACCGTCACGTCCTGGTGGGTGCCGTGCGGCCCGATGCCGGCGACCGCCGCGACCACCAGGAAGATCACCACGCCCACGCCGTCGTTGAACAGGCTCTCCCCGGCGATCAGCGTCTCGATCCGGGCCGGCACCCTGGCGCGCTTCAGCAGGTCGAGCACCGCGACCGGGTCCGTCGGGCTGATCAGCGCGCCGAACAGCAGCGCCCACAGCAGCGGCACGTCCAGGCCCAGCACCCGGAACAGGCCGTACGCGGCGAAACCGATCAGGAACGTGCTGATCAGTGTGCTGAGGAACGCCAGCAGCAGGATGCTGCCGCGCTGGCGCAGCATCTGCGCGGCGTCCAGGCTGAGCGACCCGGCGAACAGCAGCAGGCTCAGGATGCCGTTCAGCACGAACTCGGTGAAGTTCAGCGTCTGGAGCAGCGTGGCCGCCCAGTGCCGCACGCCGGGGATCAGGCCCAGGGCGTCCAGGCCGATCAGCGCGGCGCTGGCCAGCGCGCCGGACAGCGTCACGCCGACCGTAGTGGGCAGCTTCAGCAGGCGCTCGTTGAGGTACGCGAGGACGGCCGTGACACACAGCAGCACGGCGAAGGCGGTCAGCATGCGGCCCAGGATAGACGCCGCAGGCCGTCAACGAGAACGGGCCGGACAGTGCTGCCCGGCCCGCCCCGCTGCGTGTGCGGTCAGTCGCGCTCGCGTTCGCGTTCGGCGTTCAGCTGCGCCTGCAGCTGGGCCTGGCGCTGGCGCACGTAGTCCTGGTGGAACCGCTGCTCGTCCATCAGCTCGGTACCGACCGTGAGCTTGCCGGTCGCGAGTTCACGCATGGCCTGCGTGACCAGGTTGCGGGTGCGCACGCGCTGCTCGGTGGGCAGCACGCTGGGCGCGCCGCTGCGCAGCTGCAGGGCGCGTTTGGCCGTCACGACGCTCAGCCGGTACTTGCTGTCCGTCATGGCCAGCAGCTTGTCAATGTCTCGTTCCGCCATACTCGTTTCCTCCGTGGGCACGCGCTCGGGGTGGCGCGGTCAGCCCCCCACTCTACCCCACACGGTGCGGGCGATCCACCCTGGGGAGGATCACAGTCAGGACGACCGGGGAGCCGCTCAGGACTCCGGGGCCGGAACAGCGCGCACGCCCAGCTGGCCGCCCCGCTGCCACGTCTGGAAGGCCGCCCAGCTGTCGTCGCTGAGGGTGGCGACGGCGAGCCCGGCCCGCTCGACCACCCACGGGCGCCGCGCGACCTCGTCCGGCAGGCCCTCCAGGCGGTAGCGGCCCGGCGGCAGCGCGGGCGCCACGTGCGCCGTGACGCGGTGCGTGAAGGTCTCGGCCTCGAAGCGCCGCCGCATGCGCTCCTCGCGGCCCTGGTCCACGCCGGAGATCCCGAAGAACAGGAAGAATCCCGCCAGGTCCAGGAAGGGCCGGGGGCGGCGCTGCTGGTGCTGCACCTGGGTGATCTTCACGGCGGTCATGGCCCCAGCGTAGTCCGCAGGAGCGGGCCGCGCGTCCCGCACCCAAGGCCACAGCACGGCGGCTCCACCTCACGGAGTGGAGCCGCCACACCGGAACTGAGATCAGGCCGGTGTGCCCATGCCCTCGAAGCTCGCCTTGAACTTCTGCAGGTCCTCGGCGATCTGCTGGCTGGGTTCCTCGCCGAACAGTTTCGCCACGGCCGCGCCGAGCGGGCCGGCGGGCGGACGGTACGACAGGGCCACATGCACGCGTGTGTGGCCGTTCGGGAGTTCCTCGAACTGCACGCTGCCCGCGTTGTCCACGGTCGCGCCGGGCAGCGAGTGCCACCCGATGCGCTGGCCGGGCTTGTCGTTCACGATCTCCGCTTCCCACTCCACGTGCGTGCCCAGCGGGGCCTTGGCGACCCAGCGGCTGCGCTTGGTGTCCAGTTCCGTGACGCTCTCGAGGTGGCTCATGATGCGCGGCAGGTTCTCCAGCTTGCGCCAGTAGTCGTAGACCTGCTGCGGCGTGCGGTCGATCACGACGCTGTGCTCGACGAAGATCGGCTTGGACGACGTGCCGGACCCGCCCAGCCCGGCGGCGGCCATCACGGGGTCGTGGCCGGTCGCGGCGCGGTACGCGAGGTACCCGCCGACCGCGGCGAGGCCCAGGCCCAGCACGCCGCGCTTACGCAGCCCCATCAGGACGAGCGCGCCACCCGCCGCGCCCGTCATCATGCGTGTCTGATCCATGCCCGTCTGGTTGTTGGTCATCTTCGTTCCTCCGTGCAAGGCAGTGTAGGCGCGCTCCTCATGGGCGAGGTGAAGCCTTGGCCAACCGTGCCTAAACTCGGTTCGCCCGGCGCGCGCCGCGCACGCCCTCCAGCCGCGCTCAACCGGGCTCGTCGGCCGGTTCGTGCTGACGCTCGACCTCGTGGGTGGCCGAGCGGTCCGCGCCGCTCTGCGGACCGCCCTGGGTGTTGGCGTCCAGATTGGTGTTCGCGCCGTGCGTCGCGGTGTCGCTGCCGGTGTGGGTGGCCATGGTCTCGGGGGTGCTGACGGTCTGCGGCTTGCCTTCTCCCATGCGGGGTGCCTCCAGTGGCGGCCCGTGGGGGCGGCCGGGGTGGTGCGTCGGTGTGGGCGCCCGCATGCTCGCGCTCCCGTGGCCGGCGCGGGTGTGGCGCCCCTTGCGGTGAAGTTGAGGCACGGCGGCAGTGGAGGGACCGGGGTACTGGGGGAGCGCGGCAGGCGGCACGTCCCGCGCACGGTGCTCTAGGCTGACAAGGTGAGCACGACCTCCTCCACCCTCCGCCCCGTTCCCGGCCGCCTCGATCCGCTGTCGCTGGGGGCAATTCTGGTGACCATCGCGTTCTGGGCGTCGGCCTTCGCGGGCATCCGGGCAGGGCTGGCGGCCTTCACCCCCGGGCACCTGACCCTGTACCGCTTCCTGGTGGCCGCCGCGGCGCTGGGCGCGTACGCCGTGATCGCGCGCATTCCGCTGCCGCCCGCGCGGCTGCTGTGGCGGATCGCGCTGCTGAGTTTCTCCGGCATCACGCTGTACCACGTGTGCCTGAACTACGGCGAGACCAGCGTCCCGGCCGGCACCGCCAGCCTGATCATCGCGGCCGGGCCGGTGATCACGGCGCTGCTCGCCACGCGCTTCGCCGGCGAGCGGCTGAACGCGCTGGGCTGGCTGGGCACCCTGGTCAGCCTGGCCGGCGTGACCCTGATCGTGCTGGGCAGCGGCCAGGGTGTGAACTTCACGCAGGGCGCCCTGCTGATACTGGCGGCGGCGCTGTTCACGTCGCTGTACTTCGTGTTCCAGAAGTCAGTGCTGCGTGAGATCAACCCGCTGCACTTCACGGTGTGGTCGCTGATCCTGGGCACGGTGCCCATGCTGGTGTTCCTGCCGGGCTTCGCGGGAGAGCTGCGCGCCGCGCCGCTGGGCGCGCACCTGGCCGTGATCTACATCGGGCTGTTCCCGGCGGCCCTGGCGTACCTCACGTGGACCTTCGCCCTGTCGCGGGTCGGGCCGAGCGCGACCACGTCGTTCCTGTACGTCTCGCCGGTGTTCGCCATCCTGATCGCGTGGCTGTGGCTGGGCGAGGTGCCGCACGTGATCTCTCTGCTGGGCGGCGCGGTGGCGGTCGCCGGCGTGGTCCTGGTGAACACGGTGGGCCGCCCGCGCCCGGCGGCGCAGCCATGACGGCCGGCGCCCCGCCCGCCGCAGTGGACGCACCCATCGAACTGCGGGACGTCACGGTGCGCCTGGGCGGCGAGACCATCCTCGACGGCGTGAGCGTGGACGTGCGTCGGGGCGAGTTCCTGGCCCTGATCGGCCCGTCGGGCGGCGGCAAGAGCACCGTGCTGCGCGTGATCGCGGGGCTGCTGCGGCCCGTGTCCGGCAGCGTGCGGGTGCAGTCCGCGCCCGCGCTGGTGTTCCAGGACTACCGGCTGCTGCCATGGCGCACCGCGCTGCGCAACGTGCAGCTCCCGGCCGTGCTGGGTGCCGGCGGCGGCCTGGACGCCCGCGAGGCGCTGCACCTGGTCGGCATGGAGGCCTACGCGGACTACTACCCCGCGCAGCTCTCCGGCGGCATGCGCGCCCGCATCGCCCTGGCCCGCGCGCTGGCCCAGAGCGGCGACGTGCTGCTGCTCGACGAGCCCTTCGCCGCCCTGGACGCCCTGGTGCGCGAACGCTTCAACGCCGAACTGCGCCACCTGCACGAGAAGACCGGGCGCACCACGGTCCTCGTCACGCACTCCATCCGCGAGGCCGTGTGGCTGGCCGACCGGGTGGCCGTGCTGCGCGGCGGCAAGATCGTGGAGATCCTCGACACGCGCGGCGAGGGCCGCGTGAGCGCGTACACCGACGGCATGGAGGCGCACCTGCGCGCCGTGCTGGGCGCGGGCGACTCCACCCGGCTGCGCGTGGAGGGCAGAGAACCGTTCAGCCGGTCGCGGCTGTTGCCGCTGCTGGCGATCGCGCTGGGCCTGACCGTGTGGGAGGTGGCGGCCGCAAAGTTGAATGCACCGTACCTGCTGCCGCTGCCGTCGGCAGTCTGGGACAAGCTCATCGCCAGCCGAGCGTCGCTTGCCCTGTCGCTCTGGACGACCGTCTCGACCGCGCTGCTGGGCACCTTGCTGGGCGGTGTCCTGGGCCTGCTGATCGGCTACCCGCTGGCGAAGTACCGCCCGCTCGAACGGTTCGTCAGTCCGTATCTGGTCGCGTCGCAGAGCACGCCCATCGTGGTGCTGGCCCCACTGCTCGTGTCCTGGGTCGGCTATGGCTACCTGCCCGCCGTCCTGGTGTCCGCCCTGAGCGCGCTGTATCCAATCATCGTGTCCACCCTGGTTGGGGTGCGCGAGGTCGACCGCGCCTACCACGAGGTCTTCAGTTCCTTACGCGCGACCGCCATGCAGCGCCTCACCCATCTGGAACTGCCGGGCGCGCTGCCGGTGCTGCTGGGCGGGCTGCGACTGGCTGCGAGTCTGGCCCTGATCGGAGCCGTGGTGTGGGAGTTCGTCGATCCGAACCATCAGGGGCTCGGCTTCCAGGTGCAGCGCGCCGCCAACTACGCGGACAAGGCCACGCAGTTCGCCGCGATCACCCTGCTGATCCTGTTCGGCGTGCTGGTGTACTCGCTGATCACGGCGCTGGAGCGGCGGGTGATGCGTAGGCGCGGACGCTGAACGCCCGCGTGCTCCCACGCTACGCTGCCGGGCATGCAGAGGCCGGTGGTGTGCGTAGGAGCGCTGGTGTGGGGCGCGGATGGCCGGGTGCTGCTCGTCCGCACCACCAAGTGGCGGGGGCTGTGGGGCGTGCCGGGCGGCAAGGTCGAGTGGGGCGAGAGCCTGCTGTCGGCCGTGACGCGTGAATTCCGGGAGGAGGTGGGCCTGGAGCTGCACGACGTGCTGTACGCGCAGACCCAGGAGTCGGTGCTGTCGCCGGAGTTCCACACGGACGCTCATCTGCTGCTGGTGGACTACTTCGCGTCCACGTCCGGGCACGTGGTCACGCCGAACGAGGAGATCGAGGAGTGGGCGTGGGTGCCGCTGCACAGTGCCCTGGACTATCCGCTGAACACGGTCACGCGGACGCTGGTGGACCTGGCGCTGAAACGCGAGGACGGGTGACGGGCGCGGCGGGGCGCACGGCGCTCGTCACCGGCGCGTCGCGCGGCATCGGGCGGGCTCTGGCGGTGGCCCTGGCGCGCGAGGGCTGCCACGTGGCCGTGCACTACCGCAGCAGCGCCCCGGACGCGGAGGACACGGCGCGGCAGTGCCAGGACGCGGGCGTGCAGGCCGTGACCCTGCGCGCGGACGTGACCGACCCGGTGCAGGCGCGGCGGCTGGTGCAGGACGCGCACGCGGCGTTTCCGGGCGCGCCGCTGGGCGTGCTGGTGAACAACGTGGGCAACTACGTGCACCGGCCCCTGCTGGAGACCACGGACGCCGAGTGGGCGGACATGCTGGGCAGCAACCTCACCTCGACCTTCGCCACATGTCAGGAAGCGGCGGGCGTGATGCGCGCGGCGGGCTACGGCCGGATCGTGAACCTGGGGTACGCGGGCGCGCGCAACATCCTGGCGCGGCCGGGCATCGTGCCGTACGTGGTCGCCAAGGCGGGCGTGCTGCACCTGAGCCGCGCGCTGGCGGTGGTGCTGGCCGGCAGCGGAGTCAGCGTGAACGTGGTGTCGCCCGGCGTGATCGAGACCAGCGTGAGCCAGCCGCTGCGCGAGATCCCGGCAGGGCGGGCCGGCACGGTGGATGAACTCGTGGACGCCGCGCTGGGCTTCGTGCGGGCCAGCGACTATCTGACCGGGCAGGAACTGGAGGTTGCGGGCGGCTGGAACCTGTGACCGCAGACGTCAGAAGTTCAGGGTGACCGTCAGGGTGCCGGTGTACGCGCCGGCCCGCACGGTCTGCCCCGCCGGAATGCGCGCCTGGTACAGCAGGGGCACCGCGACCGGCTGCGCCGAGACGAGCGACAGCACGGCGGGCAGCAGGGCCTGACCCGTCATCACCTCGGTGCCGCCGGCGCCGGTGCCCCAGACCTTGCCGGTGCCGGCGGGCGGCACGGTCGTGAGGAGGTACGCCAGGGTCGAGCCGGACGGCCCGCCGAGCGTCCGGGGCGTGGCGGCGCTGGCCGTGCCGTCCACGCTGACGGTGAACGTCAGCAGCAGGTCCAGGCCCAGGGCGTCTCCGAGCGTCTTGATGCACGCCACGGTCACGCGGCCGCCCGCCAGGGTGTCCAGGGTCGACGGCGTGGTGTACGTGCCGAGGTTCAGATCCGGGCTCTGGAGGGTGCACTGCGACGCGCCGGCCCCGCCCACCGCGCACAGCAGCAGCAGGAAAGCAGCGTGGCGGCGTGCGCCTGTCTTCAGTGGGTTCAGCGGCATGGCAACTCCTCGGCGAGGCTGTAGGTGGCGGCGCAGGTCCCGCCGGGCCACGTGACGGTGACGACGTCTCCGGGCTGGGCGGGCAGCGCGAAGTAGCCCGCAGCGCTGACCTGACTCTCGCCGTCGCCCGCGCGGGCGTGGGTGCCCGGCGGGAAGGTGCGGCCGGTCAGGCGGCGCAGGGCGTTGCGTTCCAGGTACGGCGTGAAGTCCGCGAGCCACGCCAGGGCGCGGCCGTCCCCGCTGACGCGCATGTTCAGGCGGCTGAGGGACGCGCTGATCGGCAGGGTGCGCTCGTCGACCTCCACGGTCACGGCGCCGCCCACCTCGACGCCGCCCACACTGAGCACCGCCTGTCCTTCCGGGCCGGTCCACGCGCTGTAGCCGCCCGCGCCCACGCGCACGCCCGGCACCCCGACGCGCACGGCCAGCAGGCGGCCAGGGATCGGCGAGACCAGCGCGCCGGCGCCGGCCACCACGCCCCAGCGGGCGCCCACCGCCACATTCACGGTGGGCGCCGCGCCGCCGGGTGCCAGGGACACGGCGGCGCTGGCAGTCACCGGCCCGCCGACATCCAGCGTCACGCCAGGGGTGGGAAGGACGCGGGCGGTCACGCTGCCCTGCACCGGCGGCAGCTGGCGCTGCTCGGCCCACGCGCGCAGGTCCAGGTCCCGCCGCGCGGCGAGCTGCGGCTGCCCGCCGATCACGCCGCCCAGCACCTGCCAGCCCTCGCCGGGGCGTAGGTTCAGGCTGACGTCCACGCGGGCCCGGCCCGGCGACGCGCGGCCATGCACGTCGTAGGTGCCGGCGCTGAAGGTGCCGCCCACGCCCAGCGTGCCGTAGGGCTGCCCGTTCTGGATGCCGCTGCCCGCCTGCACGGTCACGCCCTGCACGGTCGCGCCGAAGTTCACGTTCATGCTTGCGGCGCCGCTGCCACCGTCGGCCTGCGCGTAGCCGATGCCGACCCCGGTCGACCACGTGCCCCACTCGGCCTGCGCGCTCAGCACCGCCGCCGAGTCCAGGGTGGTCGTGCCGGCCCCGCTGTCGCGGCGCACGCGGGCTTCCAGCAGGGCCTGGCTGGTGGGCGTGGGCGTCACGCTGGCGCCCAGCGCGATCTCCGGGTCCGGGCCCAGCGACGCGCGGGCGCGCACGGCGGCGTCCGGGGTGACCTGGTAGCGGACCGTGGCGTCGGCGGCGGGGCGGACGTCCTGCCGGGGCAGCGTCTGGCCGGTGGCGACGGACGTGCGGGCGGGCCGGACGCCGACCGCCACCTGGTACGACACGTCGCCCACGGCCACCTCGCCGGGCGCGGCGTAGGGCAATTCCTGGACGCGCCGCACGCCGGCCTCGTCGATGGTCAGGGTCAGGACGTACTCGCCGCCGGGCAGGCCCAGGCCGTCGAGTTCGGTGATGCCGGGCTCCAGGTAGCCCTGGCGCAGCACGCGCGGTCCGAAGCGCAGGGTGTACGGACCGCCGATGGCCGTCTGGACGCGCAGCGGCCGGGCCAGCGGGCCGGCGGGCGCGCGGCCGATGGCGACGCCCAGCAGGGGCCGGGCCACGTTCACGAGTCCGGCCTGCAGGTTCAGGTCGCCGTCCTGTACCGTCAAGTACGCGGCGCTCACGGCGGCGCGGCCGGCCACCGTCCGGGCCGCGCCGGGTGTGGTGTGCACCTCGCCCTCCACGGCAACGGTCGCGCCCACCGGGCCAGTCTGCGCGTCGGCCTGGACGGCTACAGCGGCCCGCAGCGGCGCGGCCGCGTCAGACGACAGCGCCGCCTGCACCCCCACCGTGGCGGCAGACACCCGCGGCGAGGGCACGGCGGCGTTCTCGGCGCGCTGGCCGTAGTGGTCGGCCGGCGGCGTGACGGTCAGGATCAGGTTCTGCGGATCGAAGGTCGCGGGCCACGTGACGAGCTGGTACTCGGGCGCGCGGCACGTACTGGGCAGACCCAGCGGACCGGCGTCCTCACTGCGGAGATAGACGCGACCCTCGTCATCCACCTTGATGACCGCGTCGCCGCTGGAGCGGGGCAGCACCACCTGCACGGGGGTGGGGGCCAGCGCCGGCAGCGCCGCGCACGCCTCGCCTCCGGCCGTGGGCGCGGCGCTGTAGGCGGTCAGCGGCGGCGCGGTCGTCACGAGGTCGAGTGCGAGGGGGGCCGGCGCAGACTCCGTCAGGGGCGGCACGGCGGTCAGCAGCTCCGGCGGGGCCGCGTCCGGCACGTCGCCGAAGGTCGGCACGGCCGTGATCAGGCGCAGCGGCGAGTCCTGCATCTGGGCACCGGACAGGATCAGCAGGGCGGTGGTGACGACCACCCGGCGCAGGCGCAGGACGCTAGCGCGCGGGAAGGATGACCGGCTGCGGGCTGTCGTCACTGGAGTACCTCAGGTCCAGACTGCCGGGGGCCGTGAACGCGCGGGACTGGCCGGGCAGCAGATAGGTCAGGCCGGCCAGGGTGTGCCAGCCGGCGTCGTCCCGGTAGTCCACGCGCGTGAGCCGCGCGTGCACGTCGCCGCTGTTGGTCAGCACGAGCCGATCGCCATCGCGCGTGACCGTCAGGCGCGGCGCGCCCTGCAACAGGCCCTCGAACAGCGGCACGCTCAGTTGCAGCAGGGTGCGGACGCCCGGCGCGTCCGAGGACGGCACCTGGGTGACCAGCACTCGGTACGCGGTCTCTGCGCCGGAGGGCAGGGCGAGGTTCGCGAGGCGGACGACCTGGTGCGCGCCGGGGCGCAGGGTCACGCTGGCCGGTGCCGCGACGACGTCGGTGGTGGGCTGGAGCACGTCTTCGCCCTGCGCCTGCGTCCAGCGCAGCACGCGCACAGTCAGCGTGATCGGCTGGTCGCCGCCGTTCGTGAGGGTCAGGGTCGCCGCCTTGTCGCGCGGCGTGATGTGCAGCATCAAAGGCGAAATGCCCAGGCTGGGCGCCGCCAGCACCGGCGGCGCCCACAGGCCCAGGCAGAGGAAGAAGAGGGTCGTCAGCAACTTCATGGCGGGTCTCCTGGGCGGCGCGCGGCGCTCCATGCGCTCGGCGTCGCGGCCGCCCGCCGCAATGCGGTCAGTACGCGATGGTCAGGGTCAGCTGGTCCCGGTACGTGCCGATCAGGGGGTTCTGACCGCTGGGGATGGAGCCCTGGATGACCAGCGGCGCGGGCAGCCCGAGGCCCACGAAGGGCAGCGCCACGCCGATCACCGAGTTGAGCAGACCGCCGGCGTCCACCAGGCCGACGCTGTAGTTCAGGAAGTTGCCGGCCGTGCCCTGGTTCTCGAGGCGCCGCTGGCCGGCGAGGTCGTGCTGGCCGGCGCCGAGCTTGGCGGTGTACAGCGTGCCCAGGGTGCAGTTGACCGACACGACGCTGGCGCCGGCCGTCACGGCCGTGCTGCCGAGCGCGGCGTTGTAGGTGCCGAAGTCCGCGGTGGTGTCCCCGCCCGAGGAGCTGCCGCCCGAGAGCGTGCACGCGCTCTGCACCGTGGCGGTGACCGTGACAGTGCTGGTGGTGGACGCGGCCTGCGCGGACTGGGCGAGAAGCAGGGCAGCGGCCAGGGTCAGGAGTTTCTTCATGGTTCACCTCGGAGGTCGGGCGGGCGGACGTGTCGTGGACACGCCCAGGCGGGGCGTTCTGAGCAGATCGTCTCGGTGGTGCTCGGAGGGCGACGGTGAATTCATGGTACGCATCTTCTCTTGCTGGAGTCTCACATTTGCAGGCAACTGTGGTGCATTTGGCACAGGAGTGACGTTTTTCATACGTTCATAGCCGCAACGAGAGGTCAACTATGTGAATGAATGTGAATTTCGGCAGGTGAAATCGATTGCAAACGTCGATCTTTCCACACTTGGTACGGGTCCTCGTGGCGGGAATTGCACAGACTCCGTTCCGGAGTGGTGCTAAGCGCAAAGGCCGACTGGCGGGTCCACTCGGCACCAACGTCGGCCAGAGCGCTCAACATTCGCCCACCCTCGCAAATGACCGCGCAATAAGCGGCTTTATGTTGAACCTTTCAATCTAATTCTTTGGCGCGATGTGCAAAACAAGACATTCACATGAAGCTCGGAGCCTTTCGGGAAGCTCAACATAAAGACCTCTGTCGAAAATTGCATTCCGCAGGACAGGGATGCGGACGACGTGCTGGCGGCGGCCGTACTCGCCGCTTCGCAGGCCTGTCCGGGACGAGCCCGTCGAGCGGTGGCCGGCCCCATCCTGACGGCCGGAGTCGCCCCGACGCCGGGAATGGCAACACGCGGGTAGCGAACCGGCCCCCCCGGGGCGTTGAATGGCGGCCATGACCCGGCCCACCACTCCCCTGCTCCACCACGCCGACGCGACTGCCCACCTGTCCCGCGACCCGGTCATGCAGGACGTGATCGCGCGGGTCGGTGACCTGAGCGTGCTTGCGCCCACCCCCGATCCCTTCGGCACGCTGATCCGCTCGGTGACGGGGCAGCAGCTCAGCGTGAAGGCCGCGGCGAGCATCTACGCGCGGCTGCTGGACACGCTGGGCACCATCGACGAGGTCACGCTGCTGAACACGCCCGGCGAGACGCTGCGCGGCGTTGGCCTGTCGTGGGCAAAGGTGCGGACCGTGCAGGCCATCGCGGCGGCCCGGCAGGCGGGCACGGTGGACTTCGACCATCTGGCCACGCTGGACGACGAGGCCGTGATCGCCGCGCTGGTCCCCCTGCCGGGCATCGGCCGCTGGACCGTGGAGATGTTCCTGATGTTTGCCCTGGCCCGCCCGGACGTGTTCAGCATGGGCGACCTGGCCCTGCGCCAGGGCGTAGCGCGGCTGCACCCGAACGTGCGGCCCGACGAGGTGCTGGAACTGTGGAGTCCGTACCGCACGCTGGCCGCGCGCTACATCTGGGCAGAGGGTGCGCTGGCGAAAGCCGGGGGCGCCCCGGTCTAGCTGGACCGGCCGGCCAGCCTCACTCCGCGTCCGGCGCTGCCGTGCGGGCCTGCCACTGCTCGTACGTGACGCGGTCGATGGTGAAGGCGTCGCGGGTGGTCGCGTACCCGCCGCGTCCGCCCATGCGGCCGATCAGGTCGAGGGCAGCGGTGTCCAGGTAGTGCTTCCCGGCGTCCAGCACGGCGTCGGCGCGGACACTCACACCGATCACCTCGCCCAGGATGATGCGCGTGGCGCCGATCACGACCGTCTGGACCTCGCGGCATTCCAGGGCGGCTGGACTGCCCTGGACGCGCGGCGTCCGGACACTGACGCCCGGCTCCAGCGGGATGCCGAGCTGCTGCGGCTCGCCCAGATGCGCGGGGAAGTCGGTGGCGGTGGCGTTCATGGCCTCGGCCAGCTCGCGGCTCACGAGGTTCACGGTGAACTCACCGCCGGGCGGGATGTTGCGCGCGGTGTCCTTGGGCGTGCCGTCTGACCGGTCACCGGGCGCGAAGGCCACGACGGGCGGATCGGAGCCCATCACGTTGAAGAACGAGTAGGGCGCCAGATTCACGTGCCCGGCCGCGTCCAGCGTGCTCACCCACGCGATGGGGCGCGGCACCACGATCCCGGTCACGAGCTTGTAGCGCGCGGCCTGCGGCAGGGTGGTCAGGTCGAAGTGGAGGTGGTCGGCAGCGCCCGGCATGCCCCAGCGTAGCCCGCCGTCACTCCAGCCGCCGCACCTGCAGGCGCCAGTGCCCGCGCCCGAACTCGCGCCACGCGACCAGCACGCCCAGCGGCCCGGCCGCCAGCGAGGCGTGGTCGGTGTCCGCGTGTGGGTCGGCGTTCAGCGCCCCGCCCAGCGGCGACCAGTGACTGTCATTCCAGCGGGCGGCCCTGACCGTCCGCGCCCCGTCCGGCCCCTCGTTCCACGCGACCACAGCGCGGCCCTGTGGGTCGAAGCCCAGCGATACCGACGACGCCAGCCGGCCCGGCGCGCTGACCGGCCCGCCCAGCCGTCGCCACGCGCGGCCGTCCCAGCGCGACACGTACAGGGTGTCCACGCCCTGGCGGTCTTCCAGCCACGCGACCACCGGACGCCCGGCCGGGTCGATCCGCAGCTGCGGCAGGAAGATGTACGTGCGCGGGCGGACGTTCAGCCGATCTCCCAGGGTGTGCCACGCCCGGCCGTCCCACGCGCGCACCCACAGGTCGGACTGCGTGGTCGCGCCCTCCACGTACGCGAGGAGCACGCGCGACCCCGCCTGCGCGACGCTGGGCATGAACGCTGGCGTGCGCGGATCGAGGTTCACGTACGGCGTGACCTGCCACCCGGCGCCGCGCCAGATCCGCAGCGACACCACGCTCGGGTACGTGCGGATCAGCGTGCCGATGTCGGTCCAGCCGACCAGCGGCCGGTCCCCGCCTCCGGCCGCGAACGAGCGCGATCGTCCCGCGTCCGACAGGTTGCGGCGCAGCGCGTACGGCCCGGGCGCGGTCCAGCCGCCCGGCGTGAGGTTCGACATCACGTACGAGTCGATGTGCGCTGCGCCGCTGCCCTCCTCCCACGCCAGCCACACGCTGCCGTCCGGGCCGGGGTGCACCGTGGGCTTCGCGGCGTTCGAGCGGGCCTTCTCGTTCAGCACGCCGCCCAGATCCTGCCACCCGCCGCCCTGGAGCCGCGCGGCGTGCAGGTGCTCCAGCCCCGCCTCGCGCGCGATCCACGCGACCACCGGCCGGCCCTGACCATCCGTGCCCGCCGCAACTGCCAGGACCGGATCGGGACTGAACGGCGGCGCGAGTCCGGCCCCACCACCGGCGACGGCCGGACCGGCAAGCAGCGCGGCCACGAGAAGGGAGCGAACCGGACTCAGGGATACGCGCATGGAACCTCCGGGAACCGTGGGTCCATTGTGTGCCCGGCCCGGGTGCCCGGCAAGCCCACGCGTAGCATGGGCGCGTGAGCCCCGACGCCGTCACCTCGTACCGCGACGCCTACGCCACCCTGGCCCGCATCGCGTCGGAACTGGAGAGCGGCGAGGCCGATCTCGACCGCGTGCTGCCGCTGCTGGAAGAAGCGCGCGTGGCCTACGCCGCGTGCCGCGAGCGCCTGGACGCCGTGCGCGCCGTCCTGGCCGGCGAGTGGGCCAACGACGGCGGCGAGGACGACGATGAAGACGAGGACGACGGCTAGGACCTATCCGGTCAGGCCCGCCAGCGCGTCCGAAATGGCCTGCGTGCCCTGCACGACCTCGAAGGTCTGCCCCACCGTGCGCGGGTCCGCCACGCACGCCAGCACCACGGCCGCCACGTCGTCCCGCGCGATGGTGCCGCGCGGGGTGGTGGGGGCGATGTGCACCAGCCCCGTGCCGGGCGCGTCGTTCAGGCCGGCCGGGCGTACGACCGTCCAGTCCAGCGCGCTCGCCTGCACGTGCGCGTCGGAGCGCGCCTTGACCCGCAGCACCGCCGACAGGAAGGGCGGCATCTGCTCGGGCCGGTCCACGCCCATCGAACTCACGACGATCAGGCGCCTCGGTCCGCGCGTCAGCAGGGTGTCGACCACGCGCACCAGGGCGTCGCCGTCGATCGCCTGGAAATTCCCGCTGGCGCCCGCCCCCGCCGCCCACACGACCGCGTCCGCGCCGTCCAGCACCGCGTCCCACTCGCCGGCCAGGTCACCCCGCACCGGCGTGGCCCCCAGCAGCGACACCATGTCCGCCTGCTCGGCGCTGCGGACCAGGGCCCGCACCGTGTGCCCCGCCCGTGCGGCCTGCGCTGCCACCCGCCGGCCCACGCCACCGGCCGCCCCGATCACGCTGAGGTTCATACCTCGAGCGTACGCCGGGGCGCCATACGGACCGTGTGCTGGGACGCTTTGGGCGTATCCTGCACGGTATGAGCGACGTCCGGCGCCCCGATCCTGCCCAGGCCGCCCTGGAACGCGCCCCGACCGTCGATCCGCGCATGTACGCCTTCGTGCTGGCGGTCACGAACCTGCCGGTGCTCCTGAGCGGCATGCGCCTCGACGCGCAGGGCGTAGAGCACGTCCCGCCGCCCGGCACGCCCCTGGTGGTCGCCGCGAACCACGTCAGCGGCCTCGATCCCTTCCTGGTCGCCCGCGCCCTGCCGCGTGGCCGGTTCCTGCAGTACATGGCGAAAAAGGAGCTGTTCCTGCCGGTCATCGGCTGGATCATCCGTACCGGTGGGTCGTTCCCGGTGGACCGCAGCGGCAACGACGTGGCGGCCATCCGCACCGCCGTGCGGGTGCTCAAGGACAACGGAACCGTCGGCATCTTTCCAGGGGGCACCCGCGGCGGCACCGAGTTGCACGGCGGCGTCGCGCTCATCGCCGCGAAGGGCCGCGCGCCGATCCTCCCGGCGGGCATCCACCGCAGCGGCAAGCGCTGGGTGGTGCGCTTCGGCCCGCCCATCGCGTCCGGGGGCGGCATCAAGGCCGTGACCGCCGAACTCGGCACGGAACTCGTAAGGCTGTCGCAGCCGGGCTGAGGGCGCGTCAGTCCGGGGGCGGCGTCCACCACACGGACGCGTGGGAGAACGTGACGCCCACCGCCGCGCCCGCCTGATCGAGGTCGCAGTCGAACACGAAGCGCTCGCCGTCGCCCAGCGTGGTCAGGGTGCCGCTGAGCTGCCAGCGGAGATGATGGCCGTCCACACCGACCTCGTTCGAGACGGAATCGTGTTTCTCCACGGCCAGGCGGAAGGCCGGCGCCTGTGGGTGCTGCCGCCGCAGATCCGCCTCGCAGGCCCGCAGCAGGGGCTGGAGCGCTCCGCCGTGTCGTGCGGGCCGCCCGCCCGGTGTCCAGCCCCCGACGGCGACCGTTCCGGCGACCAGCGCGAGCACCGGCAGCACTGGAATCAGCCAGAACAAGCGCTCACGCACGCCGTCTCTCCTCCATACCCGAGCGTACCTGCCGCACGAACACCCGCCACGTGCAGGTGGGTGGCCGGCCGCCGCTATAGTGGGCGCGATGGTCGCGGGGGAAGCCCGGTGACGGCCCAGCAGACCCGAGTCTGTGCGGCCCATTCCGGCACTGTCGCGCAACGGTGATCCAGCCCGCCCTGAACGGCGCCTGGGAAGTCCGGATGCCCGCGCCGTCCACGCGTACACCGCAGCACGCGGCGCGTGTGGCCAGACCTCTCGCGGAAGGAGGGAACGCCCGGCTTCGATAGACCGGCGCGCACCACTTCCGCCCCCCAGATGACCTGGTGGGGCGGTTTTTCCTGCGAAGGGGCAAGGAGAGCGTATGAAGATCCTGACCCTGACGACCACCCTGGCGCTGGCGGGCACCGCCGCCGCGGCCACCTACCCCCTGACCCTGACGGACGACCTGAACCGCAAGGTGACCGTGAAGGCCGAGCCCATGCGGATCATCTCGATGGTGCCGAGCACCAGTGAGACGCTGTGCGCGCTGAACGTCTGCGACCGGCTGGTCGGCGTGGACGCGTACAGCGACTTCCCGGCGCAGCTGAGCAAGGTGCCCAAGATGGGCGACCTGTACACGCCGAACATCGAGGCGATGGTGGCGGCCAAGCCCGATCTGGTGCTGGTCAGCAAGTACGGCAAGGTGAGCGAGTCGCTGGCGCAGGCGGGCATCACGGTGTTCGCCCTGAACCCCGAGACCTACGACGAGGTCTTCAGCAAGCTCCTGACCCTGGGCAAGCTGGTAAACCGCGAGGCCGCCGCGAAGGCCCTGGTGACGACCATGGCCCGGGATATCGCCAAGACCGAGGTGCTCACGCGCGCCGCCGTGACCAAGCCCACCGCGTACTTCGAGATCGACCCGACGCCGTACTCGATTGGCCCCAAGTCCTTCATGGGCGTGCTGCTGACCAAGGCGGGCGCGCGGAACATCATTCCCGAGAGCATGGGCGACTTCCCGAAGGTCGATCCGGAGTTCATCGTGAAGGCCAACCCGCAGCTGATGCTGGGCCTGGACGCGAAGACGGCCGCCGCGCGCCCCGGCTGGGCGAACCTGAGTGCCGTGAAGGCCGGGCGCGTGATCTCGCTGCCCGCCGAGCTGAGCAGCAGCCTGTCGCGCCCCGGCCCCCGGCTGCCCGCCGCGCTGCGGTCGCTGGCGCGGCTGATCCACCCGGAACTGTTCCGGTAAGTGGCGATGAGCACCGGCACCCCGTCCGGCGCCGCGCAGCGCCTCCGGCGTGGGGCGCGGCGCTGGCCACGCACGCTGGGGCTGGCGCTGCTGCTGGTGGTCGCCGTGATCCTGGGCACCGGGCTGGGCAGCGTGACCATCGCGCCCGGCGACGTGCTGGGCGCCCTGTGGCGCGGCGTGAGCGGGCAGGAGCTGGCGGGCAGCGACGTGATCGTGTGGTCGATCCGCCTGCCGCGCGTGGTGATGGGCGTGCTGGTGGGCGCGGCGCTGTCGATGTGCGGCGCCAGCTTCCAGGGCGTGTTCCGCAACCCGCTGGCCGACCCGTACCTGCTGGGCGTGGCGAGCGGCAGCGCGCTGGGCGCGACCGTGGCCATCGTGCTGGACTGGCCGCGCGCCGCGATTCCCGTGGCGGCGCTGGTGTGCGCGCTGGGCGCGGTGGCCCTCACCCTGATCCTGGCGCGCGAGGGCCGGCGTTTTCCGCCCACCCGGCTGATCCTGTCAGGCGTGGTGGTGGGCAGCGTCCTGAGCGCGGCCAGCACGGCCCTGATCCTGCGCGGGCAGGACCGGGCGCGGCTGGTGCTGGCGTACACGCTGGGCGACCTGGGGTTCTCCGGGTGGCGGGACGTGCTGACGGTGCTGCCGTACGTGGCGCTTGGCGGCGCGGCGCTGCTGCTGCTGGCGCGCGCGCTGGACACGCTGCAACTCGGTGACCTGACCGCCCGCTCGCTGGGCGTGCCGGTCGAGCGGCTGCGGCTGCTGGTCGTGGTAGCCGCGAGCGTCGCCACGGCGGGCGCGGTCGCGTACGTGGGCATCATCGGCTTCGTGGGCCTGATCGTGCCGCACATCGCGCGGCTGGCCTTCGGGGCGGGGCACCGCACGCTGCTGCTCACGTCCGCCGTGCTGGGCGGCGCGGGGCTGGTACTGGCGGACCTGCTGGCGCGCACCACGGCGCTGTCGCAGGTGGGCATCGTGACCACGCTGCTGGGCGGCCCCTTCTTCCTGTACCTGCTGCGGAGGCAGCGTGAGTGACATGCCTGCCGCGCTGGAGGCCGCGAACCTGCACGTCCGCGCGGGTGACCACCCGGCGGTGCGGGGCGTGAGCGCGGCCTTCGCGGCTGGGCAGTTCACCGCCGTGATCGGCCCCAACGGCGCGGGCAAGAGTACCCTGCTGCGCGCGCTGCTGGGCCTGACGGCCATCCATGCCGGCGAGGTGCGGGTGGACGGCCGGCCGCTGACCACCCTGACCCGCGCCGAGCGGGCCCGCGACCTCGCGTTCCTCGCGCAGGGCGAGCCGCTGCCCGACAGCGCCCGCGTGCGCGACGTGGTCGCCCTGGGGCGCGGCGCGGGCGCGTGGCGCTGGGGCCTGATTCCCACCCGCCCGTGGACGCAGGAGGACGAGGACGCCGTCAAGACCGCGCTGGAGCGCACCGACACCCGGCAGTTCGCGGGTCGCCGCGTCTCCGAGCTCTCGGGCGGAGAACGCCAGCGGGTCGGGCTGGCCCGCGCGCTGGTGGCGGGACCTCGCTACCTGCTGCTGGACGAGCCCACCAACCACCTCGACCTCGCCTACGCGCTGGAACTGGTCCGGCACCTGCGCTGCGAGGTCGCGGGCGGACTGGGCGTGGTCGCGGTGCTGCACGACCTGAACCTCGCGGCGCGCGCGGACCGGATCGTGCTGCTGCACCGCGGGCAGGTGCTCGCCGCCGGCGCTCCGGACACCGTGCTCACGCCCGCGCACCTGCACGCGGCGTACGGCGTCCGCACGAGGGTGGTGCACGACGCAGACCGTCTGCTCGTGATCCCGGAGGATTGAGCCGTGGCGCCCCTGTACTTCAAGACCTCCGGACACCTGCTGGTGTGCACCGGCCCGAACTGCACCGCGCGCGGCTCGGGGCTGCTGTACCGGGCGCTGTGGAACCACCTGGAGCGGCACTCGCTGGCGTACTACAAGCGCGGCGGCTCGCTGCGCCTGACCGAGAGCGGCTGCCTGGGCTCGTGCAGCTTCGGTCCCAGCATGTGCGTGTACCGCCAGCGGGCGGGCGGCCTGGAGGAAGGCTGGTACGCCGCCGTGGACGTTCCCCTCGCCGCCCGGATCGCCCAGGCCGTCCACGAGGGAACAGACCTGCCCCAGGAGCACAAGTACGGACCGACGTGACCGGCCCGCGCCGCGTCAGCCGCGCACGACTTCCAGGATCTTCTCGCCGTACTTGCGCAGCCGCTCGGGGCCCATGCCCTTGACCGCCTTCAGGTCGGCCTCGGTGTATGGCACGCGGCGCGCGATCTCGGCCAGGGTGGCGTTGCTGGCGATGATGAAGCGGCTGATCTCCTGCCGCTTGGCCTCGGCGTTGCGCCACTCGCGCAGCCGGGCGTAGACGGCCGCCTGCTCGCCGCTGAGGGTCGCCGCCGGGTCGTCCCGGCCACCGTCGCCCGGCGTCGGCACGGGCAGGTCCGGGGCGATCAGCGGGGCCGTGCCCTCCGCGTTGGGGGCGGTCGGGGCGGGGGGCGTGCGGTCCCGGCCCCGGCGCCCGCGCTCAGGGCGGCGCTCCACGGGGGCCGAGACATCGGTGGCGGGTGCCGGCGCAGGGCTCGCTTCGGCGGTGTCGTGCCCGGCCGCCGCGGGTTCGGCCGTGTCGGGCTCGTCGGCAGCGGCCACATGCTCGGGCTGGTGCAGGACGTCCGGAAGCTCGTCGCCCAGGTTGGGGGCGTCCGGACCGGAACTCACGGGAATGGGCAGCTTCACCTGCGGCTGCACGATGTCGCTGTACACGATCTCCGGCTCCCACGTCTCCTCGGCGGCCGGTGCGCTGGGAACCGCGTCCGCATCCGGGGCGTCGAAGGTAAAGCGTTCCGGCACGTCCGGCTGGGTGGGGCGCGCCGTGTCGGGCCGCTCGCCGCGCCCGCCACCGTCGCGGCCGAAGTCCCGGCGATCCCGACCGCCCCGGTCGCGCCCGAAGTCGCGGCCCCCGCTCCGGCCATCGCGGCGGAAGTCGTCGCGCCGCGGCTCCTCTCGTCGGGGCTCCTCACGGCGCCCCTCGGCGGGGCGCGGGGGCTCGGCCGGGCGGGCCGTCACGGCCGCTTCGTCCTGCCGCAGCAGCGCGAGGGCCGTGTCGGGTTCCTCCAGGCCGGGGCACAGCAGCACGCCGCCCGGCACGCTGCGCGCGCTGGCGACCACGCCGCCCAGCGGCGCGTCCGAGTCCGGCGCGGCGTCCGGGGCGAGCAGCAGCGCGGTGGGGCCGGCGCCCTGCGCCGCGCCACCCAGCCGGTCCGCGAGGGCCGTGACCGTGCGGGCCGCGCGGGCCAGCCGCAGCGGCAGTGTCGCCACGTCCCGCAGCGCGAGGCCCACGATCAGGTCGCTGGGCGCGGGCGCGGCCACCTCGGGCGCGCGGCCCGCGCCGAACACGGCGCTGAGCGGCGCGTCGGCGTGGCCGGTCACGGTGACGCTGTCGCGGTACACCACCAGCGCGGCGCCCTGGGTCAGCCACCCGCCGCCGGGGGCCAGCGTGCCGTCCACGATCACGTCCACCCCGGCGCGGCGGGCGCGCTCCAGGTCGGCGCCCGAGGGTTCCAGCAGCCACGCGGCGCGCGCACCCCGCCAGTCGCCGTCCACGCTCGCGGCGGCCAGTCCGGCGGCGGCCAGGGCGTCGCGGTTCACGCGCACGCGGGCGTCCACGCGCAGGGTGCCCGCGCCGAGCAGGGCCGCGAGTTGCCGCGCCAGGGCGGCCTCGTCGCGCAGCAGCACGCCCCACGCGGCGCCCTCCAGGTCGGCCAGCGCGCCCGCCAGACGGGCCTGGGGATCGCCGCGTTCGGCGTGGAGCCGCACGAGGCGGGCGTCGGGACGCAGGGAAGGAACGGAAGCGGTCATGGAGCCATTGTGACGCACGCGGCGAGCACAGCGGACATCCGCGGCGCGATACCTGACCGCCGATTACAAACGCGCCGTGCCGGACGCGCCATGCTGTTCACACGGAGGCTCCATATGGCGCGCATCACCCGCTACAGCAAGTTCGAGGGCGAGCTGGACCAGCTGGAATCCAGCGAGCTCATGCAGATGATCCAGGAAGCGCTGCTCGGCCAGGGCATGAACGACCCCTACGACCCGGACCCCAACGCCCGGCCCAGCATGGACGACCTGTTCGACGCGATCCTGGAGGCCCTCGCCGAGCGGGGCATGATCCCCGAAGAGCAGCTGATGGAAGCCATGCAGGCCGACGACGTGCGCGAGACGCCGCTGGGCCAGCAGATCCAGCGTCTGATGGACAAGCTCCAGCAGGACGGCTTCATCCGCAAGGAGTTCGAGGACGGGGAGGGCCAGGGCGGGAACGGCGATCCCGGCGACGCGAAGTTCCAGCTGACCGACAAGTCCATCGACTTCCTGGGCTACAAGAGCCTGCGCGACCTGATGGGCGGCCTGGGCCGCTCCAGCGCGGGCGCGCACGACACCCGCGAGTACGCCAGCGGCGTCGAGATGACCGGCGAACTCAAGAACTACGAGTTCGGCGACACCATGAACCTCGACACGACCGCCACGCTGGGCAACGTGATCTCCAAGGGCTTCGACAACCTGGAGGAGGGCGACCTGGTCATCCGGCAGGCCGAGTACAACTCCTCGGCGGCCACGGTGGTGCTGCTGGACTGCTCGCACTCCATGATCCTGTACGGCGAGGACCGCTTCACGCCCGCCAAGCAGGTGGCGCTGGCGCTGGCGCACCTGATCCGTACGCAGTACCCCGGCGACACCGTGAAGTTCGTGCTGTTCCACGACTCGGCCGAGGAGGTGCCGGTGCACAAGCTGGCGCAGGCGCAGATCGGGCCGTACCACACGAACACGGCCGGCGGCCTGCGGCTGGCGCAGCAGCTCCTGAAGCGCGAGAACAAGGACATGAAGCAGATCGTGATGATCACCGACGGCAAGCCCTCGGCCCTCACGCTGCCCGACGGCCGCATCTACAAGAACGCCTACGGCCTCGACCCCTACGTGCTGGGGGCCACACTGCGCGAGGTCGCCAACTGCCGGCGCAGCGGGATTCAGGTGAACACCTTCATGCTTGCGCGCGACCCCGAACTGGTGGGCTTCGTGCGCCGGGTCTCCGAGATGACCAAGGGCAAAGCCTATTTCACCACGCCGCACAACATCGGGCAGTACGTCCTGATGGACTTCATGACCAACAAGACCAAGATGATCAACTGAGGCGCCGCGCCGGCCGCGGGGGCCACACGCACGGGAGGCCGGCGTGTGGCCCCCGCGGTCAGGTCTGGCCGGCCTACACTCCGGGCATGGAGTTCCAAGTGGAGGACGCCGTCCCGGTCCTGCGGCGCACGCCGGGCACGCTGGACGCCCTGCTGCGCGGCCTGGGGCCGACCTGGACGCAGGCGGACGAGGGCCCCGGCACATGGACGCCCCCAGAGGTGGTCGCCCACCTGAGCCACGCGGACCGCACGAACTGGCTGCCACGCCTGCACACCATCCTGCACGGGGACGGCACGTTCCCACCTTTCGACCGTTTCGCGCACCTGGCAGCGAGCGGCGGACGGACCCCGGATGACCTGCTCGACGAGTTCGCAGCCGTCCGCCGGGAGTGCGTGACCCGCCTGGAGACGCTGCGCCTCACGGCGGCCGACCTGCGCCGGACGGGCCACCACCCGGAATTCGGCAAGGTGACGGCCGGACAGCTCCTGGCGACATGGGTGGCGCACGACCTAGACCACGTGGTGCAGATCGCGCGCACGCTGGCTGGCGTCCAGCGGAACGCGGTCGGGCCGTGGCAGGCATACCTGCGCGTCCTGCGCTGAGTGCGGCGCGGCCACGCCCGCCGGAGTCAGCCGGGAGTCGCCGTTCCCTGCTCCCGAGGCCGCACTCAGCCCAGCTTCACGAACATCGGGGGCTGCACGCCCACCATGCGGGCCATCATCCACGCCTGTCCCTTGTGGTGCGCTTCGTGCTGCGTGATGAAGTCCAGCATCGTCCACACCGGCAGCTCACGGCCGAACGCCGGAATGCGCCGCTGCAGGTCGTCGTCCGACAGGGCCGAGGCCGTGGTCACGAACATGTCCAGCGTGGCCTGGAGCCGGGCCTGCGCGTCGGCCAGGGTGGCGCTGGGTGCGGCGGGCGCGTCCGGCTGCCGGCCCTCCAGCAGAGCGGGCACGCGGCCCACGCTGCCGGACAGGTGATCGGCCAGCCGCAGGAAGGTCATGCCCTCCTCCCAGGCCTTGAAAGTCGCGTGCTCGTCGGGAAGTTGCGCGTACAGGTCGATCAGGGCCGCGCGGTGGGACTGGAACGCGCGGGCATGGCGGGTGGCCTGGCTCATGCCCCGAGCATAGCCCCGTCCTCCATCAGCGCGGCCAGGCCGCGGGACGCGACGTCCCGCACGCAGTACGTCATGTGGCGCGACAGCTCCGTGTCGTCCGGGTTGACCTCGATCACGGTGCCGCCCGCGAACAGGGTTTCCCCGGCCAGACCGGCCGCCGGGTACACGGCGCCGCTCGTCCCGACGATCAGGGCGGCCTCCGCGGCCTGGAAAGCCCGCGTGGCCGCGTCCAGCGCGTCCTGTGGCAGGTATTCCCCGAACCACACCACGTTCGGCCGCATGCGGTTCCCGCTGGGCGAGACGGGCGGCGTGACCAGCACGTCCGGCGCGGGCAGCGGGAAGACCTCGCCCGTCACCTCGTCCCGCGCGGAGAGCAGGGTCCCGTGCAGCTCCACCATCCGCCCGCCGCCCGCTCCGCTCCCGGCGCGTCCATGCAGGCCGTCCACGTTCTGCGTCGCCAGGAAAAACCCCGCGCCCTTCTCCCGCTCCAGTCGCGCCAGCAGCAGGTGCGCGCCGTTTGGCCGGGCGGCCAGCACGTCCCGGTAGCGCCCGGCGTACCACTCCCACACCATGTCGGGGTCGCGGGAGTACGCGCCGGGGCTGGCGAGGTCCTCCGGCCGGAAGCGCGCCCAGTGCCCCGTCTGCGCGTCCCGGAAGGTGGGAATCCCGCTCTCGGCGCTCACGCCCGCCCCGGTCAGGACGGCCACGCGGGACGCGGACTTCAGGGCGGCGCGGGCCTGGGCGAGATCCATGACCTGAGGCTAGCGTCCGGCAGCACGGCTAGGCCACACGGCGCTTGGGAACCGGACCTGGAACAGACACAGTGAGGGATGCTCCTCCGTACCGAACCGCTGACGCTGCAATCGGCCCGCTGGCCCGCGCAGGGACGGCACATCCTGGCCCACTTCGACGACCACCACATCGTCGTGTACCAGGCCTACCGGCCCGAGATCGCCACCTTTGCGGTCAACCGGGGGCGCTTCGGTGGCAGCTTCAGCTTCACGCGGATGAGCTGGATCAAACCGAACTTCCTGTGGATGATGTACCGCTCCGGCTGGGCCAGCAAGGCCGGCCAGGAACGCGTCCTGGCCCTGACCCTTCCACGCGCGGAGTTCGACTCGCTCCTGCGGGACGCGGTGGCGTCGTCGCTGAGCGGCGCTCCACACCTGACGCCCGAAGCCTGGCGCAGCGCCGTGGCGCGGTCGGACGTCCGGCTGCAATGGGACCCCGATCACGCGCCTGACGGCCGGCCGGTGGCCCGCTGGGCCCTCCAGCTGGGCCTGCGCGGCGAGACGTGACGCCGCTTCAGTGACGAGTGGCTGGTCCGGGTGGAGGACATCACTCCATTCGTTATCGAGCAGCGCCGGCTCGCGGCCTTCCCCGAGCGCCTGCTGCTCCCGGCCGAACGCGTCTACCCCGTGTCTGACGCAGCCGTGGCGCGTCGCATCGGCCTCACGGCCGGGTGAACGCGGCGGCACACCGCTCTCCGGCACTCGCCAGTGGGGTGCCCACCCTGCGCCCCCGGGGCAGGGGCGGGGGTCGGGACCGACGACGGTCCCTCACTCCCGCAGGAACGCCGGAGGCACCGTGTCCGTCAGCCACACCCCGTTCTCGCTGACGGAGAAGGTGTGCCCGGCCGCATGCAGGTCTCCGGCCCGCACCGTGAGGATCACGGGACTTCCGCGCCGCGCGCCGACCCGCCGGGCGGTGTCCGGATCGGGCGACAGGTGGACGTGGTGACGGGTCATGGGGCGCAGGCCGCCCTGCCAGATGGCGGGCAGGGCGGCGGCGTGGGTGCCGTGGTAGAGCAGGTCGGGCGGGGTGGCAGGCTGGAGGTCCAGATCGACGGGGACGCTGTGCCCCTGGTTGGCGCGGATGGTGTCGCCCAGCAGGGCGAAGCGCCGCTTGTCGTTGCCGGCCACGACGCGTTCGATGTCGGCGCGGGTGACGTTGAGGTGGGCGAGCAGGGGCGCGAGGGGCACCCAGCCGCCGGGGCCGAGGGTGACGCCCGCGTCGTGCGGGGCGTGGCGCAGGAGGAAGGAGAGGTGCCGGGAAAGGGCGTGGTCGTCCATGACCGCAGTGTTGCGCGTGGCCGGGCGCCGCGCGTCCGTCACCCGGACAGCCGGAGAACACGTCATGTGGCGCAGTCGGGAGTGCTGGACGCAGCAGGAAACTGTAAGTCGGGCTGGACTACACTGCGCGGCGTGATCACCTGGTTTGACGCGCTGCTCATCACGCTCTGGGCGCTGTTGACAGCCCTGGGCGCGCGGCGGGGCCTGTCGGGCCTGGCGTGGGGCCTGTCGGGCATCGCGCTGTGTTTCCTGGCAAATTCGCTGTCCGGCAGTCCGCTGGCGGCGGCCCTGATCGCGCTGATGCTGAGTGCGGGGATGGCGGTGGCGATCAGCCGCCTGATTCCCGCACCGCTGGAGCAGCCGTGGCACATGGCGCCGGGCGCGCTGGGCGGGTTCCTGCTGGGCGGGCTGCTGGTGTGCACGGCCGCCCTGAGCTTTCCGCTGGATGTTCAGGTCACGACGCGGGGGCCGCAGGGCACGTACCCGTCGCCGAGCCTGCCGCCGGCCATCTACGACGCGGTGCGGAATTCGGCCGTGAAGAACGCGCTGCGGGGCGTGTGGGGATCGGGCGTGGCCGTGAAGACCCTGCTGATCCCGGATCAGGTGCGCGGCTTCTGACCGCCGATCGCCACATCGCCTGAGCCCGGAACGCAGGACCGCGGTGACGTCCCCTACTCGCTCTGGGGAGCGGGCGTCTCGGCGTGGGGCGGCGCGTCCACGGTGCCGCGCTGGCTGAGCACGGTGGCGACCACGACCAGAGCGCCGCCCAGGGCGCCCCGCAGGCCGACGCGTTCGCCCAGCAGCAGAAAGCTGAAGATCGTGGCGGTGACGGGTTCCAGCGCGTAGATCAAGCTGGCCTCGGCCGCGCTGACGCGGCGCTGCCCGACCGTCTGGAGGAGGGTGGTGACGGCGGTGGCGGCCACGCCCAGGTACGCCAGAGGCCACCAGCTGCCCGGCGGGGGCAGCAGGGGCTCGCCGCTGAGGAGCAGCCAGACCGCGGCGAGGACACTGACGACGACCAGCTGCACCAGCGTGAACGGCAGCGCGGCGTGCCGGTGCGCGAGGCGTTCCAGGATCACGATGTAGCCGGCGTACGTGAACGCGCAGCCCAGCGCCCACACGTCCCCGATCACGAGGCGGCCGCCCTCCCACGACAGCAGGGCGAGGCCGCCGACGGCGAGCGGCAGGGCCAGCCACAGGGTCAGGGGCATGCGGCGACGCTGGCCGACGGCGAGCCATACCGGGACCATGACCACGCTCAGGGCGGTGAAGAACGCCGCGCGGTTGGCGCTGGTGGTCTGCAGGGCGATGGTCTGCGTGCCGTAGCTGGCGATCAGCCACGCGCCGAGCAGCACGCCGCCGTGCCACAGGTTCCGGCCGGGCGGCGCCGGGGTGGGCGGGCGGCGGCGCGCGGTCGCCCACACGAGCGGCGTGAGGGCCACGGTGGCGATCACGAAGCGCCACGCGATCACGGCGGGGGCGCTCATGGTCTCGCCGAGGGTCTTGACGACCGCGAAGGTGCTGCCCCAGATCGCCGTCACGAGGATCAGCAGCAGCACGCCGCGCAGGTGGTCCGTGGGGGGGGTGGGCGCGGTCACGGTCCGGATTGTAGTGGGGCGCGGCGCGGGGGGCGGTCAGCGGATGGTGACCTGGAAGCACGCGCTGCCGCTCTCGCCGGGGTTCAGGGTGCCCAGCGCGGCGCTCATGGTGCCGCGGGCGTAGGTCCCGCCCGCGCTGCTCAGTGCGCCGGCGTCGGTGTCGGCCGCGCTGCTGAGGTAGGTGGTCACGCCGCCGCGCACGAGTTTCACGCCGAAGCCGGTGACGGCGCTGGGCTCGTCGGCGTCGTAGGCAAAGGGCAGCGCGGTGGTGGTGCCCGGCACGTGATCGGTGATGGTGAAGTTCGGCAGGGCGGCGCCGCCGAAATTGCCGTAGGCGATGCAGTATTCGAGCACCTGACCGGGCAGGCCGCCGCCCGACGTGGTGAAGGCCGAGCCGGTCGTGACGTTGCGCACGGTCTTGCCGAGCGTGCCGTAGACCATCGCGGTGGTCACGGCGGCGCTGTTGTTGCTGCTGGCCGGGTCGGCGGTGGCGCCCGTGACGCTGGCGGTGTTCGTGACGGTGCGCGCGGCGGGCGTGCTCTCCAGCGTGGCAGAGCCCGGCGCGGTGGCGGTCACGCTGACGGTCCAGGTCGCGCCGTTGGCGAGGCTGGCGGCCGTCCACGTCAGCGTCTGGCCGCTGACGGACGCGGCGGGCGTGCTGGCCTTGTACGTGAGGGCGGCGGGCAGCGTGTCGGTGAGGGTCACGCTGGTCGCCGCGTCCGGTCCGGCGTTCGTGACAGTCAGGGTGTAGGTGAGGTCCTGCCCGGGCTGGGCGTAGGTGGGTCCGGTCTTCGTGATCCCCAGGTTCGCCTGCGCCGCGCCGACCGTGATGCCCACCGTGGCGGTGTCGCAGGCGGAGGCGTCGGTGACCGAGCACAGCTGGTAGGTGACGGTGTACGTGCCGGCAGCGGTGGTGCTGGGCACCACCAGTTGTCCCGACCCGTTCACGCTCAGTCCATTCAGGCCCCCGTTGGCACTGACCGTCACCGCGCTGATGGACGTCGTCGCCGCGGTCCCCCCCACCGTGTCGTTGCCCAGCACCGTCACCGTGCCGCCGGTCCCGTAACTCAGCGTGACCGCGCTGTCGTTCACCGCGTCCACGATGGCCGTGCTCGCCGCCGCGCTGTTGTTCCCGCTGTTCGCATCGCTGGTGTGGCTCACGCTCGCGGTGTTGTTCACCGTGCCGCTGGCGGCGCTGCTCAAGGTGCCCGTCACGGTCACGGTCACGTACTGCGTGTCGGCGGTGGTGGCCGCCCCGCTGTCCACCGGCAGGGTCGCGCCGACGCTGAGGGTATTGCCGCTGCCGCTCGCAGCCGAGCACGTGGCGCTGCCGGTGGCCGCGCACGTCCATGTCACGCCGCTCAGGACGGCGGGGACGGTGTCGGTGAGGCTCACACTGCTGGCGGCGTTGGGGCCGTTGTTCCAGACCCGGATGGTGTACGTGAGCGGCTGGCCGGGGCCGGCGTACGCGCGGCTGACCGCCTTGCTCACCGCCACGTCCGTCACCGGCGTCACCGTGTCGGTGTCGGTCACGGTGCCCACCGGGGTCAGGTCCACGGTGCCAGCGAGCAGGGTGGCGCTCACGCTGTTGCTGACGGTGCCGGTGGTGGCGCTCACGGCTGCGGGCACCGTCAGCGTGACCGAGGCGCCGGCAGGCAGGGTGGCGATGGTGACGCCGCCCTCCAGCCCGGCGACGGTGACGGCCGGGCACGCGCCCCCCCCGGTCGCCGCGCAGCTCACGCCGGTCTTGGTCAGGCCGGCGGCGGCCGGGTCCGTCAGAACCGTCCCGTTCGCGCTGCCGGGGCCGCTGTTCGTCAGGGTGATGGTGTAGGTGGTGGTGCCCAGCGCGGCCACACTGCCCACGCCGTCGGTCTTGGTCAGCGTCAGGTCGGCCACGGTGGGCAGGGTCACGGGCGTGGGGCCGGCCGCGTCGCCGTTCGCGGTGGCGGGCGGCGCGGCAGCGTTCGTGGACGTGTCGGTGGCGAGCACGTCCACGGGCGGCAGGCCGCCGGCGTAGCCGTCGTTCGGCGCGGTGCTGGCGCTGGTGGCGATCACGCTGTTGTTCAGCGTGGTGGTGCTGGCGGGCACGCTGGCCTGCGTGGAGTACGTGACGCGCACGGTGAAGGTCACGGTCACGCTCGCTCCGGCCGCCAGCGCGGTCGTGCCCGACAGCAGGCGGGTATCGCCGGTGCCGGTGAAGCCGGCGTTCACGGTGGCGCTGCCGGACGTGACGGCCGGGCCGGCGACGATGCTCAGCGCCGGGCTGCCCGCACTGAAGGTCTGCGCGAGGTTCTCGGTGAGCTGCACGTTCGGGTCGCTGACCGGGCCGGTGTTCTTCACGGTCACGGTGTAGGGGACGTCGAAGGTGGTGGCGCTCTGCGCGCTCACGCTGCCCACCGACTTCACGACGTCGATGCGGTTGTCCGGGAACACGCACGACGCGCCGTCGGCCTGGGGAGCGCTGCCGGCCGTGCCCTGGGCGGTGAAGCCGCCGGTGCCCAGGTTCACGGTGCCGAAGGTGCCGCCGTGCTGCGCGGCGTACAGGGTGCCGGTGACGTCGAAAAAGGCGCTGCCCAGGGCGTTCGAGCCGTCGGTGGCGGCCGCGGCCGGACTGCCGCTCAGCGTGACGGCGCCGCTGCTGGCGGTGATGCGGTACACGCCGCCGGGGGTGGAGACCCCGTACAGCGCGCCGTCCACCGGGTTCACGGCCAGGTCGTTCAGGGCCACGGCGCTGCTCAGTGTCACGGTGCCGGCCGTGCCCGACGCGATGGCGTACTTGTAGAGCACGGCGTCGCTGGCGGCCTTCTTGATGTACAGCGTGCCGCCCGCGTCGATGGTCGCGGCGGCCACGCTCGACCCGGCGGGGATGCCCAGGGCCGCGCCGCTCACCTCGACCGCGCCGCCCGCGCCCAGGCGGTACAGCCGGAACGGGGTGCCGCTGGCGAAGGGTGTGCTGTTCACCGCGTAGAAGTAGCCGTCGGCCTTGTTGAACGCCAGGGCGTTCAGGCCGGGGCCAAAGCCGGCGCTCCACACCGGCGCGCCGCCGGACGCCACGGTGCGGCGGTCGAGCACGTACAGGGTCGTGAGCAGCGTGGCGGCGTCCTGCCGCAGCTGGTAGAAGCGGGCGTCGCAGGTCAGGGCCGCGCCGGCGCTGCTCGCCGTGGTGGTCAGGGCGGCGGTGGCGCTCGCGGCGGCCGTGACCGCCTGGCCGCTGACCGTCGCAGTGACGTTCGCGGCAGGAATGGTGTTGGTGCGCGTGGCCGCGCCGGCGTCCGGCACCGTGACCTGCACGCTCAGGGTGCACGACGCCCCGGCCGCCAGCGTTCCGCCTGCCAGTTTCAGCACGCCGTCGCTGCTCTCGGTCGCCGCGCCGCCCGCCGTGAGCGTGACGCTGCCGGCAGAGGTCGTGACCGTGCCCCCGCAGGTGGTCGCGCTGAGCCGCAGCGGCAGGGGCCGCGACAGGCCCATGGTGCCCGCGAGGTCGTCCGTGACCGCGAGGGCGCTCGCCGCGAAAGGACTGGGGTTCGTGACCGTGACGCTCAGGGTGCTGACACCGCCCGCCGTCACGCTCGCGGGCGAGAAGGCCTTGCTGACCGTGAGCGGGCGCACGACCGTGATGGGCGCGCTGGCGTAGTCGTCCTCGCCGGCCGCGCCGTTGTCCGGCGTGGAATCGCTGTCGGGCTGCGGACTGCTGGCCACCTCGGCCACGTTGGTGATGGTGCCGGTGCCCGTGACGGTCGCCGTGATGTCCAGCGTGCTGGACGTGTTCGCCACGGGTTCCGGCAGCGACCACTGCCCGGTCGCGGCGCTGTAGCTGCCGCTGCTGGCGCTGGCCGACACGAACGTCAGGCCGGCGGGCAGCGCGTCCGTGACCACCACGTTCTCCGGCGGCACCACCGCGCTCGACACCGGGTCCGGACCGGCGTTGCTGAGGGTCACGCGGTACGTGACGGTGCTGCCCAGCACCGGCGTGGCGTTACTGACGGTCTTGGTCAGCGACAGGTCGGCCACGCCGCTGGTGACCAGGATGGGCACGCTGCTCAGGTAGAACAGGTCCTGGCTGCCGACGATATTGATGGTCGCGCTGGTGGCCCCGGTGCTGACCTTGTTCGTCACGTCGAAGGTGTCGAAGTCCACGCCGTAGGCGTCGTCGCGGCCGGTGGCGGCGGCGGTGGTGCCGCCGCTCTGGCCGGTGCTGATGGTCGAGTTGAAGATGCCCTGCCGCGCGCCGCTGCCGGCGCCGCCGACGTTGAAGACGTTGGTGATGGCCGAGGGCGTCTGCCCCGCCCCGAAGCTCAGCGCCTCGGCGACGTTCGTGGACGTGTTGACGTTCAGCGTCTCGTCGCCCTCCCACGCCAGGATGGACGTGCGGGCGGAGAACGTGGTGGGCACGCGCAGGCCGGTCATGGTGCGGCTGACGTTGGTGTTCTGGCTGCGCTCGAAGCCCTCGTAGATCACCAGGTTCTTGTAGGTGGTGCTGGGGTCGTCGTAGATGATGTACAGGCCCCAGCCGCCCAGCACCGTGGCGTACGCGCAGTGCCCCGACGAGCGGGCGGGCCGGGTCGCGCTGGCGGTGCCCACATCGGCCGCCTGGATGGTCAGGCCGGTCATGCTGTAGGTCTTGTTGGGGCTGCCCAGGCCGGCGACGTACGCGGTGACGTCGGCCACGTTGCTGAAAAAGCTGTTGTAGCCGGTCGGGGCCGCTGCGGTGGGCACCGGCGCGCTGTCGGTGTAGGTGGTCGTGGCGCTCACCGGCTGCCCATCGAAGGTGACTGTGGTGTCGTTCACGACCGTGCCGGGTACGGTGTCGGTGTCGCCGGTGCGGGTGGCGGAGGCCGCCCAGTACAGCAGCGCCCTGCGGATGCTCGCGCCCGCCGGAACGCCGCTCACCGCCTGCGACGTGGCGGTGGTGCCCACCGCGCAGGCGTCCGATGCGGTGGCCGAGTTCCGCTTGGTGCGGAAGGTCGCGCCGGTGGTGACGTAGTCGATGCGGCCCTGGAACTTGTAGGTGGGCGTGCTCGACAGCGGCGTGTCGGCCAGCGCGCTGCCGCCCACGCCCAGCGCGGCCACCAGCACGCCGCGCAGGGCGCGCCACACGGCCGTCATGCCGGGACGTCCGGGGCGGAGCAGGGAGCGGGCAGCATGAGCGGAGTGTGCCCCGGGAGGTCTTGCACCGCGCTTACATGACCTGCGGCCCAAGACCTCCCGGGACGCCACGGACCGCCGCTCAGGGCTGGGCGGCGTCGGCGTTCTGGCCGGACAGCAGCGAGTCGTCCAGGGTGAGGTCCACGCGCAGGTACGCGCCCCTCTTGGTGTAGGTGGTGCCCACGCCGTCGAAGCCGACCGGATTGTAGCCGGCGGTGATCCACGTGCCGGGCAGCGCGCGCACGCTGGCCTCCAGGCCCAGGCCGTACTGGGCAGTGTGGCTGCCGGGCTGGGTGACCGCGCGGCCCCACGCGCCCAGCCCGAAGTAGTCCGTGACGTAGACGGTGGCGCCCACGCTGCCCTGGAGGGTGAAGCTGCCGGGGTCGTCCAGCAGGGTGCGGGTGTCCAGGCCGCCGCGCACCGCCCAGTTCGCCTGGCGGTACTCGGCGGCGAGCGTGCTGCTGAATTCCGGCGCGCCGCCCGCCAGGGTGCCCGTGACGTAGCGGACGGTGCCGAGCGAGTTCAGGGCCGCGCTGCGGTACGCGTAGCCCACGGCGGCGCGCACGCCCCCCTTGCCCGCCCCGAATTCCACCAGGCCGTCGGCCGTCACGGTCAGCTGGTCCGTCAGGCGGCCGCTGACGCCGCCGCGCAGCACCACCCCGAAGCCCCGCGCGCCCACGGTGACGTCGGTGCCGGTCGTGGCGACCACGCCGTCCGACGTGTAGTGCAGGTCCGCGCCCGCGCCGAGTTCGCCGCGCGCCGCGTTCAGGTCGTAGGTGGCCGAGCCGCGCAGGCCCGCCGAGAGCCGCTCGCCCAGCGGCAGGGCGGTGGTCACGCCGAAGCGCGCACGGTTGCCCTGCCCGCCGCTGCCCGGCAGGTCGTAGGTGGCGGCGTAGTTGGTGGCGCCCAGCGTGGAGTCCAGCGTCACGGCGGCCGTGTTCCCGGTGCGCCAGTTGAGCTGGTCGGTCAGGCCCAGCGTGAGCGTGTCCGTCAGCGCGTAGCGGGTGGTGACGGTGGTCGTGGAGTCGAGCGTGCCACCGGCGCCCCCCAGCGGCTGGCTGTGCGTTATGTCCACGTCCACGGGAGAGCGGTGGTAGCCCACGCCGACCACGGCGGCCAGACCGTGCTGATCGCCGAACGCGCTCTTGAGGCCGGCCCCGACGGTGAACGGCGCGAGCTGATAGTCGGCGCGGGCGGTCACGCTGCCGCCCTGAACGCGGGCCGCGTCGGCGCCGGTGTCGTGGTACTCGGCCTGCGCGCTCGCCGTGAGGGTCGGGCTGATCCGGCGGGTGGCGTCCACCCCGACCGTCAGGCCCGGCGCGATGGGCGCCAGGCCCGCGTAGCCCGCGTCCTGGTAGCGCAGTTTCGCCGCGACGGCGGTGTCGGCGCCGAGTTTCACGCCGGCGTCCACACTGGCCTGCAGGCCGCCGGAGTACGCGAGCAGGCCGTCGGCGCGCACGGTGCCGTCGTCGTAGGTGGCGCGCGCGCCCACCGTCACAGCGTCGTCCAGCCGCACGGCCGCCACGCCGACCGAGTACGTGCGGGCCGTGTACCGGAACTGCGCACCCGCTGCGAGCGTCCGGTGGCCCAGCGCGCTCTGCAGGCGGTAGTCGGCGACCACCACCACGTCGTTCAGGTCGGCGTCCACGGGGTCCAGGGCGCGCGCCAGGGTGATGATGCCGGTGCGGACGTCGAGCAGGTAATCCACGTTGCGGCGCAGCGTCAAGCGGCGCAGTTCCTTGCCGGTGCCGTGCTCGCGCGTGAGGAGCGTCAGGGTCTCGCTGCCGTCCTCGATGCCGCCGGTCGGCAGGCGCAGCAGGCGGGTGCCCTCGGGCACGATACGCTGGCCCGTCACGCGGTCCTCGGGCACCAGCGCCACGAAGCCCGATACCCGCGCCGCGCCCTTGCTGGACGCGGTCAGCGCCGTGAGCTGCTCGCCCACCGGCAGCACGTCGACGGGCACGCTGCTCTGCCGGTAGTCCACCCGGAAGTCCGGATGGTCGTAGGTCAGGGCCACGGGGTCCAGCCCCTGCAGGGGCGCGCTCTCGGTGCTGCGGTCGCCGGACACGGCGTTGCGCTGCAGCGGATCGCGGTCGGTGGGCAGACCGCCCGTGTCGGCCGCGACGTACAGCTTGCCGCTGCCCAGCGGGGTCTCCAGCGACGCACGGGCCTGCACGCGCAGGTCGTCCGCCACGCTCAGGTGGCCGTCCAGCCCCAGCGTGGCGCTCAGCATGCCCACGCCGACGCGGTGGCCGTCGGGGCGCACCTCGAAGGTGTAGGGCTGCACCGCCCCGCCGTCCAGCACGTCGAGCGTCAGGGTGGTGGGCGACGACTGCGGCTGGAGCTCCAGCACGCCCTCGCCGTTCACCAGCCGCAGCTGGAAGCCGCTCTCGCCGGGCGCGGCGTCCGGGGTGGTGATCTCCAGGGTGCTGCGCAGGCTCACGGTCGTCTGGGCGCTGGTGTGGCCGTAGGCGTCCAGCGCCCGGAACCGCACGCGCAGGGGCGTGCTGCCGTCCGCGACGAGCTGCTCGGGCTGCACCCGGAGCTGCGCGGTCGGCCCGGCGAGGTGGACGGTGACGGTGTCGGTGCCGAGCTGCAACGTGTTCGGGCCGGGCCGCAGCGGCACGCCCACGTAGGTGATCCGCGTGACGCCGCGCACGCCGTCCTCGGTGATCTCGCCGATGCGGTCACCGCCCACGACCTGCCCGTTCACGCTCAGCGCGCCGCTCTGCCCGGCGGCCTGCTCGACCACCACGGCAATGCGGTCGCGCACGCGGATCAGGCTACCGTCCAGCGGCTGCTTGATGGCCCCACTGTTCTCGGTGGCGCTCTCGGCGCTGCCTTGCGGCGCGGCGGCCTTCAGGTCGGCCTGGTCGAGCTGCCCCATCAGCACTTCGCTGCGGTCGCCGGCGTAACGGGCGAGCAGGGCCGGGGCCGGCAGGTCGGCCAGCGCCACCGTGTGCGCCAGGTCGTAGGTCACGGCGCCGCGCACGGTGGCCTTCGCGGCGCTGCGCTGCGGCAGGGTCCAGTACGCCACGCCGCTCGGGCCGCGCAGCGGGTCCGCGACGACCTCGCCGTCCACGCGGCTGCTGCCGGGCACCAGCGCCGCGCCGTCCGGGATCGCCTGCGCGACCACGAGTTCCCGCGCCTGCCCCGGCGCGTCGAACGGCAGCGTGACGGTGCTGACGCGCTCCACGGCGGGCAGGGCCGGCGCGGCCGCCGGGGACGGGAGGGGCACGGTCACGGCTTCGGCCGGCGCGGGAGCGTCCACGACCGGCGTGGGCGCGGCGGGCGCGGGCTGCGGCGCGGCGTGGGCGAGCACGGTGCCCTGCACGGTCTGGGTGGCGGCGCAGCCCTCGCTGACCAGCGACGCCTCGGCGCGCAACTCGCCGGGCTGCGTCACGCGGGCGGAGTACGCCAGGGTGCGGCTCTCGCCGGGGAGGAGCGTGCCGTCCAGTTCCGCGCGCTCCATCGCTTCCAGGCCTGCGCCCGGCTGGTCGTGCAGCAGGAACGGCACGGGCACGCCGGCGGTGTTCGTGACCGTCACGCGCACCGGGATCACGTCGCCGACGGTCGCGGGGCCCAGCGGCGCGCGCTGGAGGGTCACGCTGGTCGCGTCGGGGCGGACATCCACGTGCACGTCGCGGGTCTGGTTCCACCCGGCCAGCACCGCGCGGACCGTCAGCGGCCCGGCCTGCGTGGCGGTGCCGGTCACGACGAGTTCGCCGGGCGTGCCCGCCGTCAGGGTGCCCTGCACGGCGGCCGGCGTGTGCAGGGTCAGGCCCGGCGCGTCCACGCTCAGGTCGAGCGGCAGCTCGCCCGCGTAGGCCGTGTCCGCGCGGGCGGTGACCGTCACGGTGTCGCCGGGGCACACCACGGTCTTGTCGGCGGCGACACTCAGCTGCACCTGCGGGCGCACGCGCACGGTCGCCTCGGCCTGCCCGTGCTCGGGCACGTCCACGGCGGGACCCGCCTCGACCTGCGCGCCGGGCACGGCGGCCGGCGTCACGGCGTAGCGCCCGGCCGGCACCGTCTGCGTGAGCTGGCCGTCCACGCGCGTGGGCACCGCGCCGATCAGCACGTCCGCACCGGTGGGCTGCGCGCCGCCGGGCAGCACGAGCTGCGCGCTGACCTTCAGCGTGCCGGTGCGGTCCACGCGGCCCAGCGTGATCGGTGTGGGCTGGCCGGCGCGGGTCACGCGGAAGCCGACGGTGTTGCTGAACTGGCGCGCCGCGGGCGGCTGACGCAGTTCCAGCGTGTACCCGCCGGCGCGCAGCGGCAGCGGCAGGTCCACCTCGTCCAGGTCCGCGCTGACCGGCAGGGGGTAGACGGTACCGTCGTCGGCGCGCAGCCGCGCGTCGAGTTCCTCGGGGCCGTCGCCGTCGTACATGCGCAGCACGTGCGGCTGGCCGTCCAGGGTGAGCTTCAGGGCCGGCACCCACTCGCGCGAGTGGATGTTCACGGTCAGCGTGTCGGCGCTCAGGGCCGCGCTGACGCCGCCCAGCCGCACCGCGAAGGTGTTCTTCGCGTGGCCCTGGGTGCTCGCCTGCAGCCGGTACTGCCCGGCAGGCAGCTCGCGGTCGAGCAGCGTGTCCCACTCCTGCGCGCCCGGCGTGTACGTCCGCGTCAGCACCGGCTGGTCCGCTTCGTCGAGCAGCGTGAAGGTCGTCGTGACACTCTCGCCCGGCACGTAGCGCTCGTCACCGTAGTACGTGTCGCCGCGGTAGTCGGCCGGGTCGAGGCGCGGCGAGTACAGTTCCAGCCGCACCCGGCCGGCCACCGGCACGTCCAGCCGCAGCTGCTGGTCCCCGACAGACCACATCAGCGGCTTGCCCACGCTGGTCAGCGGCAGCGTGGTGGCGCTCCCGGTGTCCTGCGCGCCGGCGCCCGCCCCGGCGGCCAGCAGGGCCGTCAGGGCGGTGGCGAGGCGAACGGGGTCGGTGGGCATCAGGGCGTCCAGGTCAGGGTGGGGTCCGTGGTGGCGTTGCGGGGATCTCCGCTCCAGGCGAAGGTGTACGTCAGGGTGGTGTCACCCGCGGGCAGCGTACCGGCGTAGGTCTGTCCACCGTCTTTCAGCACGGCCCCCGCCGGAAGGGGATCGACGAGGCTCACGCCGGTCAGCGGGCGCGGCGTGCGGACCGTCAGCGTGACCGCGTAGCCGCCGTCCACGGCGTACACGGTCTTCTCGACGCGCACGTCGCCCATACGCAGCGTCGTACGGCGCAGCGCGCTGATATCCCCGCCCAGAGGGGCGAGCGGGAAGTCCACCCCGGTCAGGCCGCTCACGGTCACGGTCTGCGTGCCGCTCAGGCCGCCGCCCCGCGCCACGTTCAGCGGCGGGTACGGCGTGGTGCCCGGGTCGAGGCGCAGCGCCTGCGTGCCGCTGGGCACGTTCAGGAACGAGTAACGGCCCTGGTCGTCGGTGATCGCCTGGCGGCCCCCGGCGAGCAGGATGCGGGCGCGCGGCACCGGCGTGTCGAGCCCGGCGTCGAAGCGGCCGTTGCGGTTGCGGTCCACATAGACCGTGCCCACGATGTCCGACAGCGGCGCGAAGCGCAGCACGTTCAGCTTCGTCACGGCAGTGGCGCGGTTACTCGCGACCGCGCGGGCAGTGCCGCCGCCCCCTGTGCCCGTGACCTCCACGACGTTCACGAGGTCACCGCTGGCGGCCGGCGTCACGCGCATGTGGTACGTGAGGGCCACGGTCTTGCCCGCCGCCAGCAGCGGCACGTGCCAGCGCAGCGTGTTGCCCGCGGGGTCCGGGTCGGCCAGCGCGGCGCCGTCCAGGGCGCTGGTGCCGGGCACGTACGCCAGCCCGGCCACCGGCGAGTCGGTGATCACGGCGTCACGGATGTCGGTGGTGGCCGAGGCGTTGGTGATCTGGAGGGTGTAGGTGAGCACGTCGCCGTACGTCGCCTCCGTGGCGCTGACGGTCTTGGTGATTGCCAGCCGCGCCGACCACACGGCGGTGCTCACGCGGTTGCTCTCCAGCGTGCCCGGCAGCTCGGCGCTGCGGAAGGTGAAGGTGTTCAGCAGCGCCTCGCCGTCGGTGGCGCGCGCGCTCACCCGGGTTACGAGGGTCACGGCGCGGGTCTCCCCGGCGTCCAGGGCGGCGAGCGTCCACTCCACCACCTGCTGCCCGGGCACGCCGCTCACGCTGCCGCCGCCAGCGTCCGTCACGTCCACGTGCGCGGGCACGGCGTCGCGCAGCGCCACGCCGCTCAGCGCCCGCGCGTAGGGGTTGTGCACGCGCAGGGTGTACGTGATGGTGTCGCCCTCCGTCACGGTGCCGCCCTCCGGAATCGTGACGGCCTTGCCGTCGGGGGCGGTGGTGGTCGCCACGGCGGACTTCTCGAGCTGCGGCAGCTGCGCCTCGACCCGCGCGATGACGTCGCGGGTGGCGTTGTAAGGACCGCGCGCCCCGGTCGCGGTGACGGTCGCGGCGAGCGCTCCGGCCTGCGTGGGCACGTAGCACACGCGCACGGGCGCGCTCTGGCCGGGATCGAGCCCCACGGGCTGCGCGAGCGGCGCACCGTCAGCGCTGAGCAGCGTCACCGTCGCCCCGGCGACGTCCACGGTCACGGTGTACGCGTCGCGGACGTCGCCGGTGTTCAGCAGGGTGTGGTCGAAGCACACGGTCTGGCCCAGCGCCGCCAGCGGCCGGCTCTGCCCGTCGTCCGGGCCGAGTTCGGAGGCCTGCGCGTTGCCGACCGGGCCGAGGGCCACGGCGGGCGTGTAGCGCACGTCCGCGCTGGCCGTGGCGCTCAGCGGGGCGTCGCCATCGCTCAGCGTGACGGTGTTGGCGATGACATGGTTCTCGGCGGCGGCCTGGGCGCGCATGCGGAAGTCCACGCGCAGGGTCTCGCCGGGCGCCAGGGAGTCCACGCGCACGCGCACGGCGCGCACCGGCGTGATCTCCTGCGCGCTCCACGTCACGCCGTCCGGGCTGTACTCCACGCTGCCGCGGCTGGCGGCGGCGCTGCCCGGCACGAACACCAGACCCGCCGCCGCCTGCGCGCTCAGGTCGTCCGCGAGCACCAGCGCGCGGCTGTCGCCCGCTCCGCCGTTCACGGCGCGCAGGGCCACCGCCGTCTCCTGCCCGGGGCTCAGCACGGCGGGCGTGAAGGTCTTGCCGAGGGCCAGGTCGGCGGGTGGCCCCACGTGCAGCTGCGAGACGTTGTCGGTGTCCTCGGGGCCGCCGGGGCACGCGGCGCCCACGTTCACCCACGCGTCGCCCGGGCCGCTCCCGCCGGTGACCAGCAGCACGGCCGCCGTGGCGTCCGCGTCCAGGGTCACCGCCCTCACGTCCGGCTCGCCCGCGTCCGGATGGCCGTTGCCGTTGGCGTCCAGCACCAGCCGCAGGGGGGGCGTGACCGTGCTGTCAGCTCCGACGGTGCCGGACAGCGCGAAGGTCTGCGCGGCGTTCCCGGCGTTCACGACCGTGTACGCGAACACGGCGCTCTCGCCGGCCCGCACCGCCTGCACCCGCGCAGGCCGCGCGGCGGTGCCGTCCGGCGACACGCTCACGGCGCACACGGCCTGCACGGTCGTGACCACGGCGTTGCTGTCCACCTGCACCTGATCCGACGCGCCCGGCGGGCTGAAGGTGGTGCTCGCCTGGTTGCGGATGGCGGTGCCGGCGGGCGTGCCGGCCGCCCCCGCCAGGGCCGGGAAGGCCAGGGCGGCGAGCACCGCGCGCAGAACCGTGTGGGGGCGAAGCGGACTCACGGGCGAACTCCTTGATGGGGAAACGGAAAAAATGGGTCTCTGCTGTTGAGCTGCCGGAAAAAAGTAGCGCGCCCCGAACGTGGGTGGGGCGCGCCGGACCGGGGCTTACTTGACGGTGGCCTGGATGTTCAGGGTGATGCTCGCGCCGGACGGGAACACGTCGTCGGTGGTGGGTTCCAGCACGCCGTCGCCGTCGGTGTCGATGGCGACCTCGACGCCGCTGGTCACGCTGCCCGCGGCAGGCGCGCTGGTGCTGAAGCTGCCCGCACCGTTCACGCGGTACATGACCTTGGCGCCGGCCGGGAAGCCGGTGACACTCACGCTGGCCGCCTTGAAGGTGGTGAAGGAGTACACGTTGGTGCCGCTGCCCGCCGCGTCGCTCAGCACGAAGTTCTTGACCGAGTCGTTGTACGAGTTGCTCGCCACGATCGCGTAGTAGATGGTCGCGCCGGGCAGGGCACTCTTGGTGGCCTGGGCAGCGGCGTTCAGCGAGGGCGCGGCGCCCACCGCCTGGTACTTGTTCACGGTGATGCCGCCGATCACGCCGACCAGGATCTTGTCGTTGGTGTCGCTCAGGGTGATGGTGCTGTAGTTGCCGGTCGCGGTCTGCGACACGAGCAGCGGCGAGCCGGGCAGCGTGAGCTTGGCGCCGGCTGGGATGTCCACGACCGCGTACACCTTGTACTCGGTGTTGGGGTCCACGACCGGGGTGACGTACCCCCCGGCACTGTTCTTGGCGAGTTCCGCGCCGGTGGCCGTCACGTACTTCACGCTCACGGTCTGGGTGGTGCCGCTGGACAGCGGCACGCTCACGCTGCCGGACAGGGTGTAGGTGTCGGCGTACTCGCCGGGATTGGCGATGTCCATGGGGAACACCGCCGAGGAGTCGGTGGTGGTGCCGGCGCTGGGCGCGCCGCTGCTGACGGCCGCGCCGGGCGTGACGGTCTCGGTGGGTGCGGAGGCGGCGTTCGCGGTGGGCGGGGTCTGCGTGCCGTTGCTGTCCCCGAACTGCAGCGCGGGCGGCAGGATGCGGTCGGTGGTGCTGCCGTCGGCAACGAGGTTGTAGTCGTTGCCGGAGTCCGTGCCGACCACGACCGTGATGGGCGTGGGGTCACTCAGGCTGTTCGAGTCCGGGTACGTGACCTGCGTGATGTAGCCGGTCGTGCCGCCGCCGGCGGGCACGCTGACCACCGGGTACTTCTTGCCGTCCACCGGCGACGTGACCAGCGTGGCGGCGCTGCCGTCGGCGTTCAGGAATTTCACGGTGGTGCCGTCCGGCAGCGTGAACGAGCCGTCGCCGTTGTTGGTGCCGTAGGGCAGGCCGTAGCCCACGTCGCCCACGTTCTTGCTGGGGTCCAGGGGGAACACGTTCACCGTGTCGGCGGGCGAGCCGCTGGGCGTGGTCACGCTGTTGCGGAACTTCACGCTGTCGGCGAGGGTGTCGGTGTCGGCCGGCGGGTACGCGACCTGCACGTTGCCGGACACCGTGATCGCGGTCGAGCCCGTCGAACTCGCCACGGCCGGGTCGGTGTAGCCGGGCTGCGTGGGGTCGCTGGGGCTGCTGGGCGTGCCGGGCGCCGAGGTGGGGTTGTTGGGATCGATGGTGGTGGTGGCCGAGGGCGGCACGACCACCGTGCTGGTGGGCGCCTGCTGGCCGGGCGTGGCGGGATCGGCGTCGTAGGGCCCGGCCGACACGGTCGGCGTGAAGACCTTCACGCGGGTGTACTGGAGGTCGCCGTTCACGCTGCCGGCGTTCGCCTGCGCCTCGGTCAGGCTGCCGTAGGGGTAGGAGGTGGTGGCGCCGGTGCCGTCCGTCACGGACACGGTGCCGGCGGGCGCGCTGCCGGCCGGGCTGGCCGAGTACTGAGCGCCGGTCGGCGCGGAGCTGGACACCGTGATGACCTGCAGGATGCGCACGACGCCCTCGTCGGCGGGGGTATTCGGGTTGTCGGCGCTGAGCGTGACCGAGGTGATGGGCGTGCTGGAATCGGGGGTGCCGTCGTTGTCGGCGTCCAGGTAGTACGCGACAGCCTGCGGCGCCACACCGCCGGTGCTGTCCGGAGCCACGTTCACGACGTAGCCGTTCACGTTGCCGGTGTTCACCACGACGTACGCGGTCGTGACGGTCGCGCCGGGCAGCACGCCGGTCTTGTCGTAGGTGGCGGCGGGCGCGGTGGCGGTGGTGTCGTCGGCGCTGCCGTCGGCGTACTGGATGTCGAAGCCGGGCTTGGGCAGCACGACCGTCTCGACCTTGTTCGAGGTGATCGGGGTGGCCGCCGCGCCGGTGGTGGAGGTCGGGTCCGTGAAGGTCGCGGTCGCCTGGTTGGTGATGATCTGGCCGGCCGTGGTGTTGGTGGTGGCCGCGCCGGCGCTGCCGACGGCGAGCGCGCTCATCACGGCGAGTAGGGTGGGAGTGGCTTTCACTGGATGGTCCTCCTGGCGTCGCTCCGTGCGGAGCGGGGATGTGGTGTGGGGGCAGGGTGCCGGCGCGCGGCGCCGACCGGGCCTGGGTCAGCGGACCTGGACGCGGTAGCCGAGCTTCACGCTGTGGCCGGCGGGCAGGGCGCTGAGCACCCAGCGCACGGCGGTGTACTCGCTGGGCTTGACCTCGACCTGCCGGCGGACGCTCTTGCCGTTCTCGGTGACGGTCACGGTCTTCATCAGCGGGGCCGGCGCGAAGGTCTTGCCGCCGTCGACCGAGTACTCGGTGCGGGCCACGTTCACGCCCTGCTCGGCGGCGAGGTACGTGGTGCTGCGCGGCACCGGCAGCCTGACCGGCACGTTCTGGATGGCGCGGCCGGTGTTGTTCCTCACCGTGACGACCTGACGGAGCACGTCGCCGGGGAACACGCTGCCAGGGTTCTCGACGGTCTGCTCGGTGACCTTGCCGTCCACGGTGACGTTCCTGACCAGCGACATCACGAGGTTCAGGGTCAGGGGCTCCGCGCCCTGGGCGAGGGCACCGCCGGAGAGCAGGGCGAGAACGAGGATGCGGCGGGTCATCGGGAATCGGACCTCCGGGAAACGGGGCGGAGCGCGGCGGGGCGGGCAACTTGCACGCCTGGAGCCTAAAAACCGCCGTCTTACGCCCGGCTTACACCCGTGCCGCGCCCTGCGCCGCGCCGGCGGCCCGCACCGGCGGCAGGTGCCGGAGGTCAACGTGAACTCCTTTACATCGTGGGCAAATCCACGGTTTGACGCCGTGCCTCGGTGGGAATGTCCCCCCCAAGTGGGGTGAGGGCGCCAGCACTCCGCGCCGACGTTTCTTAAGGCCCCTTCACCGGTCTGCTGTGGCCCTGGGTGTGGCCGGCCGGAATCAGGCCGCGCCCCCGGACCTCACTTACCGAAGCGGCGGTCGCGGCCCTGGAAGTCGCGCAGGGCGCGCAGGAAGTCCACGCGCCGGAAACCCGGCCAGTACACGTCGCAGAAGTAGTACTCCGAGTACACGCTCTGCCACAGCATGAAGCCCGACAGCCGGATCTCGCCGCTGGTCCGGATGATGAAGTCCGGGTCGGGCGTGTCGGCGGTGTACAGGTGCGCGCTGATGTCGTCGGGGCGCAGGGAACGGGCCACCTCGTCCAGGCCCGCGCCGGCCCGCGCCTGGCTGAGCAGGTGCGCCTTGACGGCGTCCACGATCTCCTCGCGCCCGCCGTAGCCGACCGCGATGTTCAGACGCATGCCCTGGTAGTGCGCGGTCTTCTCCTCCAGGTCGCGCAGGGCGGCCAGCACGGTCGGCGGGAACTGGTCGTGCTGCCCGATGGCCCGCACCCGCACGCCGTTGGCGTGGATGCGCGGATCGGTCGCGAGGTTGCGCGCCTCCTGCTCCAGCAGCATCAGGATGTGCGCGATCTCGTCCTTGTCGCGGCTGGCGTTGTCGGTGGACAGCACCCAGATGGTCGCGGCCGGAATGCCGAGTTCCAGGCACCACTGCAACACCTCGTGAGCCTTGTCGGCGCCGAAGGAGTGCCCCAGTTCCCGCTGGATGCCGGCCGCGCGGGCGTAGCGGCGGTTGCCGTCGAGGATCAGGCCCAGGTGCCGGGGCAGCCGGCCGTGCGCCGCGACCTCGCGCGCCAGCCGCTGCTCGTAGCCCCACAGCAGGGCGCCGCGCGCCGCGGTCCGCGCCCTCTGCAGCGTCCGGACGGCAGCTTTCACGGGTGTCCTGGTCATAAGCGGGGTCAGTCTACCCCCATCGGCGCGCCGGGGCATCGGCCTTAAGGAGCGCGGCCGGGACGCTCATCCGGCGAACAGCGAGCCCCGCCGGGCCGCCGGCAGGGCCAGCGCCTTGACGTCCAGGCGGGACAGCGCGGCCTGCGCGACGCTCTGGCGCGGGGCGTCCGCGTCGGCGGCGTAGACGTGCAGGGTCACGCGGCGGTGCGTCATGGTGTGCGTCACCTGCCCGAGCAGTGGTCCCGGCCGCGCGCCCAGCCGCGCGCACACGCGGGCCAGCGCGTCTGCCGCGGCCTCGCCGGCGGCCAGCGGCTCGGTGGGCAGCCCCATCAGGCCGCCGAGCAGCGAGCCGCTGCGCCGCTCCAGCACCGCCCGCTCCTCGTCGCCGATCAGCAAGGCGACCGCGTGCACGTCCTGCACGGCGGGGCGCACCTTCGGGGCGGGGTAGGTCTCGGGGTGGCCGCTGGCGCGCGCGGCGCAGGCGGCGGCGAGCGGACACTCGGCGCAGTGGGGCGACCGGGGCGTGCACACGGTCGCGCCCAGGTCCATGACCGCCTCGTTCCACGCGCCGGGCCGCGCCGGGTCGAGCAGGGCGTCCGCGCGGGCCTGCACCCACGCCTCCGTGGGCCTCTCCTCGCCGTGCACGCGCGCCAGCACCCGCCGCACGTTGCCGTCGTTCACGGCGCGCGCCTCACCGCACGCCAGGCTGCTGATCGCGGCGGCCGTGTACGGCCCCACGCCCGGCAGCGCCAGCCAGCCGTCGTAGGTGCTCGGGAAGCCCTCGGCGGCCACGTGCTGCGCGGCCCGGCGCAGGTTGCGGGCACGGGCGTAGTACCCGCAGCCCTCCCAGGCCTTCAGCACGGCGTCCTCCGACGCGGCGGCCAGGGCGTGCACGTCCGGGAAGGCGGCCAGGAAGCGGTCGTAGTAGTGCAGCCCGCGCACCACCTGCGTTTGCTGGAGCAGGATCTCCGCGACCCACACGCGGTACGGATCACGCGCGCCCTCCGGCCCGCGCCGCCACGGCAGGTCACGGCCCCGCGCGTCGAACCACGCGAGCAGCGCCCGGCGCAGGTCGGCGGGCGGCGTGGCGGGCGTAAACGGCGTCACCGCGCCAGTGTAGGGACGCGGTGACGGGAGGAAGGTGCGCGGGAACGCGGTTGCCGGTGCCGGCCCTGCGGCCTACACGACCACCTGTTCGGCGCGGGCGGGCACGCGCACGCGGCGGCGCACGCCGTCGGCGTAGTCGGCCAGGTCCGTCAGCAGGTCGCCCACGCCCACGCGCAGCAGGTACTGTCCGCCGGGCAGCGGCGTGAGCGCCTGGAAGGGCGGGCGGGTCAGGGTGTCGAGCACGCTGCCCAGCTCCGCGAAGTTCACGCCGCTGCCCAGCCGCTCGGCCAAGCGCTGCACGCTGACCACCGAGTGCGCCGGCTGCTGCGAGAGCTTGAGCAGCACCGAGCTGAAGGTGCCGCGCTGCGCGATGTACGAACTCACGAGTTCCGAGATGCTCGCGGCGGACTCCAGGTCCATGCCGCCCGCCTTCCAGTAGCCGCGCAGATCGACCGGCGACAGCGGGGCCAGCCGGGCGTGCTCGATCAGCGCCGAGAGCGCCTCGCGCGTCAGGCGCGGCGGGCCGTCGGGACGCTCGGACTCGGAGCACAGCTGCACGTGGTAATCGGCACTCTCCCGCCACGTGGGCGCGCTGAGCGCCGCGGGCGTGGTGGCGACCAGCACCGCGTACGCGTGCGTGCCCAGGTCCGCTTTCAGACGCGTGACGCCGCTCCCCAGCGTCTCGACGTGGTAGCCGGTCAGGCGGCCGAGTTCGCTCAGCTGTTCGTCCACGCTGACCGTCTGACCGGCGGGCCGGGCCGCCGCAGCGCGCGGCGCGCGGGGCTGCGGCGCGGGCTCGGGAAACCGCACGTCCACCCGGCGCGGAGCCGGCGTGCCCGCGTCCGGGGCAGCGCGGCCCTGGCTGGCCGGGCCGCGGGCGGGCTCCGGACGGGCGGTCTCTGCGCGCGGCGCCTCGGGGCGGGCCACCTCCGGTCGCGGGGCCTCGGAACGGACGGGCTCAGGACGGGCCGCGTGGGGTTCCGGGCGCGGCTCGGTGGGCGCGTCGGCCGCATCGGCGGGACGCAGCACCGGCACGCGCACCTCCTGCATGCGGATCTCGCGCACGTGCGGCGTGGACGACACCACGACCCGGCGGGTCTCGGTGGGCGCGGCCTGCTCGCGGCGCTGCACCGGCGGCGGGGCGTAGGGCTTCACGATCGCCTCGACCTGATAGCGCGACGGCGACAGGCTGGTGATCAGCAGCACGTCGTTCACGTTCAGGTGCTGGGCGTGGTACAGCGGACCCAGGCCGCGGACTTCCATGCGCTCGCGGTCGATCTGCACCGCGTGTTCATCACCCCTGTCGTCCACGAACACGGCCGGGCCGCTGGTGGGGAACGTGGAGTCCAGGTACTTCAGGAGGCTCAGGCTGCCTTCCTGCAGGCAGGGACGGGTGATCATGTAGCGCTTTGATTTCACGCGGGCGTTCCTCCATTGTCAGCGAGCCGGAATCCCCTCCAGCCGCGTTGGGCATGTAATTCGTCCCTAAAGTAGCAGACTGCCGGGTGTGTCAAGGCAACAGCGCCGGGGTACGCACCCTTACCCCCACTCTGTCAGGAACTTGTCTTCCATCATGCCGCCGATCATGAACGCCCACTGAGGTCGCCGGCGCGCCCGGCGCGGCCCGGAGGCGACGACCGGGAGTGGGTATCCTGCGCGTCATGACCGACGATACCGCGAAGCTCATCCGGGCGTACTACGCCGCGTTCAACGCCGACGACGCCGCCGGCATGCTGGCCCTGCTGACGGACGACGTCCGCCACGACATCAACGAGGGCGGCACCGAGACCGGGCAGGCCGCCTTCCGCGCCTTCCTGGCGCGCATGGACGAGCATTACCGCGAGCGCGCCGAGGACGTGACCGTGATGGTCAGCGGGGACGGCACGCGCGCCGCCGCCGAGTTCACGATCCACGGCACGTACCTGAAGACCGACGGCGACCTGCCCGCGGCGGCCGGTCAGACGTACGCCCTGCCGGTCGGGGCGTTCTTCGAGATCAGGGGCGGCAAGATCGCGCGGGTGACGAACTACTACAACCTCGCGGATTGGTCGCGGCAGGTGGGCGCGGGGACGGCGGGCGCTTGAGCCTGAGCGTCGAATCGGTGAGCGGCCCCCAGCTCGCGCCGTTTCTGCCCGCACTGGCGCGGCTGCGCATCGAGGTGTTCCGCGAGTACCCGTACCTGTACGACGGCAGCGCCGCCTACGAGGAGACGTACCTGCGCCCGCTGCTGGACACGCCAGACGCGCTGATCGTGCTGGCCCGCGACGGCGAGGAGATCGTGGGCGCGAGCAGCGCCCTGCCACTGACGCAGGAGACCGAGGCCCTGCGCGCGCCGCTGCACCCGCCGGAGTTCGACCCGGCGGACATCCTGTACCTGGGCGAGAGCGTCCTGAGGGCCGAGTACCGCGGGCGCGGCCTGGGACACGCCTTCTTCGACCACCGCGAGGCGCACGCCCGGCGGCTGGGTCTGGGCACCACCGCCTTCTGCGCGGTGCAGCGCCCGGAGGATCACCCCGCACGGCCCCACCCCTACCGCACGCTGCACGCCTTCTGGGCGGCGCGCGGCTACGTCGAGCGCCCGGACCTGACGACCACCCTGTCGTGGCAGGACGTGGGCGACCACGTCGAGACGCCCAAACCCATGACCTACTGGATCAGGGCGGACTGACGGACGGGCAGGGGCCGCCGGAACAATGTGCCCGGCGGTCCCTGCCCCGTGTGCGTCAGCGCTTCGAGTGGTTCTGGGCGTTTCTGGCGGCCTTCTCGGCGTCGAGTACCTTCTTGTTCTGCGCCCAGCCGTACGAGCGCACGGCGTCCACGGCGAACCACACGGCCAGGACCGCGCCCACCGCTACCCACACCCACGCGTGCGAGCGCACGGCGAGAAGGGCCAGCGCGGCGCACACCACGGCCAGGAGCGCACTGAACGCGAACACGATGTGGGGCGGAACGCGGCGACCGAACATGGGGGCAGCGTACCCCCCCATGTCTTACGCTTCTCTGTCCGGATCGGGCTCGGTCCAGGCCAGCACCGCCGAGGGAAGGAAGGTGAGCAGGAAGATCAGGGCGACGGCCAGCCCAGGTCCGACGGACGTGCGGCGCATCCGCAGCAGGACACCGTCGTCCACGAGGAGCAGCGCCACCAGTCCCACCAGCAGGACCACCGAGAGGACGCGGTAGGCGGCGGCCATGACCTCGGCGAGCCGGGCACGCTGGCGTTCGTCCTGAGCGGCGTCGTCATCGGGCAACCCCAGCAGGGCGGGGCGACTGAGCCTCAGGCCGCTGACGATGGACAGGATGATGGCCGCCATGTACGTCAGCAGCATCAGGATCCACGCGGCGCCCTGGTGCGGGACAAACAGCCCCAGCACGCTGATCGCGGACATGGTGACGAGGCCCGCGCCGTACCACACGACGATCCGGCGGCGGAACTGACGGCTGGGCAGCGGACGGGGTGCGGACAGGGTGGCGTTCATACCTGACCTCCATAGACCTGCGCGCTCAGGGGAGCGAACGGCGTGCGCGAAAAGATCGCCTCGACCGGAAGGGCGAAGAACTCGCTGAGGCGCAGAGCGAGGTCCAGGCTGGGCGCGTATTCGCCCCGTTCCAGGTAGCCGATGGTCTGGTAATTGACGTCCACAGCCGCCGCGAGTTCCTGCCGGGACAGCCCGCGTTCGGCGCGCAGCACCGGCAGCCGGTTGTAGAGGGTGGGGGCGGCGGGCCGGCCCGACTTAGCGACCATATGACGCATTGTTGTATAAATACTATGTTTTGTCAATCAGAGCCGCGATCTGTCGGTCTGGTCAGACCTCCCGCTCCAGCATCACGCCCTGAAGGTCCGTGACCGCGTAGCCGGCGTCCTCGTAGAAGGCCTGTGCCACGTCGTTGTCGGCCAGCACCCACACCAGCGCCACGCCCTCGGCGCGCATCTGGGCGTGCAGGGCGTCCACCAGCGCGCGGCCCACGCCCCGCCGCCGCCAGCCCTCACGCACGCCGATCTCCTCGAACATCACGTGCCGCGCCTCCCCGTGCCGCTGCCGGTGTACGTACGCCATCAGGAAGCCCACGGGCTGCCCGGACGCGTCGTCGGCGTGCCAGTGCCACACGTGCGGATCGCTCAGGTACGCGCGGGCGTCCTCCACATTCAGGGGCGGGCTGGGGTCCTCGCCGGTGAAGTCGGTCTCGTCGCGGGCCACGGCCGCGAGCGCGGCCTCGTCGCCGGGGCGCAGGCGGCGGACGGTGAAGGGCGTCATGCCCCAGGGTGCGCCGCCCGGGGCCTTGCCCGCATCGGCGTTCTGGCGCATTGCTGACCTTCGGCCGCCGGGGCCGCGTGCCACACTGAGCCCCGATGCCGGATTTCGACGTGATCGTGATGGGCGCGGGCCACAACGCGCTGGTGACCGCCGCGTACGCCGCGAAGGCGGGCCTGAAGGTCGGCGTGTTCGAGCGCCGGCACGTGGTCGGCGGGGCGGTGAGCACGGAGGAACTCGTGCCCGGCTACCGGTTCGATTACGGCGGCAGCGCGCACATCCTGATCCGCCTGACGCCGGTGGTGCGCGAACTGGAACTGACCCGCCACGGCCTGCACTATCTGGAGGTCGATCCGATGTTCCACGCGTCGGACGGCGAGACGCCGTGGTTCGTGCACCGAGACGCGGCGCGCACGGCGCGGGAGCTCGAAGACCTGTTTCCCGGCCAGGGCGAGGCATACACGCGCTTTCTGGACGACTGGACACCGTTCGCGCGGGCGGTGGCCGACCTGTTCAACAGCGCGCCGGGGCCGCTGGACATGGGCAAGATGGTCCTGAGCAGCGGTAAGGGCCGCGAGTGGACGACGCAGCTCCCACGCATCCTGCGCCCGTACGGCGACGTGGCGCGCGAGTACTTCACGGAGGAGCGCGTGCGCGCCCCGCTGGTGTGGATGGCGGCCCAGAGCGGTCCCCCGCCCAGCGATCCCCTCAGCGCACCCTTCTTGCTGTGGCACCCGCTGTACCACGAGGGCGGCGTGGCGCGGCCCAAGGGCGGCAGCGGCGGCCTGACGCAGGCCCTGAAACGCGCCGTGGAGGCCGACGGCGGGCAGGTGTTCGTGAACGCCCCGGTGAAGGACATTCTGGTCAGGGACGGCCAGGCACAGGGCATCCGGCTGGAGAACGGCGAGACGTACACGGCGCGAGCAGTCGTGTCCGGCGCGCACGTGCTGACCACGGCGGGCGCGCTGCCGGACGACGTGGTGCCGGCCGCCGCGCGGCACGTGCGGGTCGGGAACGGCTTCGGCATGGTGCTGCGGCTCGCGCTGAGCGAGCGGGTGAAGTACCGCCACCACACCGAACCCGACAGCCGCGTGGGCCTGGGCCTGCTGATCAGGAACGAGCAGCAGCTCATGAAGGGCTACGGGCAGTACCTCGCGGGCGAACCCACGGCCGATCCGCCGCTGATCGCCATGAGCTTCTCGGCCGTGGACGACTCGCTGGCCCCGCCGGGCGGGGAGGCGCTGTGGCTGTGGGCGCAGTACTACCCCTACGAGCTGAGCAGCGGAAGTTGGGAGACCAGAACCGCCGAGGCCCGCGAGAACATCCTGAACGCCTTCGAGCACTACGCGCCGGGCACGCGCGACACCATCGTCGGGGAACTCGTACAGACGCCGCAGTGGCTGGAAACGAACCTCGGTCTGCACCGCGGCAACGTCATGCACCTGGAGATGAGCTTCGACCAGATGTTCTCGTTCCGTCCGTGGATGAACGCCAGCGGCTACCGCTGGCCCGGCGTCAGGGGCCTGTACCTGACCGGCGCGAGCACACACCCCGGCGGCGGCATCATGGGCGCGTCGGGTCGCAACGCCGCGCGGATCCTGGTGAACGACCTGACGCGCCGACGGTGGCGCTAGAACCATGACGGTCTCCTCCACCGTGCTCCGTGCCGGACTGGCGATCCTGGCGCTGGGCGTGGCGTTCGTGGGCGCCCTGCTGGTGATCGCCGGGCACGCGCCGGGCTGGGCGCTGATCGCGCTGGGCCTGCCGCTCTCGGCGCTCGCGGCACTGGCGGGGGACGCGCTGGGCCGGAATTTTGGGTATACGCTTGCGCAGCGGGGCCGCGCGCTGGCCGGGCAGACCGCCCCGTGGATGTGGTTCGTGGCGCTGTACGCGGCGCTGAAGATCCCGGTGCCGCTGTGGCCGGCCCTGTTTCCGGTGCTGGGCCTGGCGAGCACCGGGGCGCTGTTCGTGGCGGCCCTGCTGTTCGTGTGGGAGCGCGAGAACGCCGCGAAGGCCGGCATCATGGCGGCGCTGGCGTTTGCGGTGGGGCTGGGCGTGGAGGTCGCGGGCAGCCGCACCGGGATTCCCTTCGGGGACTACTCGTACGCGGGGGCGCCCGGCCCGGCGCTGCTGGGCGTGCCGCTGATCGTGCCGCTCGGGTGGTTCGCCCTGACCGTGACCGCCACGTGCCTGTCCGGCGGGCGGCCGTGGCTGGCGGGCCTGCTGATGCTGCTGTGGGACGTGGGCCTGGAGCCCCTGATGACCGCGCAGGGGTACTGGTCGTGGCACGATCCGCTGGGCGTGTGGGCCGGCGCGCCGCTGGAGAACTTCGTGGGCTGGTGGGGAGTGGGCGCACTGCTGGCGTGGCTGTTCACGGGGCTGTCGCCCCGGCTGTTCGGGCGCCCGACCCTGGAGTGGGCGTGGGCGCTGCCGTGGTTCGCGCGGGCCTTCCCGCTGGGCGGCGGACCGACCGTGAGCCTGCTGCCGCGCCCGGCGGCGAGCCGCGTGGACTTCCGGGCGGTGTACGCGGTCGAGACCTTCTTCCTGCCGGGCGGCCTGGTGCTGGTCGGCCGCCCCGCCGAGGCCGCCGTGACGCTTGCGGCGATGCTGGCGGGTCTGGCGCTGGCGGGGCGGGTGACGCGCCGTGACGCGTGAGCGCCACCCCTGGGCGACGGCGCTGCTGCGCGCCAGCATCCGCCGCAGCGTGCGCGGCGGCCTGGAGGGCGTGTGGCTGCGCGGCCCGCTGCCGGCGGCCGGAGCGGTGCTCGCGCCGAACCACCATTCGTGGTGGGACGGGTACGTGCTGCGCGAACTCGCGTGGTGGGCGGGCGCGGACTTCCGGGTGCTGATGACCGGGCGGCAGCTTTCGCGCTTTCCCTTCCTGCGCCGCATGGGTGCCCTGGACGCCCGCGAGGTGCGGGACGCCGTGCGGGCGGCGCGCGCGGGCGCGTGGGTGGTCGTCTTCCCCGAGGGCGGCGTTCAGCCCGCCGGGCCGCTGCGGGCCGCGCAGCCGGGCGCGGCGTGGATCGCGCAGCACGCCGGGTCGGCGCTGGTGCCGGTGGCCCTGCGCGTGGTGATGCGCGGCGGGCAGTGTCCGGACGCGTACGTGCGGATGGGCATGCCCACGGACGCCGCCGGGCTGGCACCGTCCATCGACCGCGAAGTGGCCGCCCTGGACGCCGAGCTGCGGGCGGGCGATCCGGAGGAGCCGCTCGCCGGGTACCTGCGGGTCGCGGCCGGACGCGCGAGCGTGCACGAGCGGGTGGACTGGCCCGCGCGGCTGCTGACCCGGATCACCGGCGACCGCTGAAGGGAGCTTTGCAGACGGTGTGCCGCGCCGGCTGCCCGGCATAGTCCGGGGGTGGCACGTCCTCCTTCCCTTCCCGGCCGCGTGTACCGCGCGCTGGCCTTCGGGTGGCTGGCGACCAAGGCGGCGGTGCTGCTGCTGAACGCGGCGGCCTTCCCCCGGCTACGCCAGACTCCGCCGGCGGCCGCCCGGCCGCGGGTGTCGCTGCTCGTTCCGGCGCGCAACGAGGCCCATACCCTGCCGCACACGCTGCCGGGCCTGCTCGCTCAGGGCGCGGACGAGGTGCTGGTGCTCGACGACTGCTCCGACGACGGCACGGCCGGGGTGGCCGCGTCCGTGGGCGCGCGGGTGGTGCCGGGCGCGCCCCGCCCCGACGGCTGGTATGGCAAGCCGTGGGCATGCCAGCAGCTGCTGCACGCGGCGTCCGGCGACGTGCTGGTCTTCGTGGACGCGGACGTGACGTGGCAGCCCGGCGCGCTGGACGCCGTGCTGAACGAGCTGGAACACAGCGGCGCCGACCTGCTCAGCGTGCAGCCGCGCCAGGCGCCCCGCACGCCCGGCGAGCGGCTGCTGACGCCGCTGGTGGACAGCGCGGTGCTGTCGTACTTCCCGTACCCGCTGATCCGGCTGCCGCAACCGGCGGCGAGCATGGCGAACGGGCAGGTGATGGCCCTGCGCCGCGCGGCCCTGGAGGGCATGGGCGGCTTCGTGGCGGTGCGGCGCGAGGTGCTGGACGACACGGCCTTCGCGCGGCACGTCAAGGCGCGCGGCGGGCGACTGGCGGTCGCGCTGGGCGGCGCGCTGATCTCCGTGCGGATGTACCGGTCGTACCCGCAGTCGGTGCTGGGTTTCGCCAAGAACGCCCTGCCGCTGCACGTGGGCTCGCGGCCGCTGCTGGTGCTGAGCGCGGCGGCCCATCTGGCGGTGTACACGCTGCCGTGGCTCGCGCGTGTGCCAGGCTGGCGCGCCCTGCGCGTGGCCGGGATGCTGGAGCGGGTGGCCGTGAACGTCATCAGCGGCCGGACACGCCGCGCCGACCTGCTCGAGGGCCTGCTGGGACCGCTCACGCCGCTGCTGGCGCTGCCGGTGTACGTTCTGGCGCTGCGCCGCACCGTCGTGTGGAAGGGTCGGCGCTACCGTCAGGCGTGAATCAGGGCCCAGGCCCTAAGCTCTGGCATGACTGCCCTCCGAACCGGCGCGACGTTCCTCGGCCTGCTGCTGTCCTCTGCCGGCCTGGCGGCGGGCTTCCGCGAGGTCTCGGTGGCGGACCTCGGCGGCTCCCGGCCGGTGCGCTTCTGGTGCGACACGCCGGCGCGGGTGCTGGCGCTGGCGGCGCCCGCCACGGCTCCGGGGGCCGGCACGCTGGCCCAGTGGGTGGGCGGGACACGAACCCTCACGCCCGTGACGGTAGGCCGGGACGATCCGGGCGCGGGGCAGGTCTACACGCCGCTGACCGTCCCGGGTCGCCCCTCACCGGCCGATCCGGGGGACTTCGTGCATTCCAGCAACATCGAGAACGTCCAGGACCCCGCGTACCGCATGACGCACGTGAACGGGTTCCGGGTTCCGGACGGCACCTTCACGTGCCGCTACGTGCCGCAGGCCGCCGTCCTGGCCGCCACCGCGAAGCACTCGGTGGTGGTGTTCGAGGCCGGCGGGCGCGTGACCTACACCAGCCGCAACCGCGACGGCACCCCCGGCGTCACGCTGACCGGCGGCGCGCACACCCGGGTCAGTGGCCGCGAGGTCTACACGTGGTCTCGCCGCGGCTACACGTACACCCTCAGCGTGGGCAATCCGCAGGCCGGGGGCACGCCGGGCGGTCGCCTGAGCGTGGCCCGGGGCGGCACGGCCCTGAACTCATGGCCGCTGCTGGCGTACACGCTGAGCACGCCGCGCTGACACCCGGCCCGGGCGACTGTGGCGCCCGCGACGGCCCCGGGGTGCGGCTGGTCTATGCTCGGCGGGTGGCAAACCGGCGCACCGTGGGGCATGTGGCCGTGATCGGCGCGGGGTTCGCGGGCCTCGCGGCGGCGCTGCGGCTGGCCCGCGCCGGCGTGCGCGTCACGGTGCTCGACCACCTGGACGGTCCCGGCGGCAAGGCGGCGCTGGGCTTCCCGGACTTCTCCAGCGGGCCGACCGTGGTGACCATGCCGCAGGTGTTCCGCGCGCTGCATGCCCGGCTGGGATGGGCGCCGCCCACGCTGGAGGGAGCGCGGCCCACGACCACGTACCACGCCGTGGACGGCCGCACCTTCGCGCCCGAGGCGCTACACGTGGCGGGCAGCATCGAGCCCACCGTCGCCCAACTCTCGAAGGCGGAGGGCCGCCGCTACACGCAGCTGCTGGACGCCTCGCGGCGCATGTACGTGGGGGCGGCGCGCACCTTCCTGTTCGCGCCGCCCCCGTCGCGCGTGGGGCTGGCGGCGTACGCGCTGCGCCACGGACGCGGGGCCGCGCCCCTGACGCCGCTGCGCCGCTACGTGCGGTCCAGCCGCTTCCTGACGCCGTTCTGGCTGCGCTTCGCCACGTACCTGGGCGCCGATCCGTACCGCGCGCCCGCCGTGCTGCACAACATCGCGTGGGTGGAACTCGGGTACGGAGTGTGGCACCTGCACGGCGGCCTGCTGGACCTCGCCCGGCGCCTGCACGCCGAGGCCGAGCTGCTGGGCGTGCGCTTCGAGTTCGGCACAGACGTGGAGTCGCTCAGCACGCACGGCGGCCGGGTGCTGGGCGCGCACACCGCGCGCGGCTCCTTCGCCGCCGACGCGTGGGTGAGCGCCGCAGACCGCGCGCTCACGCTCGGCTGGCTGGGTCTGGAGGAGAAAGCCACGCCGCGCGGCGTGAGCGGGTTCGCGCTGCAACTGCACCTGCGCGGCGACCACGGGCGCGCCCACCACATCTACTGGCCGCAGGACTATGCCCGCGAGTGGCGCGACCTGCGCACCGGCCGGCTGCCGCGCGACCCGACGCTGTACCTGCACCTGGACGGCGAGCGGGCCTTCCTGCTCGTGAACGCCCCGCCGGACCCCGGCGTCACGGACGAGCCGGAGGTGTACGGCGCCTTCCTGCTGCGCCGGCTGCAGGAGCGCCACCCGCTGGAGGTCACGGACTGGGTGGCGCTGTCGCCGGCCGACTACGCCCGCACCGCGCGGAGCGGCGCGCTGTACGGCCGGGCGCCGCACGGCCTGGGCGGTAGCCTGCGCCCCGGCTGGACGTTTTCGCAGGTGCGCAACCTCGTGCAGGTGGGCGGCACCGTGCATCCGGGCGGCGGCGTACCCCTGAGCGTGCTGTCGGGCTGGAACGGCGCGGGCCAGTTGCTGGGCCTGCCCTTCGACGATCTGGGCGGGCTGGACGTGCCGGACGCGGGCGAGGTGTGGCCGTTCTGAGGGGCCTGGACGCCCTGCCGGAGCCGCCCACCCGTCCGGGCAACGGGCACCTGCAGGACTGGGCGCTGTCGCCCCTGGCGCTGATCGAGGCAGGTGCGCTCGCGGCGCGGCGATCCGGCGGGGACGTATTCCGGCTGCGGCTGGGCCTGCCGGCCGTCGTGGGCGCCTCGCCGGCATGGAACCGGCGGCTGCTGACTGACCCGGGCACCTTCGTGAGCGCCGGGAGCTTCTCGCGGGTGGTGCCGTACCTGGCGGGCGGCGTGATCCTGACGGACGCGCCGGGGCACGCGCCGCGGCGACAGCTGATGAACCCGGGCTTCGGACGGGCACACCTGGCGGCCCTGGAGGCGCGCACGCGGGCCGCGCTGCCGGCGGTCCCGGACGGCGAGTTCGACGCGCTGGCGTGGGCGGACCACGCGGTGCTGCGGCTGCTGAACGCGGCGTACTTCGGCGGCGAGTTCGATCCGGGGCTGCTGCACGCGTTCCTGGCGCCGCTGCGCCGCCCGTTCCCGGTGCCCGCGTGGCCGCGGCCGCTGCTGTTCCTGCGCGTCGACGCCGAGCTGCGCCGCCTGGGCCACGCGCGCCTGACGGCGGGCGGGGACGACCTGCTGGCGGTCCTGGCCCCGCTGCCGGGCGGACTGGTCGAAGCGCGCGTGAGCCTCGCCGCGGCGCACGACACGACCACGCACGCGCTCGCGTACGCCCTGTGGCACGTGGCGCGTGAGCCGCAGTGGCACGTGCCGGAGCACCACCCGGCGGTGCTGCGGGAGGTGCTGCGCCTGTACCCGCCGGGGTGGATGGGCAGCCGCCGCCTGGCGCGGGACGTCACGTGGAACGGCGTGCGCGTGCCGCGCGGAGCGCTCGCGCTGTACTCGCCGTACCTGTCGGGCCGCGACCCGGCGCTGTGGGACGCCCCGCTGGACTTCCGGCCCCAGCGCTGGGCGGACAGGCCGCCACCGTGGGCGTACCTGCCCTTCGGCGGGGGCGAGCGCGTGTGTCTGGGCATGCACCTCGCGCAGATGCTCATTCACGGCGTGCTGGGCGCGCTGCCGCCGCTGCGGGCCGTGCGGGGCGATCCGGCGCCGCTGCCGGGCCTCACGCTGGGGCCCCGCGGCCCGCTGGTCGTGCGGCGGGCGTGACCCCCGGGCCACGGTGAGCACTCAGTACTGCTCACCCGCGCTGGGGCCGGTCTGCGGCTCGACCGTGTATGCGTCGCCGCTCAGGCGGCCGTCGAGCCGCAGCAGCAGCGCGTGCGCCGGATGGGCGGACGTGGCGTAGGTGATCGCGTCGGCATCGGGCGCGGCGCGCAGCCACGCGGCGTCGGCGCGCAGGTCCGCGGCGTCGGCGGTGCGGGTGAGCTGCGCGAGGTCGTAGGGCATGCGCAGGTGCAGCGTTCCGTCGGCGTCCACCTGGGCGAGGTCGTAGGCGAGCACCACGGCGTCCCCGCGTGCCAGGCCGCGCGACAGGCGGCGGACGCTGGCGAGCGCGTACAGCGTGCCGGGGGGCGCGTCGACCCTCAGGGTGTGGTGGCTGAACACGTTCATGTCGTCCTCGCGCGAGGACCGCAGGCCCGCCACGCCGAGCGTCCGGGTGAGCGGCAGCAGCACCGCGCGGTACAGGGTGTACGCGTCGAGCGGCTGCTCCGGGGTGCCGAGCGTGACGCTCACGCTGCCCAGGTGCAGGGTGGGATTCTGCCAGCCCTCCACGCTCACGCGGATGCCGGCGGCGCTGACGGCGGCGATCACGGCGTTCAGGTCGAGGAAGGTGCGGCCGCTGGCGTAGTCGCGGATCACGCTGCGGTTCACGAAGGTGCCGCCGGCGTCGTCCTGCGGGAGGACCGCGACGGGCGTGTCCACGCCGGGCAGGCGCAGGACCGGCGCGGTGGGCGCGCCCTGGACGGTCACGCCGGCCCGGCGGAGTTCGCTCCACAGGCTGCCGGTGTCGACGTAGGTGTACGGACCGGGCAGCGGCGTGAAGGTCGGGTGGTAGCCCTCGACCTGGGCGAGCACGCTGGAGAGGTGCAGCATGGCGGCCACCGCCGCGCACGCCAGCGCGCCCAGCACGCTGCCGCGCGCCGCCTGCGGCCACACGTACACGCGCTGCATGCCGCTGCGGACGTAAGCGGGCGCGCCGAGTTCCGTCAGGGTGCGGCGCAGCGCCTCGGCGTCGCCGGACCCGGCCAGCCGGAACTCCTGCACCCGGGCCTCGATGTGCCCGAGCAGTTCCGAGCGCACCTCCAGCCGCTGTGCGGCGCGCAGGCCACGGGTGGCGCGCTGGAGGTAGGTGTGGAGGTCGCGTTGCTCGCTCATGGAATCCTCCTCGTGGGGGTGGGCGGCGGTCGCCGCGGACGCTGGCGGACGAAAACGGGCGGGGCCGGCGGGGGCTCAGCGGCCGGCGGTGAGGCGGCCGATCTGGCGCGAGAACACGCTGAACTGCTCCTGCTTGTCGCGCAGGGCGCCGCGCCCCGCGTCGGTGAGCTGGTAGTACTTGACGGGCGCGCCGCCGCGCGGAGCCGGACGGAACTCGCCGCTGAGCCAGCCGGCCTGTTCCAGGCGGTGCAGGGCGGGGTACAGGCTCCCGACTTTCAGGTCGAAGTAGCCGTCGGTGCGGAGCTGGGCCTCCTTGCTGATCTCCAGGCCGTATTTGGGGTCGCCGTCGACGATGGCGAGCAGGATCAGGTCGAGATGACCCTTGAGCAGGTTCGGGTCCATGGGGCCTCCAGAGCGGACGAGAACGGGATTTGACTATCGCTTTCCTATATCGTACTCCGATAGCTCTGTGGGTGTGTGAGCTGGCCCACGGTGCGCGCCCGGGGGCGTCCATGCCCTATCCTGGCCGCATCCCGACATGAACGATCTGGTGCGCGAACTGACCCGCCGGCTGACCCGCCTGAACCGTGGGCGCGGCGGCGCGGCGCTGGGCGTGTGGGGCGAGGCCGGCAGCGGCAAGACGTGGGCGGTGCGCGAGGCCCGCCGCACCCTGCCGCTGCGCAGCGCCGAGGTCAGCGCCCGCCACAGCCCCGCCCAGGCGCTGGCCGCGCTGCCCCGCCCCGCGCACCTGCCTCCGTGGCTGGACACCGCCCTGCGCCGCGCCGCGCACGGCGACCTCGACGACGCGGCGGCCGGCGACGCCCTGGCGGCGCTGCTGGGGGTGCTCGCGCCCTTCGTGCTGCACGTCGAGGACCTGCACGACGCCCCGGAGGGCAACGCCCGGGCGTGGCTGGCCGTGGCCGCCCGCGTCGTCCGCACCGACGGCGCAGGCGTGATCATGACCTCGCGCACCCCGCCGCCGGAGGGCCTGGGCGCCCTGCGCACCGCTCCGCTGACGCCGGACCAGACCCGCGCGCTGCTGGAGCGGGACCTGGGCGCCGCGCTGCCCGCAGCCGCGGCCGGCTGGATCCACGCCCACACGCACGGCAACGCTCTGTTCACGCTGGAGTACCTGCGGTTCCTGGTGCGTCAGGGCCACCTGTACAGCGACGGCCAGCGCTGGCACTGGCGCGCGCCGCACGCGCCCGGCACCGGCGCCCCCCTGCCGCCCAGCGTGGAGGCGCTGATCCTGCACCTGCTGCACTCCGCGCCGCTGTCGGAGGCGGCGCGCCGCGCGTGGGAGGCGCTGACGCTGTGGCCGCCCGACGCGCCCCCCGGCGTGTGGGCCGACCTCGGCGCCCAGGTGGCCGGTGTGCCGGGGCCGCAGTGGCCAGTGGCCGTGGCCGAGCTTCACCGGGCGGGGCTGCTGCGCGGCGAGGAGATCGCCCATCCGCTGTACCGCGAGGTGGCCGCCGCCCACGCCCCGCCGGACGTGCGGCGGACGCTGGCGGCGCGCGCGGTCACGGCGCTGGAGGCGCGGGACCCGCTGCTCGCCGCGCCCTTCGTGCCGGACGCCGCGCTGGCGGCGCCGCGCGCGCTGGACGTGCTGCGCCGCGCCGCCGCCGCCGCGCTGGAGGGCGGGCAGCCGCGCCGCGCCGCCGAGTGCGTGACGTGGGCACTCAGCGCCGCGACCGGCGACGAGCGCACCGCCCTGGCCCTGCACGCCGCGCGGCTGTGGCGGCCCCTCGACCCGGTGCGCGCCGGCGAGCTGGCCGGCGAGGTGCTGCGCCGCGAGCCGGGTCACGTGGAGGCGACCTTCCTGCTGGCGGGCGCGCTGGTCGTGCAGGGCGACGAGGAGCGCGCCGCAACCCTGGTGGGCCAGCTGGAGGACGCCGGCGGCCCCGCGTGGTTCGCGCAGCACGTGACCCTGTACGCCGAACAGCACCGCTATCCGGCGGTGCTGGAGCTGTGGAGCGCCCACCCGGAGTGGCAGGGCGACGCGCCCCCGGCCGTGTCCGCCGCCGTGGGCCGGGCGCTGGATTTCACCGGGCGCTCGCCCGAGGCGCTGGCGCTGCTGGACGCGGCGCTGGCCCGGCCGCTCGACCCGCTGGACGGCGCTGCCCTGCGCATGGCCCGCTGCCGCGCGCGCTACAACGCCGGGCAGCTGCGCGCCGCCGAGGCCGACGCCACCGCCATGATCGACGTGGCCCGCGCCGCCGAGCTGCGGCCTGACCTGGCGCGCGCGCTGTCCAGCCGCGCCACCATCCGCGACACGCTGGGCGCCTACGCGGGCGCCCTGGCCGACGCCGAGGAGTCGCTGTCGGTGTTCAGCGCGCTGGGCGTGGCGCGCGACCACGCCCAGCAGCAGACCCGGCTGGCGTGCCTGCTGCTGGAGTACGGCGAGTCCGAGCGGGCCGAGTCGCTGCTGCACGAGGGCCGCCGCGTGCTGCGGCGCGCAGGCCCCACGCACTTCCTGGCGCTGGCCGAGATGAACCTCGCGTACCTGTACCTGGAGCAGCAGCCGCCCCACGCGGGCGCGCTGGCCCTGCAATACGCGCACGCGGGCGTGCACAATGCCCGTCAGGCCGGCAGTCCGCTGATCGTGGCGCAGGCGCTGGGCATGGCGGCGCGGGCCGAGGCGCAGCACGGCCACGCCGACCGCGCCCTGGACCTAGCGCGCGAGGCCCACGCTCTGACCGCAGCCGCCTCCACGCACGACGCCGCGTGGAGCACGTGGGCGCTGGGCTTCGCGCTGGAAGCCGGCGGGGACACGGCGGGCGCGCTGACGCACTTCCGTGCGGCGGCCGCGCAGCTCGACCACCTCCAGCTCGGCCTGTGGGCGGACCGCCTGGGCCTGGAAGCCGACCGCGTGGCGGGGGACGACGCGGCCGCCGCGCGCAAGCTGGCCCGCTTCCGCGCACAGCACCTCCAGAACTGGGTCCAGGTCACGCAGCGGTACTTCCCGCATCTGGGCGGCGGCCACCCGGACGGCGCTCCGGCCGCGCCGCCCGCCGAGCCGGAGGCCGCGGCGCACCTGCGGGTGCTGGGGCCGGTGCAGGTGTGGCGGGGCGGGCAGCGCGTGGCGTTCCGCTCGCCGCTGGGCCGCGCGCTGCTGGCACTGCTGCTGGAAGCGCGGCTGGACGGCCGCCCCGGCGTGGGCCCGCTGGACGCGCAGCGGGCGCTGTACCCGCACCTGCCGGACGAGCAGGCGGCCGCCGCGCTGCACCAGCTGATCTACCGCACCCGGCAGGCGCTGGGCGCGGACCTCGTCGTGCTGACGGACCACGGTTATGCCCTGGGCCCGCTGGACAGCGACGCGGAGCGGTTCCTGCGCGGCGGAGACACGGCGCTGTGGCGCGGCGCCCTGCTGGAGGACACCGACAGCGCCGTGCGCCTGGGGCCGCTGGCCGACCGCCTGTACGCAGCGCTGCGCGCGCGGGCCGCCGTGACCGACGACGTCCCCGAGCGCGCCCGCATCGGACGGCTGCTGCTGGCCGAGCAGCCCCTGGACCCGGACGTGCTGCGCTGGACGCTGGACGCCCTGCACGCCAGCGCTCAGGCCCGCGCCGCCCGCGCGCTGCTGGCCGAACTGCGCGAGCGCTACGCGGAAGTGGGCGAACGCCTGCCGGAGTGGGCCACCCCGACCGGCCGCTGAGGCGCCGGCCCGCGGACCTCCCCCGCCGCCACCCCGTTCACGTGAGTCCGGCGTGAGTGACGGTCCCCGACAGTGGTCGCGGAGGTTTGCCCTGCGCCACGACGCTGACTACGCCCTGTGTCCCCGCTGCTGGCGGGCCGTTCCCGCCCGGCTGGGCGAGCACTACTGCGTGAACGACGGCGCGCGGCTGCTCAGCGCATGCCCGGCGTGTCGGCGGCCCATCGCCTCGCCGTACGCGCGCTACTGCGCGGGCTGCGGCCAGGCCTACGGCGAGGGCCCCCCGGCGCCGGACGCGGCCCCGCCGCCGGGCACAGCGCCGTGAGCCGGCCGCCCGGTTCCCTCCACCCGCACCCCCACCCCAGAGCCCCTGCACGACGTCCTCTGCACAAGGAGATCTCCATGCACCGCAGCCTTCCCCTGCTGACCCTGCTGCTCGCCGGCACCGCTCTGGCCGCCGGCCCGAAGTCTGCGCTGGTGGACGCCACCTTCATCGACGGCGCGCAGGTCGTGACCGGATCGCCGGACCTGGGCCAGTTCCCGAGCAGCGTCGCCGCGGTCGCCAAGGCGGCCGGCGGCACCTGCGCCAAGAGCGAATACGTCGCGTGGGAGACCGTGGGCGGCCTGGAAGCCAGCTTCAAGAAGGTACTGGGCAGCCTGGGGTACACCTACGCCGCGCTGAACACCAGCGACCAGCCGGGCCAGCACGTGGTGTCGTTCAGGGCCACCGGGGCCGGCGGCGCGCTGGCCGGCATCTGGGCCGACGTGGACGGCACCACGCTGCTGGGCTGGTGCAGCGTGAAGCCGGGTCAGGCCGCGGCGCCCGCCAAGGCCCCCGCCGCCCTGACGCCCACCGCGCCCACCAAGGCCCCCGCACCTGCGCCCGCCGCGAAACCGGCCGCGCCCGCGCCGGCGGCCAAACCCGCGGCGCCCGCGCCCATCGCCAAGGCCCCGGCTGCCCGGCGCGGGTATGTCAGCGGCATCGTGCTGGACACGCAGGGCCGCCCGCTGGCCGGCGTCGAGGTGTACATCTACGGCACCACCTTCGCGCAGGGTCAGCGCACGGACTTCCACGTGCAGACGGGGGCCGACGGCACCTACACCGTGCGCGTCCCGGACGGCCGCTACCGCGCCGACGCCACCCTGACTAAGGACTACGCCGGCGCGACATTCGAGCTGAAGCTGCACCCGGAGAGCGGCTCGGACAAGACCGAGGTGGACTCCACGGGGGGCGGCACCCTGAACTTCCGCTGGCGCCTGACCGGCAGCAAGCCCGGCGGCGGCAAGGACTGGAGCGATTTCTACGGCGCGAGCATCGACCTGAGTTACTGCGGTCTGCCGGCCAGCGCGTACTGCGACCGCCGCTACACCGACCTGGGCGCGGCGGCGCCCGGCGGGAGCACCGTCACGCTGACCTTCACGCCGCAGGGCAAGCTGGTGGACGGCACGGCGGGCCAGCCGGTCGTCATGACCTTCAAGGCCTCGCCGCTGCGCACCGACTACCCCAGCGCCAAGGGCGGCGGGCGGCTGGTGCTCGGCCAGACGTGGCAGTACCAGAGCGAGAACATCAACGACCTGCCGCTGGGCGTATACACCATGACCGCGAGCGCGACCACCCCGGACGGCCGCAAGCTGCCGCTGAAAGTGGGCCTGGAGCAGGGCGACGTCGATCACGGCAGCGTGACCCTGAAGTGGTCGGCCTACGACATCACCAGGGGCCTCAAGCAGCTGCGCGTGTACATCCGGGACTGACGTTCAGCCGCGGGAGCGTTCCCGCGTGACCGTGCACCCGGCCGCGCTCCTGCCGTGGCTGACCAGGGCGGCCAGCCTCTACCCTGGGGCATGCCCCGACCGCCGGCCACGCCGCTGACCCCCGACGAACGCTGGACCCTGGCCGTGACGGTGCTGGGGTCCAGCATGGCGTTCCTGGACGGCACGGTCGTGAACGTGGCGCTGAGCGCGGTGCAGCGCGACCTGAACGCCACGGCGGGCGGCGCGACGTGGGTGGTGAACGCCTACGCGCTGATGCTGGCGGCGCTGATCCTGGCGGGCGGCGCGCTGGGTGACGCGCTGGGACGGCGCCGGGTCTACGGCTGGGGCGTGGCGCTGTTCGCGCTGGCGTCGCTGGCGTGCGGGCTCGCGCCGTCCGTGGGGGCGCTGATCGCGGCGCGCGCGGTGCAGGGGGTGGGGGCGGCGCTGCTGGTGCCCGGCAGCCTGGCCATGATCGGCGCGGTGTTCGACGACGCGCGCCGGGGCCGGGGCGTGGGGCTGTGGAGCGCGGCGAGTTCGGTCATGACGCTGCTGGGGCCGGTCGCGGGCGGAGCGCTGGTCGACGTGGGGTCGTGGCGCTGGGTGTTTTTCATCAACCTGCCGCTGGCGGCGGCGGTGCTGTGGCTGCTGCCGCGCGTGCCGGAGACGCGGGCACCGGGCGCGCGGCCCGACTGGGTGGGAGCCGCCGCGGTGACGCTGGGCCTGGGCGGGCTGGCGGGCGCCTTGACGCGGGCCGGCGAGGCCGGCTGGGACGCCCTCACGCTGGGCGGGCTGGGGCTGGCGCTCGCGGCCTTCGGGGTCTTCGGGTGGTGGGAGGCCCGCACGCGCGCGCCCATGCTGCCGCCCGCGCTGTGGCGCAACCGGACCTTCGTGGGAACCAACCTGCTCACGCTGCTGCTGTACGGCGCGCTGGGCGCGGTGGGGCTGTACCTGCCGCTGTACCTCATCGGCGCGCGGGGGTTCAGCGCCACGGCGGCGGGCGCGGCGCTGCTGCCGCTCTCGCTGCTGCTGGCGACGCTGTCCGGCACGTTCGGCGCGCTGGCCGACCGCCACGGCCCCCGGCTGTTCCTGAGTGCCGGCCCCGCCCTGGCCGGCGCAGGCTTCGCGTTGCTGGGCGCGCTGCCCGGCGGCTACTGGACGGCCGTGTTTCCCGGCGCGGTGGTGCTGGGCCTGGGCATGGCGCTGACGGTCGCGCCCCTGTCGAGCACCGTGATGGGCAGCCTGGGCCGCGAGCAGAGCGGAGTGGCCAGCGGCGTGAACAACGCGGTCGCGCGGGCGGCGGGCCTGATCGCGGTGGCGGCCCTGGGGCTGCTGCTGGTCGGCACTTACCGCGCGGCGCTGGACACCCGGCTGCGCTCGGCGGTGGGCCAGGCGTCCTGGCGGGCCGGGGTGGTCGCCCAGGCCCCGCGCCTGACGGACGTGCGGCTTCCGCCCGGCGCCCCGCAGGCTGCCCAGGACGCCGTCCGGGCGGCCTTCGCCGACGCCTTCCGCACGGTGGCGCTGAGCGCCGGGCTGCTGGGGGTGCTGGGCGGCGTGGCCGGCGGGCTGATCCTGCGCCGCCCACCGGAGGACGCGGGGCGCTAGCCTGACGCCATGACCGCCCCGCCACCGCTCCCGGACCTGCCCGACCCGGCGGACGGCGGGGGAGTGGTCCCCACGCCGGCCCCACGCGGCCCGGTGCGCGAGCGCTCGCCCCTGCCGGACGTGCTGCGCGGCGTGGCGCTCGCCGGCATCCTGATCGTGAACATGCAGGACTTCGCGGGCTTCAACGAGTGGACGCAGACCGGCCTCGACCGCGCGGCGCAGGTGCTCACGGACGTGCTGGCGAACGGCCGGTTCATCTCGATCTTCGCGATGCTGTTCGGGTGGGGCGCGGCGGGCCTGATCGCGCGCCAGGGCGTGGGCACGTTCCTGCTGCGGCACGCCGTGCTGCTGGCGATTGGCGCCGCGCACTACATCCTGGTGTGGCACGGAGACATCATCAGCCTGTACGCGCTGGTGGGCGTGTTCATGCTGCTCACGGCGCGCATGGAGGCCCGGCCGCTGCTGGTGCTGGCCGCCGCGCTGGGCGCGTGGTGGCTGAACCTCACCGTGCAGGCGGGTCTGAGCACGCTGAGCGAGCCGGGCGGGCGCTTCAGCAACCTGCCGGAGCTGCTGGCGACCTACCCGGCGAACGTGCACCTGCGGGCCGGGGAGTTCGGCGGCATGCTGGTCGGCAGCGCGCTGTACAACGGTCCGTGGCTGCTGGCGCTGTTCTGCCTCGGCGCGGCGGCGCAGCGCTCGGGCGTGCTGACGCGCCCGCACGAGCACCGGCCGCTGCTGCGGCGCCTGGCGGTGGGCGGCCTGAGCGTGGGCCTGCCGCTGGGCGCGCTGCTTGCGTACCTGAACACCCGGCCCGAGTACGCCCTGGGCCTGCTCTCCATTCCGGTGCGGATGGGCGGCGGGCTGGCGTCCGCGCTGGGGTACGTGGGCGTGCTGGGCCTGCTGGCCGCGTCGGGACGCCTGGGCGGGTGGCGGCACTTCGCGGCGTCCGGGCGGCTGGCGATGAGCAATTACCTCGCGCAGAGCGTGGTCATGACGACCGTGTTCTACCCCTATGCCGGCGCCCAGTGGGGACGCTGGGGCGCGCTGAGCGCGCTGGCGCTGGCCCTGGCCGTCGCGCTGCTGCAACTGCCCGTCAGCCGCTGGTGGCTCGCGCGTACTGGCTCCGGCCCGATGGAATGGCTGGTGCGCGCCCTGGTGTACGGCCTGCACACACGGGAGCGCCGATGACGCCGCTGCGCGTGCTGGCGCTGTGCCTGGGCAACATCTGCCGCAGTCCGCTGGCGGAGGCGCTACTGCGGCGGGAACTGGACGCCGCCGGGGTCGGCGCCGTGGTGGACTCGGCCGGCACCGGCGAGTGGCACGTGGGCCGCCCCGCCGATCCGCGCAGCCGCGAGGTGGCCCGGCGCCACGGCCTGACGCTGGACGGCCGCGCCCGGCAGCTGAGCACGGCAGACTTCCACACCCAGGACGTGATCCTCGCCATGGACGCCCAGAACGCGGCCGACGCCCGGCATCAGAGTCCGCCGGGCGCGCGGGCCCGCGTCGTGCTGATACGCGACTTTGACGCTGAGGCGCCCGGCGCGGACGTCCCGGACCCGTACTACGGCGGCCCAGACGGCTTCGAGGACGTGTACGCCATGCTGGAACGCAGCGCGCGGGCCTTCGCGGCGCACGCGGCGCGGCCCCCGGAGTGACGGCGCGGGGCCGCGCCCTGGACGCGCCCTGCGTGGGAGAGAAGTGAGAGGCGCACTGTAGACTGCGGAGCATGGACAACCGGACGAACCTCGACGATTACCTCGCGGGGCTGGGGATCAGTGACGCCGACGAGAGCGAACTGCCCCCACCCGCCCCGGAGACGGCGCAGAGCGCGGCGCCCGCGCTGGAGGCGGCCCACGAAGCGCCGGTGGTGGTTCTGGAACGCTTCCTGCGCGGCCTGGTGTCGCGCATCGACCCCTCGCTGAGCGTGAATGTGCACGACAGTGGCGACGCCCTGGAGGCCGACATCACCGGCGAGAGCGCCGCGCGGCTGGCCGGGCGGGACGGCCGCACCCTGGGCGCCATCGAGGTGCTCGCGTACACCGTGCTCGCCAAGCAGGACGGGCGCGGCGAATTGCGCGTGCGGGTGGACGTCGGCGGCTTCCGCAAGCGGCAGGCCGACACCCTGACCAAACTCGCCGAGCGCCTCGCGGTGCAGGTCGCTAAGAGCGGCGAGGCGCACGAGATGCAGCCCATGCCCGCCGCCGAGCGTCGCGTGATCCACATCGCCCTGAAGGAGCACCCGGACGTGATGAGCGAGTCGGTCGGCGAGGGCGCCAGCCGCCGGCTGATCATCCGGCCCCGGCACGGCTGAGTGCCCACGCGGCGTGAGCGGCTGCGCGCGGCGACGGAGCAGCTCACGCGCGCGGGCGTGCCCTCCCCGGAGGTGGACGCCCGCGCGCTGCTGCTGCACGCCCTGAACGTGAGCCCCACCGCCCTCGTCACGGGCGGCGACTTGCCCGTCACGCCCGCCGAGGAGGCCACGCTCTCGGCGCTGCTGGCGCGCCGGGCCGCGCGTGAGCCGCTCCAGTACCTGCTGGGCCCGCTGGAGTGGGGCGGTGTGCTGTTGGCTGCCGATCCGCGCGCCCTGGTGCCCCGCCCGGAGACCGAGTGGCTGCTGCACCTGAGTCTCCGCGCGCTGGCCGGCGTGACTGCGCCGCGCGTGCTGGACGTGGGCACCGGCACCGGCGCGCTGGCGCTAGGCATCCGGGCGGCCCGGCCGGACGCGCGGGTCACCGCCACCGACGTCAGCGAGGGCACCCTGACGCTGGCCCGGGAGAACGCCCGCCGCAACGGTCTGGACGTGACCATCCTGCATGCCGACCTGCTGGACGGCGTGCCCGGCGTCTTCGACGTGATCGTCTCCAACCCCCCGTACCTGCCGGACGCCGACCGCACGGGTGCCTCGCCCGAGGTGGAGCACGACCCCACCCTGGCCCTCTACAGCGGCCCGGACGGCCTGGACATCGCCCGGCGGCTGGCCGCAGGGGCGACGGCCGCGCTGGTCCCCGGCGGGCGGCTGCTGCTGGAACTCGATCCGCGCAACGTCCGCACGCTGGCGCACGACCTGGACACCGCCGGGTGGGCCGTCACGGTGCACGCGGATCTGACCGGCCGGGAGCGCTTCGTGGATGCCACCCGGCCGTGACGCCGGCCAGACGGGACGTTACGCGCCGGCGGGTTCCGTGGCCGCGCCGCTTGACGCCGCCTGGCACGACACGCACACGCCCATGAACTCGAGGTGCACGTCGGTCACGCGGAACCCACCGGGCAGGCCGGCCGCCGGGACCCCGGGGAGGGTCAGGGCGTCCACATCGAAGATCGCGCCGCACGAGCGGCACACCGCGTGGTGATGCGCGGTGCCGGCCCGCCAGTCGTAGCGGGTGGCCTGCCCGGCGCGCTCCAGGGTCACGACCACGCCGTCGCGCACCAGCGCGTCCAGCGTGCGGTACACGGTGCCGAGGCTCACGCTGGGCAGCCGCTCGCGCACCGCCGCATGGATGGCGGCCGCGTCGGGATGCTCGCGCGAGGCCTGAAGAACCTCGATCACCGCCGCCCGCTGCCTCGTGTGCCGCACCATCGCCATGCACCCAGTCTAGCAAAGGCAGTCTGACCCCTCCCTGACATGCGCCACCGTCGTCGCCGCGCCGCGCGCGCCGGGGCCTGCCTTGCCTTCGTTCAGCAAGTCGCGTAGAACACTGAACGGATGCCCGCCCGATTGCTGCCCCTGCTGACCGCCGACCCCCAGTCCGGCGACACGCTGGGCGCGCGGCTGGGCGTGGGCCGCGTGACCGTCCGCACCCTGGCGCACCAGCTTCAGGATCAGGGGGTGCCGGTGCACGTCACCCGCGCCGGGTACGCCGTGGCGCCCGGCACGCCCGCCCCCGCGCTGGTGCACGTGACCGGCACTCTGGGCCGCGTGCTGCGCTACGCGGGCACGGTCGGCAGCACCCAGGACGAGATGCGCGCGTGGGCCGACGACCCGCTCTCCCCCGCTCCGCACGGCGCGGTCGTGGTGGCCGAGCGGCAGACCGCCGGACGCGGGCGACGTGGCCGGGTGTGGGACACCACCGGCGGCAGCCTTGTGTTCAGCGTGCTGCTGCGCCCCGAGTCCGGCGTGCCCCTGGCACTGGCGGACCTCGGGTTGCTGCCGCTGGCCGCCGGGGTCGCCGTGCACGCGGCGTGCGGCGTGGGCGGCCTGAAGTGGCCCAACGACGTGCTCGCGCCGGACGGCCGCAAGCTCGCGGGCATCCTCGTCGAGGCCGACCTGCGCGGCGAGGAAGCGCGGCGTGTGATCGTCGGCATCGGCGTGAACGTGCACCACGCCCCGCCCGGCGCCGCCGCCGTGGGCGAGTGGCGGCCCGAGGTGACCCGCGCCGATCTGCTCGGCCGCGTGCTGGACGCCCTGGCGCACTGGCTGGCCGCACCCGGCCCCGACGTGCGCGCCGCGTGGACGGCCGCGAGCGTCACGCTGGGCCGCCCCGTGCGCGTGCACACACCCCAGGGCGACGTCGAGGGCACCGCCACGGCGCTCGACGCGCGCGGCAGCCTGATCGTGGATACCCCCGCCGGGACCCGCACCGTCAGCGCCGGGGATGTCGAGCTGATCGGCGCCCTCGCCGGCGCTCCACCGCCGTGATCCTTCCCCCCACCCCCGTTCAGAGGAGCCGACCATGACCCACGCCACGCATCCCACCCTCGCCCAGACCCTCGCCCCACAGCGCACCCTCACGCGCGACGTCGCGCTCGTCCTCGGCGGCGCGCTGCTGATCGCCCTGCTCGCCCAGGTCGAGATTCCCCTGAAGCCCGTGCCCGTCACGCTCCAGACCCTGGGCGTGCTGCTCGTCGGCGCGGCGCTGGGCTGGCGACGCGGCGCGGCCACGCTGGGCACGTACATCGCGGCCGGCACGCTCGGCCTGCCGGTCTTCGCGGGCGGCGCGGCCGGCCTCGCCAAACTGGCCGGGCCCACCGGCGGCTACCTGATCGGCTTCCTGCTCGCCGCCACGCTGGTCGGCTGGCTGATGGAACGCCTCGCCCTCGACCGGCGTGTCGTGGGCACCGCCGCGGCGATGCTGCTCGGCACGGCCGTCATCTACGCCGTCGGCCTGCCGTGGCTGAGCGTCACCACCGGCCTGCACGGGCGCGCCCTGCTGACCGCCGGCCTGCTCCCCTTCCTGCCCGGCGACGCGCTCAAGCTGGGCCTGGCCGCACTGCTGCTGCCCGGGGCGTGGCAACTCACCCGGCGCCGCTGACCTACGCCCGAACACGCAGAACCCCCACCTTCACTCGGGTGGGGGTCTCGCTTGGCGTGGGTTGTCGATGCTCCCATGTGGTTGCCCCACACCTTGCTGTCCTGAGTATGCTGCACACCGCCGGTTCCGGAATCCGCCGAAAGTGGGAGGGGACGTAGGCCGATCGGCTCAGGGCTGCTCGAACTGCCGGGTGAAGTTGTCCTGCTTGAGGTACACGAAGCGCGGCGTCAGCGGCGGCAGGTTGGCGGCGTCCTTGAAGAGGGTCTCGAACCGCCAGACACGGTGCGGCGGGTTGTAGAAGCGGGAATCACCCAACTGGAAGTCGCCGATGGCGTGCAGGGGTTTACTCAGGCTGACCAGCGAGCCGCTGTAGGCATAATCAATGACGCCGTTGGGATTGGTGTTGTTGCTACCCCAGTCCTCGCTGAAGCGCATCATGTTGTGCACGCCGCCGCTCTGGGCGGGAACGGTGGGATTCGGGTACAGCACGCCCTCCAGGCCCGTGGTGGCCGTGCCGGCCAGGACAGCCGCGTGGACGATGCTTCCGGCCGTGACGCCTGTGGTGGCGTTGGTACTGGCCACCACGTTGCGGCACCACAGAGGAAGGGTGGACTTCGCGTCGTCGGCGGCAGAATCAGCGTAGACGCCGCTGGAATAGCTGCTGGTCGGGTACGCGTACCACTTCTGGGTCGAGGACAGGGTCGAGGGCATGTTGACCGTCAGGGTGTACGTCGATGAGGTGGCGTAGGGACGCTGGGCACTGTTCAGGAGAGCGTAATCCATCCACTGACCCCCCGAGTTGGGCGGCTGATACCACACCCAGGTGGCGGGGGTGCCCGTGGCCTTCGGAGTCTGGGTCATCCAGTAGGTCCGGGAGGTGTTGTTGAACACAACCTTGTACTGGCACGGCTGACTGTTGGTCCAGCCGTTCGAGAGCACGTTGACCGAGTCGGCGAGCAGCGACGCAGGAATCCAGCCCTGGGCACGGGTATCAGCCGCATTGAAGTCGCCCTGTACGATCATGGCCTCGTCTGTCACCACGGTCAGCCCCGCCGGAATCGGATCGCTGCCGGTGGTCGAACGCAACGTGGCCCCGTTCTCCAGGCGCACCGCATAGTTGTTGGGCGTGCTGCTGCCCTGCGAGATCGAGCCGCTGGCTGTCGCGCCCGCCAGAACGCTGGTCAACATGGAGCTCCCAGTGGTGTCGTCGAAGGTCATGTACACGACCAGACCGCCCTCTGTGGTCTCGGCAATGCCGCTGGGATTCAGGCCCAGCAGGGTACGGTTGGCCTGCATGCACGCCAGGAGCTTGCGGACGTCCACGTCCAGTGTGACCCGCTTGGCCCGGTTCGCGTTGTTGCCCTTAGTGCTGTCCTCCCAGTACTGGGCCTCGCGGTTGTCGCGGAAAGTCTGGGACGCGGTCAGGGCTGTGCAGGTGATTCCGGTGATCTGGGTTCCGTCGGCGCGCACGAAGTATGGCGTCCACGTGCCCACGCTGCTCGTGCCAGCGGTGAGCTTCAACACGATTCGGACATCGGCCTTCTGCCAGTACTGGGCGGTGCTGCGCGGCTGCATGTCGGCTATGGTCGGCACGTCCAGCACCGGCAGGGTCTTGACCTGGTTGCCAAAGGTGGCCCTCAGATCCGCCGCCGCGAGCTGGGTGCGCCCAGTGCCGCAGTTGATCGAGCGTAGGGTGCCGCTGTCGTCCGCAATGTTGACGGTGCCGCTGCAGCCATTGTCATGTTTCCAGCCGCGGTAAATGCCGTTGGACGCCGTCGTCTGGCCCTGGATGTTCAGGGTGGAACTGCTGCCCGCATCCAGGAACAGGTTGCCGTTGGTGTGCACCGGGCCGCTCAGATCGAGCGGGGCGGTGTTCGTGAATTCCAGATCCTTGTCGAAGAACACGGCGAACTGGAACAGGGGCACCAGACGGCTGCGGAAGACCAGGCTGGCAATCGCCTCCGGGTTGCCGGTGGCGCCGACCGCCTGGCCGTACACGGTCGTGGGGGTTTCCTGGGCGTTCAGGAACTCGAAGTCCTCGCCCTGGGGAATGGTGATGCTCTGGGTGGCGCCCATCTTGGCGTAGCTGGTGACGGCCCGGCCGCCCACCGTGGCGCTCTGGCACGCGAAGTCGCCGGTGCCCAGGTTGGTGCCCTGGCAGGGCGTGGTGTCGCTGGGCGAGGTGCCGCTGGGTACGGTGAACCCCTTGTACTTCTGGCGGATCTGTTCGGCGCGGGCGTTCAGGGCGGCCTCTGCGGCGTAGAAGCCGGCGGTGGAGTTGCCGCTGCTGGCCGAGGTACGGGCATTCCCGACCGTCAGTGTCGAGTACGTGACGAGGACGATCGCCAGCACCACCACCAGGGACAGGGCGACGATCAGGGCGAACCCGCCATTGGACTGTTTCATGGGGCTCCCGGAGTGCTGCGCGCCGTCTCGATGTTGCGCGGGAAGATGGTCGACTGGAAGGTGCGGGTGGTGCTTTTGCCCTGGCCCGCGTTCTGGGCGCTCAGGCCGATCACGATGTTCTTGACGCGCGAGAAGGGTCCGGTCAGGCTCATGCTGGACACGGTTTCCGTGGGGTCGGTCAAGGTGGCGCTCAGCGTGAGGCCGGTCACGCCGAAGGCCATGGGCTGCGCCTGGGCATCGGTCTGGCCCCCCAGGGCCAGGCGCAGTTCGCTGCCCACCAGCATGTAACGGCGCTCGTCCACGAGGATCAGCAGGCTGTTGTTGGCCGGCGTGAAGGCAGAGGGCACCGCCGCGCCGAGGACGACGTTGACACGCTTGACCGTCACACCCGAGGTCACCTGGGTGGTCTGGGCCTGAACGCTCTGGACCGTGGTGCTCTGCACGAGGGCGGGCGTGCCGCCGGACGCGGGGCGGTACAGCAGCGCGGCCTGGGGAACGCCGCTCTGCGCCGTGAGATACGTGCGCCACGGCATCACGTTGTCGTCCTCGCCGTCGCTGTTGCCGTCGCTGTAGGTGCAGCGCGAGGTGGCCGTGGTGCTGCCGGGCACGGCCCCCACGACCTGTACGCTGCTGCCGGACACGTAGCACAGCGGCAGGCGGGCCAGCTTGACCCCGGTGGACAGCGGCGGAATGCTGCGCCGTACCGTGAGGCTCTGTGTGGCGTTGTTGAATTCCAGACCGGAGATGCCCAGGTCGAGTTCCAGGTTCTCCCCGGCCTCGCGCACGTCTGCGGCCATCAGGTCCAGCGCCGTCTGGGCGTTCTGCTGCGCCATGACGCGGCCGGTATCGCTCTCGACAAGCCGGTTGCTGCTCGAGAAGATGTTGAAGGCGATGGTCAGGACGGCCAGCAGCAGGGCCATGGCGATCAGCAGTTCGACCAGTGTGAATCCGGCGAGCTGGCCGACCTTACTCCTGCCCAAACTGGGTGTAGTACGTGTCGGCCTTGTAGAGGGTCGTGTTGCCATTTGTCACCTCCACGCGGATGTAGATCGCCGTGTTGCTGCAGGCCATGGTGCTGGGCTTGTCGGTCGGGCAGAAGGTCGTCACGACCGTGTAGGGCAGGCCGCTGCGCGTGACGGTCTGGGTGAGCGGCGCCGCGCCGTTCAGGGCGGCGTAGCTGCCGAGTTGCCGGTAGCCCTCCAGTTTTTCCTCGGTGATGCGGATCGCCTCGGCCTTCTGGCCCACGCGGCTGTTCACGCTGGTATTCGACAGCAGACCGCCCATGATGGCGCCCATGGCGATGCCGAGCACCAGCATGGCGATCAGCACCTCGACGATGGTGATACCGCGCGTGGCCTCACTGCGCACTCGTGTACACCCCCCCGCCCAGCGCCACCTGCACGAGATAGGCGTGTTTGGTGTCCGAGATTCTCAGTGAGCCGGCGGTGCTGGCCTGACCGCGGGAGGTGAAGCACGCCACGAGTTTCGTGCCCGTGGGGACGGTCGGATCGGTGGTGGCCGGCGTGGGGGCCGTGAGGGTCAGCGGCAGGCTGGACGTGCCCAGATCGACCGTGCCGATCTGCGTCCAGTTCGTCTGGGTGGTCTCGCTGCAGCGCAGGGCACTCTGCAGCACTAGATTCTTACTGCCGACGAGCACCAGCCGCCGTGCCTGGGTGTTGGACATGGCCTGACTGCGCAGCGTGAAGAATGCAGCGTGCACCGTTCTGGCCGCGTCACGCGCCGGGTTGAGGGTCGAACGGTAGCTGCTGATGCCCAGGGCGAACAGGATGCCCAGCACGGCCAGCACGATCAGCAGTTCCACCAGCGTGAAGCCGGCGGTGACGGAATTGAGGGGCGTTCGGGGGTCGGGCACGGCGTCTCCGGGTCGGGGAAAGGGGATGGTCACGCGCGTCGCGTGGTCTTTATCCGAGGGTAGGGGGGGAGACTTTCAGGCGACTTACATGGACGACCCGCCGGCGCATTAATGCGGCCAGCCCGCCATCGGGTTTTTCGTGTCCAGCACGGGCTTCGAGGTCTCAGCCATGCCGCCGACCCGCAGTTCCTGCCCCCGAATTGACGGGGCCTTTCAGGGGAGTGGCGGGGCCGGGATATCCGTCCTGCACGGCGTGGAGGCCAAGATGAACGCCCCGCGGCCGTGGGGCTCGCGGGGCGCCGGGACGGGGCGGGATTATTCGGCGACGGCGGGGACGGTGGGCAGTTCCGGGGCGCCGCCGCTGCGGATGGCGGTCAGGACGCGCTCGCGGATCTCGTCTTCCATCTGGGGGCGCTCGGCGATGTATGCGATGGCCTTTTCCTTGCCCTGGCCGATGCGCTCGTCTCCGTAGGAGTAGAAGCTGCCGGACTTCTTGATGATGTCCATGTCGCTGGCGAGCGTCACGAGGTCGCTGAGCTGGTCAAAGCCCTTGCCGTACATCAGGGTGAGTTCGACTTCCTTGAAGGGCGGCGCGACCTTGTTCTTCACGGTCTTGACCTTCACGGTGTTGCCGACCGCGTCGTTGCCCAGCTTGACGGGCTGCCCGATCTTGCGGACATCCAGGCGCACGGACGCGTAGAACTTCAGCGCGCGGCCGCCGGTGGTGGTCTCGGGATTGCCGTACATCACGCCGATCTTCTCGCGCACCTGGTTGATGAAGATCGCGGCGGTGCCGGTCTTGGAGAGGATCGCAGTGAGCTTGCGCAGCGCCTGGCTCATCAGGCGGGCCTGCAGGCCGGGCAGCGAGTCGCCCATCTCGCCCTCGATCTCGGCGCGGGGCGTCAGGGCGGCCACCGAGTCCACCACGACCACGTCGATGGCGCCGCTGCGGACCAGCAGTTCCATGATCTCCAGCGCCTGCTCGCCGTTGTCGGGCTGCGACACCAGCAGTTCGTCGGTGTTCACGCCCAGCGCGCGGGCGTACACCGGGTCGAGGGCGTGCTCGGCGTCGATGAACGCGCACGTGCCGCCGGCTTTCTGGGCCTGCGCGACGATGGCGAGGGCCAGGGTGGTCTTGCCGCCGGATTCCGGGCCGTAGATCTCGGTCACGCGGCCGCGCGGAATGCCGCCGACGCCCAGCGCCAGGTCCAGACTCAGGCTGCCGGTGGACACGACCTGCACGTCCAGTTTGCTCTCGGCGCCGAGCTTCATGATGCTGCCCTTGCCGAAGGCCTTCTCGATCTGGCTCATGGCCGTCTCGATGGCCTTGGCGCGCTCCTTGCTGTCGTTGGGGGAGGAGATGTCCTTGGGGTTGTCCTTGCTCATGTCGGCTCCTGTGGGGCGCGGGGGGATTCGTGGGGGGCGGGTTCGGAGGCGGGGGGCGGCGTGGCGGGATGGTCGCGCAGATGGAACGCGCCGGCCTGCTCGTAGATGGGGCCGGTCTTCTGGAGCAGGCTGCGCTGGAGGGTGAAGCTGCCCGCGTGCCACGCCGCGCCGAAGATCAGGGGCGGCACCCGCGGCGCGGGGCCCTTCTTGCGGGCCAGCGTGACGTGCGCCCGGAAGGGCAGGTCCTCGACCGGCAGGCCGAGGTCGCGGATGCCGGCGCGCAGGGCCTCGGCGAGTTCCGTCAGGCCCTCGGCCTCGGCCTTGACGAACCACACGCGCGGGCTGCCCTCGTTCGGGAAGTACCCGGTGCCGCGCAGCCGGACGTCCAGCGTGCCGAACTGCGGCGCGAGGGCCTGGCCCAGGGCGCGCAACTCCGGCACGCGCTGCGGCGGCACGGCGGGCAGGTACGCCAGCGTCACGTGCAGCTGGTCCGGCCGCACGGCCCGCCAGTTGCCCTTGAGGTGGCGCTGCGCCTGCGCGAGCGTCCCGGCGACGTCGCGCGGCACCTTCAGCGCGTAGAACAGCCGGTAGGTGTCGGGCGTGTGCCCGTCGTCAACCGGACCGCTCCGGCGCTCGCCGCGCCGCACCTGCTGGGGCTTCCCGGGCGCGGCGCGCTTCGGGGCGGCCGGATCGCGCGGCGCCGGGCGCAGTGGCGGCTCGGCCAGCCGGGCCAGGACCGCCTGTGCCTCGGCGTCCACGGGTGGGGCGGGGTGGCCCGCGGCCCTCTTCTCCTGGCCCCCTGCCTTCTTCACCTTGACCTTCATGCGTCCCACCCGCCGGGGCGCAGGGTGCGGTACGCGAGGGCCAGGGCGGCGACGGCGGCGCGTTCGCGGATCTGCGCGGGATCGCCGGGCCAGTTCACGCTGACACTGCGCTGGAGGTCCGGGGTGCACAGCGCGGCGTGCGCGTGTCCGGCACCCTCACCGCTCGCCTGCACGACGACCGCCAGCCCGACCTCGGCCCCGAGGTGCTCGCGGGCGCCGGCGGCGAGGTCCAGCGCGGCCTGCGCGCTGACCAGCCCGGCGTCGTGCAACGTCACCGGGGTCAGGCCCAGCGTGATCAGGCGGCGGTGGTCCTGCGTGACGGCGGCGTCCAGAAAGCCCGGCTCGTCGGCCAGCAGGGTGCACAGGGCGCCGGCGCTGCCCGCCTCGATGACGCCCAGGGTGCGCCCGCCCAGCGCGGCGCTGACGGCCCCGGCGAGGGTCTGGGTGTCCTCGCCCCACGTCCACGTTCTCAGCTGGGCGCGCACCTCGTCCAGCACGGGCGCGAGCAGCGCGCGGGCCTGCGCGTCGGTGTCGGCGCTGGCCGCCACGCGCACGTCGACGCCGGTCTTGCGGGCGTAGGTGGCGACGCTGGGGTTGGCAGTGCGGGTCAGGTCGCCGAGCAGTTCGGCGATGTTGCTCTCGCCGATGCCCTGGGTGTGGACGGTCGTGTGCACCAGCGCGCGGCTGGGCAGCGGCAGTCTCGGCAGCACCTCGGCCTGCCACATGCGCTGCATCTCGCGCGGCGGGCCGGGCAGCGCGACGATCATCTTCCCGCCGGTGGTCACGAACCACCCGGGCGCGGTGCCGACCGGGTTGGGCAGCGCCTGCGCCGAGGGAATCAGCCACGCCTGCTTGCGGTTGATCTGCGGCATGGTGCGCCCCCGCGCGGTGTACAGGCCCTCCAGCCACGCGAGCAGCGCCGGGTCCTCGTGCGGAGTCTCGTTCAGCGCGGCGGCGATGGCCTCGCGGGTCAGGTCGTCGTCGGTGGGTCCCAGGCCACCGCCCAGGATGACCAGATCCGCGCGCTCCAGCGCCGTGTGGATGGCGGCCGTCAGACGCTCCAGGTTGTCACCGAGCACCGTCTTGCGGTGCAGCGTGACGCCACGGGCGCCCAGTTCGCGCGCGAGGAACGCGGCATTGCTGTCGACGATCTCGCCGAACAGCAGTTCCGTGCCCACGCTGATGATTTCTGCTAGCAGCATAACAACCTCGGTGGAGTATAGGCGATAACGGAACGAGCGTCCAGCCCCGGCGCCCGTTCACCTGCCCCGGAGTGTACGGCCCGGCAGCGGGCGGACGCGGCGCGGTGCCCTCGCAGGCCCGACCGGGCCGGCCCATCCAGGTCCATCCACGCATGAGCCACGAATGAAGCTGCCTTCATCCTCGGGACTGACTTCCGGCAGTGGGCGAACGGCCGCCCACCCCCTACGCTGCGGTCAGACAGAACACGACAGACCGCGCGCCAGCACGGACGATTCCCGCCCCCCGGCGGGCGATCCCGCCCCACGCCCTTCCAACTGGAAGGAGACCCAGGAGGCTCCACCATGACCGCACCCCGACTCGTCCTGCTGCTCGGCACCCTCGCCCTCGCGTCCTGCGGCCAGCAGGCGGCCACGCCGCAGGCCACCGCGCCCGCAGCGTCCGCCCCGGCGGCCACGACCAACCTCGACGACGCCCAGCTGGCCGCGCTGCGCGCCCGCATCGCGGAGATGCAGGGCCTGCGCGACGACGTGCGGGCCGGCCGGGTGCCCGCACCGGTGGACGACCACGGGCAGGCGCTCGACCTCGACCAGCTCGTGCGGACCCTGCAGGCGGATCTGCAGGAGGGCCTCCAGCCCCGCCCGCTGACCGCCGCAGCGGACAGTGCCCGGCTCGGCGCGCAGGCCGCCCCCTACGCGGTGACCACCTACACGATCATCGCGTCCACCGACACCTTCCGCAGCCGGTACTCGACCCTGCGGAGCGCCTTCCCGCGCTTCAACTGGAGCAACGACGGGTGCAGCGGTCCGTCCGGCTACACCGGCTGGAGCGACGAGTTCCTGTGGCCGTGCGTCCAGCACGACTTCGGGTACCGCAACGCCCGCTTCTACTCCTCGCGCATGAACGAGACCGACCGCCACTGGGTGGACGGCCAGTTCAAGCAGCACATGCAGCAGGTGTGCGACACCCTCGGCTGGCGCAAGCCCTTCTGCTACGTGGCGGCCCAGGCCTTCTACACCGCCGTGTACTTCGGCGGCAAGTCCTCGTACTACTGACCCCGGCTGGCCCTGACCGGACCCGCGCTCCGCGCCGTCACCGCTCCCCCCACGGAGGCCCGCCATGACCGTCATCACCCGCGCCGTCCCCGCTGCCCTCCTGGCCGTCACCCTCGCCCTGAGCGCCTGCGGGCAGACGCCGCAGACTGCAGCCACCGCCGGCACCCCGGCCGTCAGCGCCGCCGACGCGCAGGTCAATGCAGCGCTCGACGCCTTCGCACAGGACCTCGCGCGCCACCTCCAGAGCCCGGAATTGCGCGCCACCATCCTCCAGCAGACCGACGCCCGCTTCGACGGCGACCGCGAGACGCTGTACGCCGCCCTGGCCCGCGCGCCGCTCGGCGGCGGCACCGTGGAGAGCCTGCTCGCCAGCGGTCCCGGCGAGACCCTCCACCCGCTGGGCACCGTGACCGGAAGCGTCCGGAATCTTCAGGTGGCGGTACGCGGCCCGGCGTGGGACGCCGCCACCCACGTGCCACTGGTGGCGGTCGCGCCGCAGGGCGGGGACGAGTTCGCGCCGGTCGTCGCGTACGACGCGCAGGGTGGACGCCACGTGCTGGACGGCCGGACGGCGCCCAGCGAGGCCGTGGTCGTGGTCGGCGTGAACGAGCGCGTGGACGCTCAGGGCCACGTGATGATCCCCATCGACGTCCACGCCGGTGCAGCGCCGCCGAGCCCAGTACCGTCAGGCACAGTACCGTCGAGCCCGGGGCTGAGCGCGCAGGCCTGCGACAGCTGGGAGCGCCTGAGCTCGCTGTACGTACGCGACGACCATGAACCGTGGGTGCGCGGCGATCCGGAAATCTACGTGCAGCTGGGCTCGAACTCGCGCGACGGGCTGTACGTGGGCTCGCTGCCGGATGTGAACGACGAGAACCGGTGGTACACCCCGAACCGCGACCTGATCCGCTGGTCGAGCACGACGCTGGGCAGCTGGATGATGTACCTGTGGTACGAGCGCGACGGCGGCAGCAGCGTCACGCTGACCTTCGGGGCCGACGTCAGGGGCGTGAACGGCAGCGTGTCGTACACGGTCGCGGACGGCGACGACCAGATGGGCCACGCGGCGCTGGCCTTCGGGGACCGCCTGAGCACCTTCGCCCTGGACACCGGCGACGTGCGCTGGTGGCGCAGCGGCTGCAAGTGAAGCGGCCCGGGCGTGTCCGGACACGCCCGGACCTTCCCGTACACTGACGGCGCACCGACCGCCGCCACAGCCCCCGCTCCAGACGCCTGCTCGCTTTCCCCGAGGAATCGACCATGACTGTCCTGCCCGTCCCCACCCTGTCCCCGGTCCCCGAGTCGCCGCGCGCCGCGCCCGCGCTGTCTCCGCCGGCCCCGGACGCGGCCGCCGAGATCCGGGGCAGCGTGCGGATCACCACCGTGGTCACGTGGGCGGCGCTGTCGCTGCACTCGCTGCTCGTCGAACCGGTGCGCGACCACCTGGCGCTGTGGCAGGTGCAGTGGTGGGGCGTGGCGAACCTGGCGTTCCTGGGCACCACACTGCTCACGCTGCACGTGATCGCCCGCCGGCCGAGGCGGGCGGTGCTGGGCCTGCTGCTGGCGCAGTCGGTGCTGGCGCTGGTCGCCAACGCGCTGCTGAACGGCAGCAGCGTGCAGGCTGGCCTGCTGATCGCGGTGGCGTCGCAGGTGGGCCTGCTGCTGCCCTTCCGGCAGGCCCTGCTGTGGGTGGCAGGACAGAGCGGCCTGCTGCTGTGGGTGCTGCTCACGCACTGGCACAACCTGGACGCGTGGGCCTTCACGACCGGCTACGTGTGCTTCCAGGTCATGGCGATCATGACCGTCCGCACCGCCATGCGCGAGATCCGCGCGCGGCGGCGGCTGGCGGTGGTGGTCGAGGAACTGCACGCCACGCGCGCCCTGCTGGCCGAGGCGAGCCGGTCCGCCGAGCGGCTGCAGATCTCGCGGGAACTGCACGACCTGCTGGGGCACCACCTGACGGGCCTGGGCATGCACCTGCAGGTGGCGCACCACCTGCTGCCGGACGGCCCGGCGCGCGAACACGTGCACACGGCGCAGGGGGTGGCGCACGAGCTGCTGGACGACGTGCGCACGGCCGTGCGCGGCATGCGCGACGCGTCGTCGTGCGACTTCCCGCTCGAACTGCGCGCCCTGACGCGCGGCACGGCCCTGACGGTGCACGTGACGCTGCCGCCGGACGTCCGGCTGGACTGCCCGGTCACGGCGCGGGTGCTGCTGCGCTGCGCGCAGGAGATCGTCACGAACGCGGCGCGGCACGCGCGGGCCACCCAGCTGTGGCTGGAGGTGTGGCGCGACGGACCGCTGATCCGGCTGCGGGCGCAGGACGACGGACCCGGCGTGTCCACCCTGCGCTTCGGCTGCGGCCTGAACGGCATGCGCGAGCGCCTGGAGGGCCTGGGCGGCAGCCTGGACGTGCAGACGCCGACCGGGCAGGGCGTCCTGCTGCATGTGGCCCTGCCCGCCGGGGGGCTGGCATGACGGCCGGCGACGCGGCCGTGCCGGGCGCGATCCGGGTGTGCGTGGTGGAGGACCAGACGCTGGTACGCCAGGGCCTGCGCTCCATGCTGGGCCTGTCGCCCGACATGCACGTGGTCGCGGAGGCCGAGGACGGCGTGCAGGCGCTGACGCTGGTGCCGGCGGTGCGGCCGGACGTGTTGCTGCTGGACTACCGCATGCCGCACCTGGACGGCCTGGGCGTACTGCGCGCGCTGTCCGCCCAGGGCACCCTGCCGCCCACCCTGATCCTCACGACCTTCGACGACGACGACCTGCTCATCCACGGCGTGGAGGCCGGCGCGCGCGGGTACCTGCTCAAGGACGTGTCGCTGGAGGTGCTGCTTGGTGCGATCCGCACGGTGGCCGCCGGGGGCCGCTGGCTCCAGCCCGTCTCGACCGGCCGTGGACGCGGTCCCGACGCGCCGGCCGCGCCCCGCCTCGAAGACCACGTGGCCCTGACCGAGCGGGAACGCGAGGTGCTGCGCCTGATGGCCGGCGGCTACTCGAACCGCGAGATCGCGGCACTGATCACGACCACCGAGGGCACGATCAAGGGGTACGTGTCGAACATCCTGTCGAAGATGGGCGTGCGCGACCGCACCCGCGCCGTGCTGCGGGCCATGGAAATCCAGCTGATCTAGGCGCTGACTACGCCGCCAGGGCGCGGCACGCGCTCTCGCAGCGGCGACACGCGGCGGCGCACGCCTGGCAGTGGTCATGGTCGTGCTTGCCGCACTCGGCGGCGCAGGCCGCGCAGGCGTCTGCGCACAGCGCACAGGCCGCCGCGTGCAGGGCGCTGTCGCGCATCAGCAGGCGGGCCGTCACGGCGCACACGTCGGCGCAGTCGCGGTCCAGGCGGATACACTCGCGCATCATCGCGATGTCCGGCTCGTCCAGGCACGCCGCCGCGCAGCGTTCACAGGCATCCACGCAGGCCAGACACGCGTCGATACACTCCAGCAGCTGTTGGTTGTCCATACCCGAGCGTGTCACGCGGCGGGGGGCCGGACGTGCGACGGACGTTCAGACGGACTTCAGACCCGGGCCGCGCTCCGGTCAGGTGTGGGCCGGCAGGGCGTACCAGTCGTCGTCGAGCGCCTCGTCGTGGGCATGCGCGCTGGAGGCCGCGGCGCTGGTGAAGCGGGCGAGGACGATCCCGCGCTCCGTGTCTCCGATGTGCAGCACGTAGCGGCCGTGGTCGCCGGGCGCTGTCACACGCTGGAGGCTGGCCTCGTAGGTCACGCGGCAGGGTCCGCCGACGGGCGAGTCCGGGTGGTCGGAGTGCACGACCGTGCCGTGGAACACGCGGTCCGGATCGCCCGGCTGTCCTCTCCACGCGCCGCGCAGGGTGATCTCCGGGGTGTGGTCACTCATGCGTCCATCTCAGCAGGCAGGCACGAGAACGCGGTGAGGGGGCAGGGCGTTCCCTTGTGACTTTCTGCACGCTCGGTCAGCCGGAGCGGGGGGATTAAGCACATTGTCAGGGCCTGTCCACTACACTCGCGGCATGAAAGCGATCATTCCTGCAGCAGGCCTGGGAACGCGGCTGCGCCCCCTGACCTTCACGCGTCCCAAGCCCGTTCTGCGGGTCGCCGGGCAGCCCATCATCCGCCACGCCATCCGCACCCTGCAGGACGCCGGCATCACCGACATCGGCGTGGTCGTGTCGGACATCACGCGCGAGGAGATCCAGCACGCCCTGCGCAACGTCACCGGCGTGGAGATCACGCTGATCAACCAGCACGAACAGCTCGGCCTGGGCCACGCGGTCCTCACGGCCCGGGAGTGGGTGGCCGACTCGGACTTCTGCGTGTACCTGGGCGACAACCTCTTCGAGTTCGGCGCCAAGCCCTTCGTGGACCACTTTCAGGAGGAGCGCCCGGCCGCGCTGATCGCGCTGGTCGAGGTGGCCGATCCGTCGTCCTTCGGGGTGGCCGAGATGGACGGCGAGCGCATCACCCGCCTGGTCGAGAAGCCCAAGAACCCGCCCAGCAACATGGCGGTCGCCGGGCTGTACTGCTTCACGCCGGAGATCTTCACGGTGCTCGACGGCATGGCCCCCTCGGCGCGCGGCGAGTACGAGATCACCGACGGCATCCAGGGCCTGATCGAGCGCGGCCGCGCGGTGGTGGGGCAGCCGGTCAGGGGCTGGTGGAAGGACACCGGCCGCCCGGCGGACCTGCTCGACGCCAACCGCCTGCTGCTGGAGCGCATCGAGACCGACATCCGCGGCACGGTCGAGGACTCGGTGCTGACCGGGCGCGTGGTGGTGCCGCCCTCGGCGCGCGTGAAGAACAGCAAGATCGTGGGGCCGGTGCTGCTGGCCGAGGGCGTGGTGATCGAGGACGCGTACATCGGACCCTTCACCAGCATCGGCAAGGGCAGCGTGGTGCGCAACGCCGAGGTCGAGCACTCGGTGCTGGACGAGGGCGCCAGCGTGGAGAGCGTGCACCGCCGCCTGCAGGACTGCCTGATCGGTGTGCGGGCGCAGGTGCGCGGTGACCGCACCATGCCGCGCACGCACAAGCTGACCATCTCGGACGCCAGCGTCGTCGAACTGGTCTGAGCCCATCCTCAATCCGCGCCCGGCACGGTCATGGTGCCGGGCGCGTCCTATCATGTCCAGATGACCGATTCGCCCCACATTCATCTGGGTTCCCTGCTGCGCGCCTCCGAGGACGCGCACGCCGAGGGCACCCTGGATCACCTCCGGTACGAGCAGGGCGGGCAGATGCAGACCCTGACCTTTGCGGAACCCGCTCCCTACGACGTGGACGTCAACGCCCTGGACGGCCACGAGATGTACCTGCAGGGCAGCTTCGAGCCGACCCTGACCATGGAGTGCGCCCGCTGCCTGCGCCCGGTGGACGTGCCGCTGGAGATCACGCTCGGCACCCTGATGCGCTACGAGCCGTCGGCCGACGCGCCGTACCTGGAGGAAGCCGAGTCCGGCGAGGAGGTGCTGGTCTTCGGGAATCCGGACCTGGACCTCAGCGCGTACCTGGCCGAGACGACGCTCCTGGCCGCGCCGCTGAGCGTGCTGCATGACCCGGCGTGTAAGGGCCTGTGCCAGGTGTGCGGCCACGACCTGAACGACGGGCCGTGCGAGCACATGGCGCAGGTGCCGGTCGAGGAAATCGACGACGACCTGGGCATCCCGGAGGGCAGCGCGCACGCCAAGCAGACCCCCTTCGCGTCCCTGGCGGACCTGAAGCTCCCGGAGGACTGATGACCGACGCCGCGCCGGAACTCACGCACTTCCGGGACGGCCAGCCGCGCATGGTGGACGTGACGGACAAGGCGCCCACCACCCGCAGCGCGACCGCCGAGGCGTGGGTGCGTCTGCCGCCGGAGGCCCGCGCGGCGCTCACGGCCGGCACGAACCCCAAGGGCGACCCGCTGGTGGTGGCCCGGCTGGGCGGCCTGGCCGGCAGCAAGCGCACCGCCGACCTGATCCTGCTGTGTCACCCGATCCCCGTGACGGGCGCGGACGTCGAGGTGACGCTGGAGGACGCGGGCGTGCGGGTGCAGGCGACCGTCCGCACCACGGCGCCCACCGGCGTGGAGATGGAGGCCCTGACGGCCGCCACGGTGGCCGCCCTGAACGTGTACGACATGCTCAAGGCGGCCAGCAAGGCCATCGAGATCACGGGCGTGCGCCTGCTCTCGAAGACCGGCGGCAAGAGCGGCGACTACCGGGCCGGGTAGGCCCGCGTCCAGGGAAGCGGGCCGCAGACACCACCGGACAGGAGCGCGTCAGGGAACGCCGCCCATGCTGGGAGCCGTCCGGACACGGGCGCGACGGGCTAGACAGCCGCCGGGAACTCCCGGTGACGCTTTGACGTAAAGGAAACCGTATGGGCGTGGAGCGTCGGGACAGCGCAGACGGCACGGGCGGCGACGCCCGTCTGCACGTGTTGTCGCTAGAGCTGCTGCACCGCGAGGCCGACGGCGACCTGGGTCCAGAGGACCGCTCGGCGCTGGACGCCCTGCCGGATCAGGTCGGCGTGGACGCCCAGCGCCGCGCCCTGGCCCACGCCACCGCGCTGCTGCGCGCCCTGCCGCCGCTCGACCCACCCGGGACCGTGGCGCCCGGCGTGGCCGCCGACATCGCCGTGGCCGCCCGCCTGACCCGCCCGCCCCTGCCGCGCAGCGTGGCCGGCGAGGTCGCGTCGGCCGTGGCGCTCGCCACGCGGCTGGCCCCGCCCGCCCCACCCCGCTCGGTCGCGCCCGCCGTCCTGACCGAGATTCAAGGCGCGGGCCTGCTGGGCCACGTGGGCGCCCCTCCCCTGCCCGGCAGCGTCGCGGCGGCCACCGCGTCCGACGTGGCGTGGGCCGCGCGGCTGGCGGCGCCTCCATCCCTGCCCCGGTCCGTGGCGGGCAGTGTGCTGTCGAGGATGCGGGCACAGGACGCCCCGTCGCCGCTGGCTCCGCCTCCGCTCTCTGCCCCCTCGCCGGCCGCGACCGCCTTCACGGCCCAGCCGTGGCAGTCGCCGCTGGTGCACCGGCGCAACTCCGCGCCGCTGACGCTGGTCGTGGCCCTGATGGTCGGGCTGACGCTGCTGGCCGTCACGACCGCGTGGCCGAACCTTGCGGCGGGCGCGCTGGTGCTGCGGACCCTGATCGCGCAGGTCTCCCCGCTGGCGGGCCTGGGCCTGGCGCTGCTGCTGCTCACGGCCGCGCTGGTCACATGGCGGCCCCGCCCCGCCATGCAGTGGGCCGGCGCGGGCGCCTTCGCCGTGAGCGCCCTGCTGACCCTGCCCGCCCTGGCGGACGTCGCGGCGCGGGGCGACGTGCACTTCGGGCGCAGCGTGACCGTGCAGGGTCCCGTGGAGGGCAACGTGATCGCCGTGGGCGGCAACATCGACCTGGGGCCCGGCGCCCGGGTGGGCGGCGAGGTCGTCACGCTGCTGGGCGACGTGCACCGCACGCCCGGCGCGCAGGTGGCCGGGCACGTCAGCGCCCTGCTGGGCCGCGTGCCGAGCGACCCCACGGCCGTGCAGACCGCCCCGCCGGACGGCATCGGCATGGCGACCGCCGCCGCGTTCCGCCCGGTGCTCGGCTGGCTCGGCAGCGCCGCGTGGCCGCAGGTGTTCATCACCCTGACCGGCGGCGCGCTGCTGCTGCTGTTCGTGGCGGGTCTGGCTCCCATGCTCGCCCGCCGGCAACGGCACGCGCCGGTGCGGGCGCTGGCGCTGGGCGTGCTGGTGCTCTCCGCGCTGCTGCTCCCCGCGTTCCTGCTGGCCGTGGCGGGCCTGCTGGGGCCTGCCCTGGTCGCATGCGCGCTGGCCGGCGTGCTGCTCGCCCTGGGCCTGAGCGTCAGCGCCTACGACGCCGGGCGTACGCTGGCCCGCCGCCTGAACCTCCCTGTGCCGGACGCTGTGGGCGCCCTGCTGGGCCTGAGCGCCGTGGCGGCCACGCTGGGCGAGCCGCCCCTGGCCCTGAGCGTGGCCCTGGTCGGCGGCGCGTGGGGCGCGGGCACGCTGCTCCTGACGAGAGGTGCGGGCGCGGCGCGCGCTTAAAGCAGACTGTTCGACGTCCGGACTTTCAGACGACACAGGGCGGCACCCCATGAAGCAGCGCCGCCCTGTGCGTTGTGGTGCGAGGAAAGGGACTTGAACCCTCACTCCCTACGGGAACCAGATCCTAAGTCTGGTGCGTCTACCAGTTCCGCCATCCCCGCACGCCCGTAAACCAACACCTCTGCATCAAAAGTGAACCGGCCCCGGGCATATGCTCGAGGCCGGCATGGACTGGGGTGGCTTAGGGGACTTGAACCCCCGGCCTCCGCTTCCACAGAGCGGCGCTCTAACCAACTGAGCTAAAGCCACCATGCCTTCGCAGGCCCACACATCCTAGTGGCGCCGGGCCGAGGTGTCAATCCTTCCTGCGGCGCAGGGCGTACTCTGACCCCACATGGATTTCCAACTACCCGAGGACCTGCGCGGCGTGCAGGCGACCATCCGCGAGTTCATGCTGGGCCGCGTGGAGGCCCGCGCCCACGACATCGAGGCCACCAACCGCATTCCGCCGGAACTGATGGCGGAGGCCGCCGCTCTGGGCCTGTTCGGCCTGAGCATCCCCGAGGAGTACGGCGGCGTCGGCCTGGGCATGCTGGGCCGCTGCGCCGCGTACGAGGCGCTGGGCCACGGCCACATGGGCTTCGGCGGGGTGATCAGCGCGCACGCCAGCATCGGCACGTCGGGGCTGGTCAAGCTGGGCACAGACGAGCAAAAAGCCCGCTTCCTGCCGCGCATGGCCGCCGGCGAGTGCATCGCGGGCTTCGCGATCACCGAACCCAGCAGCGGCTCGGACGCCGCGAACATCCGCACGAAAGCCGAAAAGCGCGGCGACGTGTATGTCCTGAACGGCACCAAGCACTACATTAGCAACGCGCCCATCGCCGGACTGCTCACAGTCATCGCGGTCACGGACGCCAGCCGGGGCACCAAGGGCATGAGCGCCTTTCTGGTCGAGCCGCAGGGCACGCCTGGCGTGAGCATCGGCAAGATTGACGAGAAGATGGGCCAGAAGGGGGCACTCAGCGCCGAGGTGATCTTCGACGACGCCGAGGTGCCCGCCGCGAACCTGCTGGGCCCCGAGCACCTCGGGTACCGCGAGGCGCTGGGCATCCTGACCAGCGGCCGGGTGGGCATCGCGGCGCGCTCCACCGGGGCCATGCAGCGCCTGCTGGACCTCTCGGTGGCGCACGCCAAGACACGCGAGCAGTTCGGGCAGCCCATCGCCGCGTTCCAGGCCGTGCAGTTCATGCTCGCGGAGATGGAGATCGCGGTGCAGACCAGCCGCGTGCTGTGGCAGAAAGTCGCGTGGATGGTCGATCACGGCGAGGACGTGCGGCGCATGGCGAGCGTCGCGAAGTACCACGCCACCGAGATGCTGTCGCAGGTGGCGGACAAGGCCGTGCAGGTCGCCGGCGGCATGGGCTACATGAAGGACTCGCCGGTGGAACGCTTCTACCGCGACCAGCGGCTGCTGCGCATCTACGAGGGCACCAGCGAGATCCAGAAGGTGATCATCGCGGGCGACCTGCTGCGGTAGGCCCTCCGGCGCGGAAGCAGGACCGTGGGCGACCCGTCATGCTCCCCTAGTCGCCGAGATCCGCGTACTCCGCACCGGCGAAGTACAGCCCGTGAGCAGGGACGTTTGCGCCGGCACGGGAGCGGTCGAGGCCGCGCAGAATGTCTCTGACGCCGTCCGGCTCGAGGCGACCCAGTCCGACGAGCAGAAGCGTGCCGACCAGGCCACGCACCATATGACGCAGAAAACTCTCGCCGTGCACGTGCACCTCCCACACCAGCGGGCCGGGCACGACGTGCAGCGCGCGCAGGTCGCGCACCGTGTGGCGTTCCTCCTGCGTGGCGAAGGCCGCGAAGTCGTGCGTGCCCAGCAGGTGGGTGGCGGCAGCGTTCATGGCCGGGGCGTCCAGCCGCTGCGGCACGTGCAGCGCCCGTCCGTGCCACAGCGGGTGCCGCTGCGGACTGGCCAGCACGCGGTACACGTACCGGCGTCCGGTGCAGGAAAAGCGCGCGTGGAAGCCCGGCGCCGCCTCCATGGCGTGCAGGACGGCGATGGTGGGCGGCAGGTGCGCGTTCAGCGCGCGGGCCAGCCGGTCCACGGGCACCCCGAAGGCCGCCGGGACGTCCACGTGCACGGGCATCGCCTCGGCGTGCACGCCCGCATCGGTGCGGCCGGCGGCGACCGCGCGAAACGCTCCGGGGGTCAATCGGGCAAGGGCAGCGTGGAGCGTGTCCTGCACACTGGCCATGTCCGGCTGCGCCTGCCACCCGGCGTAGGAGCCGCCGTCCCACGCGGCGGTCAGGCGCAGGCGCCGGTACCCGTCGGGGGGGCGGTAGGCGGGGCGGTCGGCGCTCACGGGTGCAGGGTAGCGCGGCGGTATGGAGCGCGGTTCTCACGGCACGTGCAGACAAGCAGATATGATTCCCCCTGTGAGACGTCATTCCTGGGCGCTGCTGGCGGCGGCCGTGCTGTGGAGCGGGGCGGGCGCCGATTCCTCGTACCGCGTGAAGCCCGGCGACACCCTCAGCGGCATTGCCGCGAGCACCGGCGTGGGCATGGCCGCCATCCGCGCCGCGAACACCCGCCTGAAGACCGGCACCGCCGTGCAGGCCGGGTGGGTGCTGACCATCCCGGACCGCAAGCTGCCCGCCACGGCGCACACCGTCACAGAGGGGCAGAACCTGACGGTGATCGCCCGCAAGTACGGCATCACGCTGACGCAGCTCGCGGACGCCAACCCGCAGTACCGGGGCGGGAAGGCCGTGTGGGTGGGTGCGGTGCTGACCATTCCGCCCCGCGTGGCGCATGCCGGCGCAGCGCCCGCGCAGCCCGCGGCAAACCGCGTGACGGTCCGCACGGCCAGCACCGCCAGTCCGCTCCAGGGACGCGGCGGGTGGCTGTGGCCGCTGGAGGGCTACCACGTGGTCAGCAGCGGCTTCGGCGAGCGCACCCTGGAGGGCCACGAGGAAACGCACTACGGCGTGGACATCGTCGCGCCGGTGGGCACCGTGGTGCGCGCGGCACGCTCGGGGCGCGTGCTGGAGTCGCGGCCGGACTTCGAGCGCGGCTGGGGCTGGACCGTCGTGATGGAGCATCCGGACGGGTGGATCACGCGCTATGCCCACCTCAGCGCGAACCTTGTGAAGGCCGGTGAACTGGTCGTGCGCGGGCAGCCCATCGGGCGCGTGGGCAACACCGGGCGCAGCACCGGGCCGCACCTGCACTTCGGCACGTACCTGCGCTGGGATCCGAAAGATCCCCTGAGCCTGTACTGAGCGCCGCGCGCGGGCCGGTGCACTAGCCTGCCCCGCATGGCTTCCCACGTGCACTATGCCGAGGGCCGGGGCGACGACGCCCTGGCGACCCTGCGCCGCTTCCTGGACACCCTGCCGCGCCAGCCGGGCTTCGTCAGCGCCGAACTGCTGTGGTCCGAGGCGCAGCCTGGCCTGTACCTGGTCATGAGCCGCTGGGAGGGCCGCGTGCCTTCCCTCGACCTCGCGCCGGGCCTGCGCGGCTGGACCTTCGAGACGGTGGACAGCCGCTGAGGGCCGGCCTCATCTGACGTGCACCACACCTGCGGTGGTCAGGAGTCTTGAACAGATGGGATGCACAGCACCAGGCTCCCCTCCGAGCGACCTTGCAATCCGATGCCCCTTGCCTTACGATGCTCCTACCTCGGAAAGCAAGGCTGTGACACTCGCACGGCCGCAAAGGCTCTGCCATGGATGCCCAGCAGCTCAAAGGCCACCTTGACCTCCTCCTGCTCGCCACCCTCGACACCGGCCCCCGCTACGGCGGCCAGATCATCGCCGACGTCCAGGCCGCCACGGACGGCTACTTCGCCCTGCGCGAAGGCACCCTCTACCCGGCCCTCCACCGCCTGGAAAAGCAGGGCTTCATCACCGGCGAGTTCCAGCTCCTGCCCCGTGGAGGCAGCCCGGTGAAGGTGTACACCCTGACGCCCAGTGGCAAGGAAGAACTGAGGGTGCAGCGCGAGCGGTATGAGCAGTTCAGCGGAGCCGTGCGGGGCGTGATCGGCGGGAAGGCGTGAAGGCCACCGAGCGGTACCTGCGGCAGGCGACCCGTGGGCTGTGGGGCCAGAAGAAGCGCGACGTCATGACCGAACTGCGCGGCGCCATCGAGGACAAGATCTACCGCCACCGGCTGTGGGGCCTGAGTGAGAGCGAAGCGGAGCGCGCCGCGCTGCGTGATCTCGGAAATCCGGTCGTGATCGCCCGTGATCTGACTGCAGTGCACACGGCGCCTCAAGTTGCCCGGATGACCCTCCTGCTCGGCATCGCTGGCCTGTTGGGTCTCCAGGCCGTCGCGCAGACCACCCCCATCCGTTCGACCGTCCTGCCCCAGGCGTTTCGTGACATCTGCAGTTATCCCAGCGGCGCTGACCTGCAGACCCTCAGTGCGGCCGACCGCTCCAGATTCCAGCGCATCGTGGCCCGGAAGGGTGGCCCCGCCGGGTTCCTGACCTCGTGCCGACGAGATGCCGCCCAGTCTGGTGCCCATACCGTGCTCAGGGTCAAGGATGTTCTGGCCGCCCTGACAGCGGGCAGCATCAATGTCGGGGATCAGACGGACTACACCTCGGCGACCTCGACCACGCCGCTGATCGTCCACACAGGCCTGACCCAAGGCGCGCTGTATCAGACGACCGACATCGGTGGGGAGCGGTATATCGGCTTGGGTGACCTGATCGCATTCCTGAGCTTCGCCACCAGAGAGCCACTGCACCTCACTGGTACCCGGAATCCGGTCTTGCAGGTGGGTGCCGTCAAGCTCCGGCTCGGGTCGGAGGAGGCTCCGATCACCGCGACCAATGTGGTGGCCGGCGTGATCCTGCGCAGACTGGGGGGCATCAACCTGCCCCGACCAGCTGAACTGGCCTATGCCCCTGACTCACCCACGGCGCCCACCTCGGCGCCGCGCTTGACCGTGCGCGGCCGGGATGGGGAGCTGTTTGCGGTGATCCAGAACTTCGAGCGCATCAAGGGCAACTCGGCGGAATGGCTCATGGTGCGGGCACGCGTGAACGGCAGTGTTCCCATCGCCTTCCAGACCATCACACCGGCCCCCCGACTGGTCACGACGCTCGCGGAACTCAATGCCGCAACGGCACGCAAGGAGAACGCCGTGATGGTGTACCGCGTGAATGCCGATGACCTGCGCCACGTGACGCTGGTCCAGGTGCCCGCCGCGCAGTTGGCGTTCCTGGCAAAGGGGAACCGATGAACCCTACCGAGCGCTACCTGAGACGGGCCACCCGTGGGCTCTGGGGCCAGAAGAGGCGAGACGTCATGACCGAGCTGCGCGGCGCCATCGAGGATAAGGTCTACCGCCACCGGCTGTGCGGACTGAGTGAGATAGAAGCGGAGCGCGCCGCGCTGCGTGACCTCGGCAGTCCCGCCGTCATAGCCCGCGAGTTGGGGATCGTCCATACGGGGCCGCAGGTGGTGCGTACGACGCTGCTCCTTGGGGTGGCAGGTCTGCTCGGCTTGCAGGCAGTCGCGCAGGTGAACGGCATTCGGGCCATTCCCGATCCTCAGCTTCGACTCTGCGCATTCGACGAGGATTACCTGAAGCTCCTCCCGCAGACGTCTGCCCAGCAGGTTCGGCAGCAGCTCTCACATCCGGGCGAACGCGGAAAGTTGATCGCGGACTGCCTGAAACGTTCGCCCACACCCGGCAATCAGCTTCTGCGCGTGGCGGATATCTGGGTGTCCCTTCGCGCCGGTGGCGTGAAAGTGGAGCAGCTCCCAGGGAGCCTGTATCACCTGACATTCCCAGGTCACACGGACGCTCAGCTTGTTGATTTCACCCAGAGTGCCCGGTGGGTGAAGGGCGAGAAGTACGTGGACGTCTTCTCACTGCTGATGATTCTGGACAACAGTACAGATACGCCACTTCGACTGTCCGGCACGCTCCAGCCTGTGCTCAGGGTTGGCCCAGCCTCCCTGACCCTGGGCACACCATCTGCTCCCGTGGCCGCCAACGACCTGTACACGGCCGCGCTGGTGGCACCGGTCACGCAGGCTGTCGGTCACGAGCTGTCGTTCACGTCCTCGAACCTGAAAGATCCCAATTCTTACCTCGCCTTTGAGACAGGCGCGACGGACGGCACTCGCTACGCGGTCCTCGATAACCGCAACTTTTTCTGCGATTGCATGCTCGGTGGACTAGCACCGCGCTATCTGTTGTCCGTACAGACCACAGTCCATGGGCGGGTGCCCACGACTGTCCTGTCCGGTGAGGGTCAGGGCGTCCCAGTGATCGTGGCCAGCGTGTCTGAGCTGCACCGGGCCACTCAGCAGCGTCAGCGGGCCATCCTGATCTCACGCATTGACGGCAGCGACCTGCGCCGCCTGACCCTGACGCCCATTCCCGCCGACCAGGTGAAGGTCGTGCAGCCCTGATTACACGCCGGGCAGGTAGGAATTGACCTCGCCCATCAGGTCGCGGGCGGTCAGGTCGAGACGCACGGGCGTGACGCTGATCATGCCGGCCTGCACGGCGCCGTAATCGGTGTCCGGGTCGTCGCGGTCCGGAGCGGTGCTGGTGCCGGCCACCCAGTGGTACTCGCGGCCCTCGGGGTCGTGGCGGGTGACGATGGTGTCCTCCCAGCGGTGCTCACCCACCCGCGTGACGCGCACGCCGGTGGGTGCAGAGCGGGGAAAGTTGACGTTCAGGAGCGTGCGGGGCGGCAGGCCGCGTTCCAGCACCTCGGCGGCCAGACGGGCGGCGTACGCAGCGCTCGCGGCGAAGGCGTACTCGCCGTCCTGGCTCCCCTGCTGGCTCAGGGCGATGGCAGGAATGCCCAGCGCGAGACCCTCGATGGCCGCCGCGACCGTCCCGGAATGCGTGAGGTCGTCTCCCAGATTGGGACCGAGGTTGATGCCGCTCACGATCAGGTCGGGGCGTCCGAGCAGATGCACGGCCAGCACCACGCAGTCGGCAGGGGTGCCGTCCACCCGGTACGCGGGAATGTCGCCGAAGCCCGCGCTGGCAGTGTGCTTGAAGCGCAGCGGGCGGCGGATGGTGATGCCGTGCCCGACGGCGGACTGCTCGACGTCCGGAGCGACCACCACCACGTCCACATCGGGCAGGGCGGCCATGGCGAGGCCCAGCGCCTTGATGCCGGGGCTGAAGATGCCGTCGTCGTTGGCGACGAGGATGGTTCTCCGGGAAGTCGTCATGCCGTCAAGGTAGCGCCCCCGCGTTAGTGGCCTCCCGGTATGACCGGCCCGCGATCAGCCGGCCTCACCCGCTGCACACGCCATGGCCCGGCGCGGCCAAAGGGGCTCATGGTTCCTTGATCTGCGGGCCATAAAGTACGGTTCTCCAGCACAACCGGCGGCACTTCCCTACCCTGGGCCCAGCCACCCGCGGGCGTTCTGGGCGGCCGGACCACGTCCCTCCCACCTCTACCGTGCCTTTCGAGGTCTCTGCATGAAGACACGCTCTGCACTCCCCCACCCAGCGCTGCTGGCTCCCGGCAGCGCGCTGCTCCTGACCCTGACCGCGTGCACCCTGAACGGAGGCCGCAGCGGCAGCGCCGACGGCTTCCTGACCTCCCAGTCCATGACGGCCGGAACGACCGTCCTGAGCAGCGTGAAACCCACCGGCAGGGCCACCTTCGGCAAGGACCGCAGCGCCGGCGGAGCGGGCCTGACGGTGGCCGGCGTGGCGTACCCGCGCGGCCTGGGCGTGAGCGCACCCTCCACGCTGGAGTACAACCTCGGCGCGCAGTGCCGCTCGTTCACGGCGCAGGTGGGCATCGACGACGATTCCGGCGCGAGCGGTGCAGCCACCTTCAAGGTGTTCGTGGACGGCCGCCCGATGTTCGATTCCGGTTCGCTGCGCGCCGGGGCGTCGAAAGCCGTGAACGTGAACGTGGAGGGCGGCGAGACCCTCCAGCTGGTCGCGGAGGGGGCCGGCGGGACCCACGCCGACTGGGCGGACGCGAAGGTGGACGGCTGCGTGGTGTACCAGGCGCCTATCGAGGTCATGCCGTACGGCAGCGGCACGCTGACCATCACCGGCAATTACCGCAGCGACGCCCTGGACGTCCCAGCCATCAAGATCAGCACCACACAGCCGGTCGTGATCAAGAACTGTGTGGTGGCCGGGCGCGGTCACCTGATCAGCACCCGCATGAACGGGGAATTCACAGTTGGGTCGAACGTGACCGTGCAGAACTGCCGCGGCTACGGCCTGAACCCGGACGAGCGCATGGGCGTGCCGGGCCGGTTCCTGCACATCCAGGCCCCTGCCAGCCTGACCGTCCAGAACGACTTCATGAAGGGCACCAGCGGCATCTACATCCAGGGTGGGGAGAACGGCACGCTGGGACGCCTGAGCATCGTGCGCAACCGCGCCCTGAACATCGACGGGCGGCGCAGCGACGGCAAGGGCGGCTGGCTGATTCCCGGGCCGTCCGACACGCAGGACAAGTTCTTCCGGGTGCAGTTCGTGCAGCTCAACGCCGTGCGGAGCACCCCGGACGCCGAGATCGCGTGGAACCGCGTGGAGAACGAGCCCGGCTACAGCCGCGTGGAGGACAACATCAGCATCTACGAGTCCAGCGGCACGCCCGGCCACCCGATCCGCATCCACCACAATCTGATCCGCGGCGCGTATGCGTACCCGGCGGATCTGGAGGGCTACAGCGGCGGCGGAATCATCACGGACGGGTGCGTGTCCCGCCACGTGGACATCGGCAACAACACGGTGCTGGAGACCAGCAACCACGGCATCGCCATCGCGAACGGCGAGGCGGTCGCCATCCACGACAACCGCGTACTGGGCACCGGCCTGCTGCCGGACGGCCGGCACGCAGGCGGCGCAGACAACGGAATCTATGTCCGCTGGGCCAGGAACTGCAGCCAGCTCGGCGTGAACCTGAACAGCAACACGGTGACGGGCAACACGGTGGGCTTCGGGCAGCCCACGCCGGGCCGCCCGGACCAGCGCAGCGACCTGTACATCGCCACGACGTCGCAGGGCAAGCCGCTGGCCCAGCAGTCCGGCAACACGCGGATCGCACCGCTTGACGAGAGCATCACCCGCAGCAACCCGGACATCATCACCCAGGCGGTGACGGACTGGGAGGGCCTGCTCGGGTCGAACGGCGTGACCGTCGGGCCGGAGTAAGCGCGCGGCAGCCATAAAGAAGGACGGCCGGGACTTATCCACAAGCGGCTGTGGATAAGTCCCGTTCTCAGCTCGGTCTGTCAGAGCGACGTCAGTTCTTCGGTTTTTGACGTGCCGGACAGGATATTGAGGGCAATCCCAGCCCATCATCGGCTCCAGCTCGCGGACTTATCCACACCCCCGCAGAGTTATCCACACCCCTTCCTGCACCGGGGTGTGGATAACTCCTGTTCCGTGGCGTGGGCGGCTGGAACAGCACGCCCCGTCGGGCGACCGCGCCTACTTACCGGCCTGGGCGAGACGCAGGTAATACGCGCTGGACTTGTCGTTCGGGTCGAGGGCGACCGCCTTGCCGTAGGCCTCCACCGCGCCGGGGTAGTCCTTCGCCTCGTATCGCACGCGGCCCAGCCAGGACCAGGCCTTGGCGTACTGGGGGTTCTGAGTCGCCGCGTCCTGGAAGCCGGTGGCGGCCGCCGTCTTGTCACCCGCCGTGTATTTCGCGTACGCGGCGCGGAAGGCCTGCACCGCGCCGAGGCCGTACTGCGCCGCCTCCTGCGCCAGGGCGAGGTTGTACTTGTCCGCGGCGCTCGCGCCGGGCAGGGCGGCGGCCCCCTGGAAGGCGGCCAGGGCGGCGGGCGCGTCGTTCAGGTCCAGCGCCAGGCGGCCGGCCTCGCGCCACGCCTCGGTGAAGTTCGGGGCGTTGCGGGCGGCCTCCTGGAAACCGGCAAGGGCCTCGGGCTTGCGGCCGTTGTCGCGGTCGCCGTACGCGCGGCTGAAGGCGCGGACGGCCGCGGGGCCGTAGCGCCCGGCGCCCTGGGCCAGTCCACGGAAGTACGACAGCGTCTTGTCGGCCGGGGCGAGGGCCAGCGCGCGGTCGTACAGCGCGGTCGCCTGGGTGTAGTTGCCGCCCTCGAGCGCGGTGCGGGCGCTCCACGTGAGGCACGGCAGGTTCTGCGGGTCGTACTCCAGGCAGGTCTTGAAGGCGGCGGCGGCCTGCGCGGGCTGGTTCAGGGTGTACGCGCTGTACCCCAGGTTGTACTGCACGGTCGCGGCGGCCTTCACGTCGTCCCCGCCGGGCGTGGGGGCCTGCACCACGAACAGGGCGTTCCACGCGCGCTCGGCCTGCTTCCAGAAACTGACCTCGGTGTAGATCTGAGCGCGCAGGCGCAGGTACTCGGTGTTCTGCGGGGCGGCGGCCACGGCAGCCTCGGCGGCGGCGGCGGCCTGTTTCCACAGCGTCTGGTCGATGTTCGCGCTGCCCTTGGGGTACGCGGCGCGCGCCTGCTGCGCCAGGGTGCGGGCCTGCGACGCGGCGGTGGCGGCGTCGGGACTGGGTGCGGGCGTGGCGGCCGGGTCCGGCGGGGCGGGCGTGGTGCTCTGGGCGGCGGCGGCCGGGGCGAGGAGCAGAGCGGCGGTCACGAGCAGGGCAAGGCGGGCTGTGGGCATCGGTGTCCTCCTGATGTGCTTCGACCCTACGGGGGCGCCGTGCGGCGGACGTGAGAATGGCGCGAAGGCTCCTGGGCGTTCCGGTCGGGGTCTGGTAAAACTGGGGACAGTGTGAGTGACCCTGCCCCCCGCGTGTATCCGCTGCGCCTGTACGGTGATCCCGTGCTGCGCCGCAAAGCCAAGCCCCTGCGCGTGACCGACACGCTGACCGTACCCGGGTTCGGCCCGCAGGAGGTGCGTCAGGTGGCTCAGACCATGCTGGAGACGATGTTCGAGGCGCGCGGCGTGGGTCTGGCCGCGCCGCAGATCGGGCTGCCAGTGCGGATGTTCGTCGCCGTGGAGTACGAGGACGACGAGGAAGAGAACGAGGGCCAGGAGCGGCCGCTGCGCTCGCGGGTGCTGCGGGACTTCGTGATGATCAATCCGGTGCTGAAGGTCATCGACAAGAAGAAGGACAAGTCGTATCAGGAGGGCTGCCTGAGCATTCCCGGCATCTACGAGGAAGGAGTGGCGCGCGCCCGGGCGGTGCAGGTCAGCTACACCGACCTGGACGGCGCAGCCAGGGTGCTGGAGGCCGACGATTACCTGGCGCGGGTGTTCCAGCACGAGACCGACCACCTGGACGGCGTGCTGTTCCTCGACCGCCTGCCCGCCGAGGTCACGGAGGACTACCGCAAGGAACTGCTGGCCATCCAGCAGAAGTCCAAGGCGTTCCTGAACGAACTCGTGCGGCGCGAGCAGGCGCACAGCGTCGAAGAGAACCTTTGACCGCCCCGCGCCCGACGGTCGCGTTCTTCGGGTCGCCCGCCTTCGCGCTGCCGGTGCTGGACGCGGTCCGCGCGGCCTTCGAGGTGGTGCTGGTCGTGGCGCAGCCGGACAAGCCGGTGGGCCGCGGCCTGAAGCTCACGCCGCCGCCCGTCGCGGCGCACGCGGCGGCGCTCGGCCTGCCCCTGGCCCAGCCGCGGAAGCTGCGCGGCAACGTGGCGTTCGAGGCCACCCTGCGGGACTGCGGCGCGGACGTGGCCGTGACCTGCGCCTACGGCAAGATCCTGCCGGCGTCCCTGCTGGCCGTGCCGGAGTACGGCTTCCTGAACACGCACACCAGCCTGCTGCCCGCGTACCGGGGCGCCGCGCCGATCCAGTGGGCGCTGATCGGCGGCGAGACGGTCACCGGGACGACCATCATGCAGACCGATCCCGGCATGGACACCGGCCCGATCCTCTTGCAGGAGGAACTGCCCATCGACCCCGCGTGGACGAGCGTGGAACTCGCGGACGCGCTGGGCGTTCAGGCTGCGCGCCTGATCGTGGACGCCCTGTCGCGGCTGGATGCCCTGACGCCCACCCCGCAGGACGACGCGCGGGCCACCCACGCGCCCATGCTGGTCAAGGAAGACGGGTTCGTGCGCTGGACCGACAGCGCACCGCAGATCGTGAACCGCGCGCGGGGTGTGGCCGCGTGGCCGCAGACGACCGCATTCCTGAACGGCGCCCGACTGAAGCTGGGTGGGCTGGACGCCGTGGACGGCGCGGGCACCCCTGGCGAGGTGCTGCACGTGGACGACGCGGGCCTGACGGTGGCCGCCCGGAGCGGCGCCGTGCGCGTCCGAACCGTGCAGCCCGAGGCGCGCCGGGTGCAGCCCGCGCAGGTATGGGCCCAGGGGGCGGGCGTCACACCGGGCACGCGGCTGGATGTGTGGGAACCGGATCCGACCTGAGCCCGTACCAGGCCCCATGCCCCTTTCCTTCCCCCTGACACTGGATTTCCGGTTCAGCCTGCTCACCGAACTGCGCGTCCACGACGCCCACGACACGCTGGTCGCGGTGGTGAAGGAGAAGACCTTCAGCGTCCGCGACGAGGTGCGCGTCTACGCCGACGAGGCCCGCCGCACGCAGACGCACACCATGAAGGCGCGTGGTCTGCTCGCCGGAGCGCTCGACTGGAAGGCGCAGCGCTTCATCACCCGAGCGGACGGCGCGGCCGTCGGGTCACTGCGCGCCCAGGGTCTGCGGACGCTGTGGGGCGCAGCCTACGACCTGCTGGGCCCGGCGGACGAGGTGCGCTTCACCGTCCGCGACGACCATCCGTGGCTGGGCGTGATCGAGGGGCTGCTGGACGTCATTCCGTTCGTCGGGGACTTCATCGCCATGGGCTTCGACTATCTGGTGAATCCCACGTACACCGTCACGGACGGGGCCGGGCAGCCCGCGTACCGGGTGCACAAGAAGCGCTCGGTCTTCTCGCGGCGCTTCACCATTGAGGAACTGTCGCCCCGGCAGGACGCCGACGACGAACTCGTGCTCCTGGGCCTGATCCAGCTCGTGCTGCGCGAACGCGAACGGGGCTGAGCGTTCCTCAGGCCTTCCAGCTCGGCACCCGGCCGTCGTAAACGGCGTAGGCGTCGCAGCGCTCCCGCAGCACGCACACGCCACATTTCGGGGCTGTCCACGAGCACACCCTCTGCCCGTGCCGCAGCAGGTTGACGTGCAGCTCGTACAGGAAGGGCGGATCGGGCGGGAGCAGCTTCAGCAGCGCGCGGTGCGCGGCCTGCTCGCCCATCTTCGGGATGGCGCCCACGCGGGTGGTGACGCGGTGGACGTGCGTGTCCACCGGGAACACCGGCCGCGCGTAGTTGAACAGCAACACCAAACTTGCGGTCTTGATCCCCACGCCGGGCAGGTCCGTCAGGAACTTCAGGGCGTCCTTGACCGGGAGCTCGCGCAGGAAATCCAGGTCGTAGCCGCCGGGCGAGTCGCGCAGGGCCACCAGGGCCTGCTGGATGCGCGGGGCCTTGCTCTCGGGGTAGTTGCTGCGGCGGATCGCGTGAGCGACCGTCTCCACCGGCGCGGCGATGATCGCGTCCCAGTCGCCCAGCCCGCGCAGCTCGTGGTACGCGGCCTCCTCGTCGGCGTGGGTGGTGCGCTGCGACAGGATGGTGCTGACCAGCTCGTGCATCGGGTCACGGCGCGGAGACAGCGGCCGCTCGCCGTACTCGGGGCGCAGCGTGTTCTTCACCCACACGAGCAGGTCGGCCCGCTCCGGCTCCGGGCGGGCCACGTTCAGCGCCACGTCGGCCGTCACGCCTCAGTGCCCGGTCTGGGTGTCCTCGACCTCGTCGCGGCCGCCCTCGGCCGGTTCCGATTTCGCGGCGGGGTCGATGTTCGGGTCCTTGCCGCGGTCCGCCTCGGGGATGGGCCGGCTCTGCCCCTCGGCGGGCGAGGTATTGGCGGGATCATAGCCGGTCTTCTGGTCGTCGCTCATGGCTCCAGCTTGCGCGCGGGGAGCGTGCGGTGGATGGTGGCCATCTCAGGACGCCTTAACGCTGACGCCGGAGACCCAAAAGAAAAAACCCGCCCTCTTCGGCGGTGATAGGGAAAAGATAGCGTGGAATGCGGGCGATGTCAATGTCATGCAGGGAACGCAGAAAACAGCGTTCTGGACAGCTTCGCGGCGGCTCCGTCCGAAAGGGGGCTGCATACATGGGCGGCCGGAGGTCATGGCACAAAAAAATCCGCCCTTCCGGGCGGTGATGCAAAGAAGATAGCGCGATATGCGCTCCCGTCAACTTATGCACCCGGACCGGAGTCCAGCCGTACCAGCGCGCGCTCAAAGACGTTCAGCGTGCCGCGGTCATACAGCACGACGCGGATGTCCAGTTCCGGATGCTCGGCCACGGCGGCGCGCAGGGTGCGCAGGGTCACGTCGGCCGCCCGCTCCAGCGGGTAGCCGTACACGCCGGTGCTGATCGCCGGGAAGGCGATGGAGTGGTGGCCGGCCTGCACGGCGAGTTCCACGCTGCGGCGGTACGCGCCCGCCAGCAGATCGGCCTCGCCGGCGTGTCCACCGCGCCAGATCGGCCCGACCGCGTGGACCACGGCCCGCACGCCCTGACGCTCCAGCCCGAACGCCGGGGTGAGCACGGCCGTGCCGGTGGGCGTTCCGCCCAGCGCGCGGATGGCGCGCAGCAGGTCCGGCCCGGCGGCGCGGTGGATCACGCCGTCCACGCCCCCGCCCCCTGCAAGCTGCGCGTTGGCGGCCGTGACGATCACGTCTGCGCGCTGCGCGGCGATGTCGCCCTGCATCAGGGTCAGCGGCACGGCCGGGGCCTCAGGACTCCACGACGCGGTGCAGGTCAGCGTCGCTCAGGGCGTAGGAGCGCAGCGTGTCCGCCCGCAGGCGCGCGGCGCGGTCTTCGGCCGTCCACTCGTTCTCCGGGACCTGCCGGGCGCGTTCGGCCACCTGAATGGCGTGCAGGCCCTCCACGGCCTTGTCGAGATCGTCGTTCACGACCACGTAGCGGAACTCGTGCGCCTCGCGGATCTCCTCGCGGGCCCGCGCGAGGCGTTTCTCGATGCGCTCGGGCGTCTCGGTGGCGCGGCCCTCCAGGCGGCGGCGCAGTTCGGTCAGGCTGGGCGGCATGATGAACACCAGGATGGCCTCGTCGCCCATGCGCGCCTTGACCTGCATCGCGCCCTCGACCTCGATCTCCAGCACCACGTCCTGCCCGCGGCTCAGGGCCGCCTCGATCGGCTCGATGGGCGTGCCGTAGCGGTTCCCGACAAAGGACGCATGCTCCAGGAAGCCGTCGGCCAGCGCCTTGGCCTCGAAGGCCTCCGGAGACACGAACACGTAGTCGAGGCCGTCGCGCTCGCCGGGCCGCGCTCCACGGGTGGTCCAGGACGTCGAGTAGAACACGTCCTGCCCGGCCAGCCACTGCTCGCGCAGGGTGCCCTTGCCCACGCCGGACGCGCCCGTCATGACGATCAGCAGGCCCCGGCGGGCGGTGTGGTGCAGCGGCGTGGTGGTCGGGTCGGACATCATTCCCGGAACAATACCCGCCCCGGCCGGAAATGAGAACAGGCGGAGCGGCGTCCACGCCACCCCGCCCGCCCGGCCCGCTTACTTGCGCTTGCCCTTGGTGGCGCCGCCCTTGGCACGGCTCTTGCCGAGGGCCTGGCCCTTGGTGTAGCTGGCCTGCATCTTCTTGCGGGTCTCGGCGGCCATCGCCCGGAAGTCCACCAGCCCGGCCTCGATGTTCTCCAGCGTGGGCTTGACGGTGCCGCCCCGGCGCGCGGCGGCCAGATCGCGGTTGGTCTGCTCGAACCACTTCTCGAACGCGGGCGTGGCGTCGAACAGCATCTCCTTGGCGTCGCGCTGGTACGTGCCCTCGGCGCCGCGGCGGCTGAACTGCTTGGGCAGCGTGAAGCGTTCGGGCATGTAGGCCGCCTCGAACTGCCCGTCACGCACCGCGTCGCGGAACAGTTTCACGAACGAATCACTGCGTTGGGTATTGCTGAGTTTATGCACCTGCTCACTGAGTTTCCGGTACGCCATGTTGTCCATCCTCCGTAGCAGAGTATGGTCACATGGCGCGGCGTCTGTAAAGAGAGGGCTCCGGAAAGCGAGAAGTCCCGGCCGCTTTGATGCGCACTTCACGTCTTCCGCACGGATCATGGTGAATGCGCGTGTCCCCCTCCACAACTGCGCCGGACCTGACTGGAACGGCCATCTTCTAGTGGCATGGGACCATGACCCATAACACGCCGCGCCCTGTGCCCACACCATGCTGTCTGGGTGGGATCACACGGAATCTGGGCCGGCTCTAGGAACAACGGCTGGCCCCTTTCGTTCGGCCGCTCTGTCCGTGCGTTCCTCCACCGGATCGGGCGGAGACGCGCCCCGCGCTTACGGCTGCTGGCCCTCGTCGAGCCCCACGCCGAAGCCCTGGTCCAGCAGGTCCTCGCTGTACGTGCGGAACGCCAGCATGGTCTGCGTGCGGGCGATGCCCGGCACCCGGCGCAGCCCGCCGGTCACGACGTCGTCCAGGTCCTCGTAGCGGGACAGTTTCAGGATGGCGACGATGTCCCACTCGCCGGTCACGGAGTACACCTCGCGGACGCCCGAGACGCCGGCCAGGGCCTCGGCCGTCTCCTGGATGCTGTGGCGTTCGGCCTGAACCATCACGATCGCGGTCACCATGCGCTCCATTGTGCGCCGCGCGCCGGGTGGTCGGCGCCGCGCCGGTCTGACCGTTCGTTCGGGGACGTTCTGCCGCGCTCAGGGGGCGTATGGTGCGGAGCATGACCGCCACCGTTCCGCCCGCTCCGCTCAGTCCACCCACGCCGCGCGAGCAGCTCCTGAACCGCATCCAGCGCGACATTCCGATCGTGCGGCGTCCCTACGCCGTGCTGGCCCGCGAGGTCGGCCTGACGGAGCACGAGGCGCTGGAGATCCTGCGCGAGGTCAAGCAGGAGGGCGTGCTGCGGCAGGTGAGCGCCATCTTCGATACGCGCACCCTGGGCTACCAGAGCAGCCTGGTGGCCGCCGTGTACGGCAAGGACGAGCTGGACGCCGGTGCCGAGATCGTGAACGGGCACCCCGGCGTGAGCCACAACTACCGCCGCAACCACGATTTCAACCTGTGGTACACGATTGCCGTGCCGCCCGAGAGCGACCTGGAAGCGCACGTCCAGAAGCTGCACGAGCTGAGCGGCGCCACCCTCACGCGCCTGATGCCCACCCTGCACCTGTTCAAGATCGGGGTGGAGTTCGACATGACCGGCACCGAGGACTGGAACGCCAAGGCCACGCCGCAGTACACCAGCGCGCAGCGCAACATCGGCTACGCCGTGACGGACCTCGACCGGGCCTTTGTGGTGGAGTTCCAGAAGGACCTGCCCGTGACCGAGGAGCCCTACGCGGACGCCTGCGCCGCCCTGGGCCTGGACATCGACGAGGTCGCCGCGCACGCCGAGAAGATGAAGGCGGCCGGCGCCCTGCGGCGCGTGTCGGCGGTGTTCCGCCACCAGAAGGCGGGCTTCACCTTCAACGCCATGGGCGTGTGGGCGGTGCCGCAGGACGATGTCGCGGCTGTCGGGCGCAAGATGGCGGAATTCAAGGCCGTGTCGCACTGTTACCTGCGGCCCACGTACCCGGAGTGGCCTTACACGATCTTCACCATGGTGCACGGCCGCAGCAAGGACGAGGCCTTCGGCAAGATCCGCGCCATCGAGGACGAGGTCGCGCCCGGCGTAAACCACGCCATCCTGTACTCGACCAAGGAGTACAAGAAGATCCGGCTGGAGTTCTACAAGCCCGAATTCTACGCGTGGGCCAGGGAGCACCTCGGCACCGACGCCTGAGCTAGGGCACGCGGCGAAGCGGGGCACCCGACCTGGGTGCCCCGCTCGCCGTGACGCGCGGAATTACAGCAGCAGCAGGACGGGCTGGCCGAGGGTCTGCGCGACCGCCGTCAGGAACGCGGCGCCGCGGGCGGCGTCCACATCGCCGTTGAGGCTCAGGGCGGCGCGGCCGTCCTGCACGCGGCCCAACGACAGCGTGGTGGTCTGGGGGAAGTGCAGGTCGTCCAGGTCGTGCGCGCCGGCGTCCACGATCAGCAGGTCCGGCGTGCCCTCGTACGCATAGGCGGCGGCGTCCGCCGCGGCGCGCAGGGTGTCGCCGGCGACGCTGCGGGCGCCGTCCTGGCCGTGCAGGGCGACGGTGGTCAGGCCCAGGTCGGCCGCGTGGCGCTGCGCGGCGCGGGCGACCAGCAGGCCCAGCGGCAGCTCCCGCCCGAGCGCGGCGACGAGCTGGCCGTGCAGGTCGCTCAGCGCGCCCACGTCGCTGTCGCGGCGCAGGTACGTGCCGAACCACACCGCGTTCCCGGTGGGCTGGGCGGCGGCGTGCTCCGGCGCGGCCGGCACGGCGACCGGCGCCGCGTCCAGGGTGGGAACAACGTCGGGCGCGGCCACTTCGGGCTGGGGCTCGGGGTCCGGCGCGGCGGCCACCGGTTCGGGCTCGGGTGCCGGCGCCTCGATGTGGGGCGCCGCGACCAGGGCAGGCTCGTCGGCCGCGACCGCGGGGAGGATGTCGGGCGCGGGAACGTGGTGAGCGGGCGCCGGTTCGGCCGCTGCGGGCATGGGCGCCGGGACGCCGGTGTCCAGCTCGGGACCGCTGTGGTCCTCGGTGGTGTCCATGGGCGGCGAGACGGCCGGGCTGGCGACGGGCACCGGGGCGGGGGCCGGTGCCGGGGCAGCCGGGGTGGGCTGCTGGTACAGGCGCGACAGCAGGCCGCCCAGGCCCACGGAGGGCGCGGCCAGCGCGGGTTCGGCTGCCACCGGCGCAGCGGGCACCGGGGCCGCCACGGCGGGGGCCGGCACGGCGGGGGCCGGCACGGACGCGACCGGCGCATCGAAGTGGAAGGCCGGGGCGCTGACGGCGGGCGCCGCGACGTCCGGCACCTGCACGGCGGGCACCTCGACGGTCGGGACGGCGGCCGGGGCCGCCGGCGTGGCCGCGCTCCACTCCCACCCGCCCAGCGAGGGCGTGGCGGGCACGGCGGGCGGCGCCGGCACCGGAGCGCTGGGCTCGGCGTCGTCCAGCTCGAATTCCAGATCGTCGTCCAGCGCGGCGGGCGCGGTGGCCGGCACCTCGGGCGAGGGCGGCGTCACCGGGGCCTTGCCGAGCAGCGCGGTGAGGTCGGCCTCCACACCGGCACGGGCCATCTGATCGGCGCTGACCCCGCTCAGGTCCGGCATGCTGTTCACGTCGCCGTTCCAGTCGGGCGGCGGCAGGTCGACCGGGGTGGCGGGCGGCTCTTCCTCTCCGCTCATGATGCGCGACAGGTAATTCAGGATGTCCTGCTCCACGATCATGCCACCGTCACCGGTGCCCTTGAGCTGCTGCCAGTCAATCCCGTTCGCCTCAGCCAGAATCTTGGCCAGCGGAGCAATCCGTTCCATACCTGTTCCCCTTTGTCGCGCCCGATGGTGAGTGTGACGTCATTGTACTCGTGGATGGCGTGGGCGCCGGGCCGCTGCTGGGGCGCCGGGCACGGCCGTGTCCACGGTCAGCGTGCCGGGCGGGGTCTGACAGCGTTCTTTCAGGGCGCGGCCCGGATGTGACGGTGCTGACGGACCGGGCGGTGGTAGCCTGCGGCGTTTCGCCCCGCCGCGGCGTGGGCGACAGGAGCCATGATGTTGATACTCGAGGAGATGCAGTCGCGCGGGCACGAGTCCCTGTCGCTGCTGAACCACGCCCCCAGCGGCCTGCGGGCCGCGCTGGCGGTGCATTCCACGGTGCTGGGCCCGGCCATCGCGGGCGTGCGGCTGCGCGAGCAGGACGAGCAGCTCGCCGTGCGCGGCGCTCTGGCGCTCTCGGAGAGCCTGACCCTCAAGACCGCGCTCGCGGGCCTGAACTACGGCGGGGGCGCGTGCGTGCTGCTGATGCCGGAGGCCGGCGTGGACGACCCGCACGCGCGCGAGGCGCTGTTCCGCGCGCTGGGCCGGCAGTTGCGGCCCCTGGCGAGCCGGGTGGTGCTCACCGAGGACATCGGCGTGACGCCCGCCGACATCGCCTTCGTGGCGCAGGAAACGCCGGCCACGCTGGGCATGAACACCGACACCAGCGCCGTGACCGGCTACGGCGTGTACCGCGGCATGAAGGCCGCCGCGCGCTTCGCGCTGGGTTCCGAGAGCCTGCGCGGGGTGCGCGTGGCGATCCTGGGGGTGGGCGCGGTGGGCCGGACGCTCGCGCAGTACCTGCACCGCGAGGGCGCGAAGCTGACCGTTGCGGACGCCCGGCTGGAGAAGGCCGAGGCGCTGGCGGGCGAGCTGGACGGCACCCGCGCGGTGGGCTGCGACGCGCTGCTGGACGTGCCGTGCGACATCGTGTCGCCGTGCGCGTACGGGCACTCGATCCACAGCGTGGACGTGCCCCGGTTGCAGTGCCGCCTGATCGCGGGCGGCGAGCACCACCCGCTGACCCGGCGGGGCGAGGCCGCCGTGAAGGAGGCCGGCATCGTGTACATGCCGGACTTCGCGATCAACGCGGCCGGACTGATCGCCGCCGCGACCGGCGCGGACATGAACCACGCGGCCGAGCGGGTGTACCAGATCGTCACGCGGATCACACAGGTGGCCGAGCAGTACGACAAGGCCCCGCACCTCGTGGCGCGCCGCATGGCCGAGCGGCGCATCGACCTGATCGGCGGCCTGGGGCGCGTGTGAGTGCGCCCGGCGGGCACGGTCAGCCCTTCGTGATCGGCGTGGCGGGCGGCTCGGGCAGCGGCAAGACCACCGTGACGCGGCGCGTGATCGAGACGGTGGGCCGCGCGGGCGTGGCGGTGCTGAACCAGGACAACTACTACCGCGACCAGTCGGACATTCCCTTCGAGACGCGGCTGAAGACCAACTACGACCACCCGGCCGCCTTCGACTGGACGCTGCTGCGCGCCCACCTCGATGCCCTGCTGGCCGGCGTGCCCATCGACATGCCCGAGTACGACTTCACGAACCACACGCGCTCCCTGCAGAGCACCACGGTCCTGCCGGGCAGCGTGGTCGTGCTGGAGGGGTTCTTCGCGCTGTACGACGAGGCGCTGCGGGGCCGCATGCACCTGAAGGTGTTCGTGGACGCCGACGCGGACGTGCGCTTCATCAGACGGCTCCAGCGCGACACCCAGGAGCGCGGGCGCACGCCCGAGAGCGTGATCGCGCAGTACCTGGAGTTCGTGCGGCCCATGCACCTGAGTTTCGTGGAGCCCACCAAGCGCTACGCGGACGTGATCATCCCGCACGGCGGCATGAACGAGCCCGCGCTGGACATGCTCACCGCCCGCATCCGCGCCACGGTCTGAACCGCACGTCGCCTGGACTCCGCCACCTTTGGGCGGACGTGACCGGCGACGGCCGCCGGCTATCATGACCGGCTGGCGTGCCCGGCCCGCCTTCCATCTCCGCTCCGAGTTCTCGCCTTTAGGATGTGCCCTGTGACTGATCCCTCCACGCCCACCCGTCCGCCGGGAGCCCTGACGCCCGCCGGCCTGCCGACCGCGCCGCGTCATCCGTGGACGCCCGCGCTGCTGATCGTGATCGCCCTGTCGCTGATTCCGGCGCTGATCCTGGCCGTGCAGCGCGTGCAGTACGAGCAGGCGCAGAAGACCACCGCGCTGGTCATGGATTACCCGGCGCTGGTCACGCAGGCGCGGCGCTACGGCCTGGAGCCGCAGGCGCTGCTGGACAAGTACAAGGCGCTGGGCGTGAACGGCGTGGCGCTGTACGAGGACACGATTGCCAGCCTGGAGCAGCGCGGCGAGGTGTACCTGAAAAACGGCTCGGACCTGGCCGCCGACTTCCCGAACCAGGGCGTGAAGACCAACGCCGTGTACATGCGCGCCGCCACGCCGCAGATCGCCGAGGCGCTGAGAGCGCGCTACACCATTCCCACGCGGGACGTGACGGTGGACGGCAAGACCTGGGTGGAGTGGCCCAGCGATCCGCGTTACCTGCCCGCCGGGCCGGACACGCAGCGGGTGGCCGAGCTGAAGGCGCAGGGCCTGGTGCTGGTGTACCGCCCGTACCAGGACGAGGCGGTGCCCATCCAGAAGGTCGGCGCGGACTGGCCGGACGTGCCCTTCATCGCCTTTACCGGCGACGAGGTGATCGGGGCACGCACGCCGGACCTGCTCTCGCAGGTGGACAAGGCCATCGGCACGCGCATGCCCGCCATCATCGAGGGCAACATCCAGAAGGGCCTGGAGGACCTGGTCATCACCCACGGCGGCGCGCGGCTGTTCGCGCTGGCCCCCAGCTGGCAGAACCAGCTCGATCCGCTGGACGTGGCCAGCAAGTACAACCTGGCCGGACGCGAGCGCGGCATGCGCCTGATGTACCTCCGTCCCTACCCGACCATCGGCGAGACCGAGACGATGCTGACCCGCGCCTCGGAGCTGCTGAAGAAGTCCGGCGTGACGGTCGGCACGCCCACGGTGCAGTTCTTCACGCCCAGCCCGCTCCTGAAGGCCCTGAGCATGATCGGGCCGCTGGCGGCGCTGCTGCTGCTGGGCCTGAGCTTCCCGCTGGCGCGCCTGGGCATGATCGCGGCCGGCGTGACCGCCGTGCTGGCCTTCGGCCTGAACACCCTGCATCCCTTCGAGAGCGCGGCGCTGGTCGCGGCCGTGACCTTCCCGGCCCTGGGCCTGATCCTGCGCCGGGCCAGGGTCACGGACTGGTTCATCGCCACCGGCCTGAGCCTGGTGGGCGTGCTGTTCGTCTCGGCGCTGGGCGCGAGCCGCGAGAGCACGCTGGGCCTGGAACCCTTCCGCGGCGTGGGCCTGACGCTGCTGCTGCCGCTGACGCTGGTCGCGCTGAGCTTTCTGCCGCGCCAGGACATCCGCAAGACGCTGGGAGACATCTACGCCGCGCCGATCCGCCTGGGCGACGTGGCCGTGATGGCGCTCGGATTCGTGCTGCTCGCGACGGTGTATGAACGGCGCGGCAACGCGACCGGCGGCTCGGTCAGCGACTTCGAGGCCTCGCTGCGCCGCGACGTGCAGGACTCGATCATCCGGCCGCGCTTCAAGGAAGTCTTCGCTCACCCTCTGGGCCTGCTGGGCCTGACCGGCACGCTGCCCGGCTACTTCAGCGGCCTGCTGATCCTGGCGGGCGTGGTGGGCCAGTCGAGCATCCTGAACACCTTCAGCCACTTCCACACGCCGCTGCTGGTCAGCGCCGCGCGCTGCTTCATCGGGCTGGGCCTGGGCCTGGCGCTGGGCGTGGTCCTGACCGCCCTGCTGCGCTTCGTGCTGCGGGCGTGGGCCGCGCCCCAGCGGGCCCCCGTGCGCGCATGAGGGTCGCGGTCAGCGGGTACTACGGCTTCGGGAACACCGGGGACGAGGCGATCGCCCTGGCGATCACGCGGGAACTGAAGAAGCTGGGGCACACGCCCGTGCTGCTGTCGAACACCCCCGCCGAGAGCGCCGCGCTGTACGGCTGCGAGAGCGCCGCGCGCATGAGTCCGGGGCCGCTGCTGTGGGCGCTGCTGCGCTCGCCGGTGGTGCTGTCCGGCGGGGGCGGGCTGCTGCAGGACAAGACCAGCGCGCGCACCCTGGCGTATTACCTGGGCGTGATCCGCGCCGCGCGCGCGCTGGGCAAGCGCGTGGTGGTGTTCAACCAGAGTATCGGGCCGCTCACGCCCGCGGGCGGACGGAAGGTGGCCGGCGTCCTGCGCGGCCTGCGCGTGCTCGTGCGCGACCACGGCAGCCTGGACACCCTGGGCGCCCTGGACGTCCGCGCCGAGATCGGAGGCGACCCCGCGCTGCTGCTGGAACCCACGCCGGGCCTGCCGCGCGACGTGCACCGCGTGGTGATCGCGCCGCGCGGCGACGTGACCGACGCGACCGAGCGCCTGAAAGACGTCACGCGCCGCCTGCAGGCGAGCGGGCGCACCGTGACCGCCCTGAGCTTCATGCCGGACCACGACGACGCGGCCGCGCACGCCCTGGGCGCCGACGAGGTGATCAGCACCCGCGATCCGCAGCTGGCGCTCGACACCATCGCGCAGAGCGGGTACGTGATCGGGGTGCGGCTGCACGCCGTCATCCTGGCGGCCGCCGCCGGCACGCCCTTCAGCGCGGTCGCGTACGACCCCAAGGTGCAGGGCTTCGCGGACGACGCCGGCGCCCCCACGCACCCGACGGCGCTCGACGCCTCGGCTGTGAGCGATGAGGCGCTGCGCCGCGCCGCCCCCGACTGGAGCGCCATCGAGGACATGAAGCTCCGCGCGTCCGAGAGTTTCGCGCGCGCGCTGCGGCGCTAGGCCGTCCCGGCACGGCGTCACCGGCGAGCGTGCCCGGTGGCGCCGTCGCTCCTAGCCCTGCCGGTGCGCCAGCGTGCGCCCGACGCCCAGGCCGTGCCGGTACACGAGTTCCCCGCCCAGGAAACCGCCCGCCACGGCGAGACCCAGCGCCGCGCCCGACAGCGCCTTGCCCAGCCCGCGCCTTCCCCGGCGGCGCGCCACGAGCGAGCCGACGTTCAGCAGGAACGCCGTCTCGTTCAGCGCGCCGTGGATCAGGCCGGTGCGGCGGGCCTCGCCGCGCGTGTTACTCCAGTCGAGCCAGCCGGTCGCGATGGTGGGCACGGCGCCCAGCGTGCCCAGCGTCAGGGCCACATCGGCGGCGTGGTCGTTGGCGCCCGGCGACTTCGCGGGCAGGTGATCGAGCACCGCCGCGATCACCCAGCCGCCCAGCGGGAGGTGCACCAGCAGCGGATGGACCGGGTGCCCGACGCTCTCGCCGTGCAGCAGGTCGAGCACGGCGTCGGGCACCACAGCCTCGGCACCCTTCAGGAGCGTCTGGAGGGCGTCGGCCGCGGTCTCCAGCGCGTCATGGTTGCTCACGGCGTCCTCGACGACGTACGCGGGCGGCTGCTTGCGGGTGGGCAGGCTGAACATGACGGACCTCCTGTGCTGGAGTCACCCTAGACGCCGCGTTCCGCGCCGGTGTGGGAAGCGGGTTCAGACGGATTTAGACCCTCAGTCCGGGATGAGGTCGGCCGGGTCGGGAATCACGCACGCGTCCCAGCCGGCCTGGAACTCGGCGCGGTCCAGCCCGCGTCCGATCACCACGAGTTCCGAGGTGCCGTCGCCGGCGTCCCACGCGTCGGCCGTGAACAGGTCGCGCACCGCCTGGAACAGGATGCGCTGCGGGTACCCGTGCAGATCGAGGAAACCCTTGGCGCGCAGCACCTCGGCCGGGCGCGACAGCAGGAAGTCCGTCATGAAGCGCTGCCACGCGTAGGGGTCGAGCGGCCGCTCCGCGCGCAGCGTGAAGGCCTTCAGGCCCGGCGTGTGCACCGCGCGGTCGTCCACGCCGGCCAACACGCGCGGGTCGAAGTCGTCGCGGGCGAGCAGCGCGGCGGCGTCGATCTGCCCGCGCTCCACGCGCCGGATCTCTGCCAGCGGGTTCACGCCGCGCAGCACGTCCTCGGCGTGGTCCAGCAGCGCCGGATCGGCGAGGTCGGTCTTGTTCAGCACCACCACGTTCGCGTAGGCGAGCTGCCGCGCCGCCTCCGGGTGCTCGCGCAGGGTTTGCAGGGCGTATCTGGCGTCCACCACGGCCACCAGGGTGGTCACGCGGAAGGCCGCGCGCACCGAGCGCTCCAGCAGCGTGGTCAGCACCGGGGTCGGGTCGGCCACGCCCGACAGCTCCACCACCACGGCGTCGGGCCGGTGCTCGCGCATGGCGATGGTCACCAGCGCCCGCAGCAGGTCGTCCCGGCCGGTGCAGCACAGGCACCCGGCAGTCAGTTCGGTCACGTCGTCCTGCAGGCGCTCGATGAGGCTGCCGTCCACGCCCGCCTGCCCGAACTCGTTCACGATCACGCCCAGGCGGTGCGGCAGCGAGCGGATCACGTGGTTGACCAGCGTGGTCTTGCCGGCTCCCAGGAAGCCGCCCACGACGACCACGGGAATGCGCTGATCATGGGGCTCGGGCGCGGTCATGAGGGAAGGATAGTGGATGCAGGTGTTTACGACGCTGATCCGTGCAGAGGCATCCCGTACAGTCGTTCTGTGGATGACGCGGCGCTACGCTCCGAAGCTCAGACAATGACGTCTGCCATCCAAGATGGACAGCAGGTTTGGGTGAACTACGTTCTTCACGTCTGGGCAAGACCTATGCACGGGCACGTTAGGAAGGCCAGCCGTGTATAGAAGCGATCAACTGGATCGAGTTGGTTAACCCAGGTGGAGACGATTTCCCCGACTTGCCTAGATCAACTAGCCCTCAGAAAACATGAAGCAGCGCCCAGGGAATAATGATTTGCTTCGCCAACACAAATCAAAGGGCGCGCAGATGGTCTAAGTGTGGAACTGCTCAGTCCCATCAAAGAGCTGCATGAGAGACTTTGAGGGGGGAAACGTGAGTTCTCATTGATGTGAAGAAGAAGAGAGGCTTCCTCGCTAATCGACTCCCAGTTTCTTCGAGGCACAAAAAGCGCGATGCCAGTCATCCAGGAGTACTCAGGGTTTGGGAACAAGCGGTTATGAATAAAATGACTGATCAATAGCCTATCCATCCTACGATGAGCCAGTCGAACAATCAAAATATAGGGCATTGAAACCTTCATCTGCTTCCGCTTAGATCTCAGTGAGTTTCTTATCGAATTGATAACGTTTTCGTTGATCTCCTCGCCGTTGATCACTGGATTCCAGAGTACAGACGAGGCTGGACTGGGCGCGCCGCCGAACGTCGCCACAGTATTCGAGCCGAGTTGAATATCAACCGGAAAATGCGGCATCCTACCTGGCTCCACCCACAGATGAGGAATCGATTTCCAATGCACTTTTGCGTTTCCATGTGCACCAAGCACTACGACCATTTCGCCAGCAGCTTCACCAAGAATTCGAGGGAGTGCGATCTTGGAGAGGTCGGCGAGGTCGGTACGGCTTGCGCGTACCGATGCCGATACTGAAACCTCTCGGCGTAGCCCTTTTTTCAACACCTGTCTGTTGATCAAGTCGCCCATGTGCTGTGCAGCAATGTCCCAGGATTCCAGTAGCTCAATATGCACATTGGTCACCTCAAAGCATACGTCGCCATCAGGTAGGCGGACACCGTAATCTGGAGAACGTGGCTTGTTGGGCGCAAAGATTGCGCTTTCTGGAACCAGTGGTTCAAATGAGATCGGACTCACACGATGAGCCAGCAGTGCAGCGGCCTCCAGTTCGCTAAGCAACTCTTCAAAAGAGCCCTCGCGCCGAGGCGGACGCAGTATTTGTTTCAACTTATCTCGAAAAATTGGAACAGACCGTTGCGTCACGTTTCTGTCTAGAACATACACAATCTGGGCAACATGAATGAGGAAGGTTGCCGAATACAACCCCTCGCCGAGCCATTGCAATCCCAGTGGACCCGTTGGGGTCTCGAGCCAATCTGCGTCTAAACTCGAGATCAGCGATACGAGTACCTCTTTTGCCGTCGCAAGGTCTTGGCTGGAGAAGACAGTGCTGGTCAGATCAGGGCGACTTTCGAGAAATCCCATACATCCAGTATCAACTCAATGACCGGGCAAATCCACCCGAATAGCCCTATTGCCGGCCTATAAAACGACAACAGACTTATTATTTATCTCGGCACACGCTATTACCGCGCGGAATCTGGACGAAGAGACCGGAGCCCCGTTCCTATAAGCCGCGCTGCCGCGCCGGTTGACTGTTTGTTAGCCGAGGAACAGGTGCTGATTTTGGCCGCGAGCAATAACGATTTGAAGGATTCTCCCAGCGCATCATACGTGGAAACTTCTGTCTTGGCTGGAAGTGCGAGAAGCAGCGCGGATGACCTGAGAGCAGCCGCGTATCCTCGCCCCCATGACCACGCCTCCCCCCACCGTCCTGCGCCGCCTGTACGGCCTGCTCACGCCCTACCGGCGCACCGTGGGGCTGGGGCTGGCGCTGCTGCTGGGCAGCGTGGTGGCCGAGCTGTACCCGCCGCTGGTGTGGATCAGGGTGGTGGACCACGGCATCGCGCAGCGCGACTGGGCGTTCATCGGCGGGCAACTGGCGCTGCTGGTGGGCGTGTTCGCCGTGCAGCAGCTGCTGTCCGCGTGGCGCGGCGTGCTGCTGGAGCGCGCGGGGCAGGCGTTCACGCTGGACATCCGCCTGGCGCTGTACCGCGCCCTGCAGGGGCAGTCGGCGGCGTACTTCGAGTCGCAGCGCACCGGCGACCTGATCGCCCGCGTGACCGGCGACGTGGACGCCCTTCAGGACGTGCTGGTGCGCGGCACCGACGCGGTGCTGGCGAACGCGCTGCGCCTCGTGGGCGTGGTGGGCATCTTCATCTGGCTGCAACCGCTGCTGGGCGTGCTGACCACCCTGCCGATGATCGCGGTGGGGCTGATGCTGCGCCGCTACGCGCAGACGGTGCGGCCCGCGTACCGCGCTGCCCGCACTCGCCTGGGCGACCTGAGCGCGCTGATCTCGGATCGCCTCAGCGGTATCCGGGTGGTGCAGGGCTTCGCGCGCGAGGACGCCGAGACGGCCCGCATCGAGGCGCTGGGCCGCGACCTGTACGGGGTGGGGGTGGAGGCCGTGATGATCCGCAACCGCGCCTTCCCGCTGGCGCGCTTCGTGGGGAACTTGGGGAACGTGATCATGCTGGGCGGCGGCGCGTGGCTGATCCTCGCCGGACAGTTCACGCTGGGCGGCCTGCTGGCGTACCGGGGCTACGGCCGCTACTTCTACGGCCCCATCGACGACCTCGTGAACATCGGCGACCTGCTGCAACGCGCCGAGGCCAGCGGGCGGCGCGTGTTCGAGGTGCTGGACGCCCCCGTGAGCGTCCAGGAGCGCCCCGGTGCCCGGCCCCTGCCAGTCCCCGCCCACGGCCACATCGACCTCGATGACGTGACCTTCGGCTACGACGCCGCGCGGCCGATCCTGCGGAACGTCACGCTGCATATCCCGGCCGGGCAGCGCGTCGCCGTGCTGGGCGAGTCCGGCGCGGGCAAGAGCACGCTGCTGGGCCTGGTGACGCGCACCTTTGACCCGCAGGCGGGGGTCGTGCGGGTGGACGGCGTGGACGTGCGCGACCTGACGCTGCACAGTCTGCGCGCCGCGGCAGTCGGCATGGCGCAGGACACCTTCCTGTTCCACGACACGGTCGGCAACAACGTCCGTTACGCCCGCCCGGACGCTGACGACGACGAGGTGCGCGCCGCCCTGAGCGCGGCCCATGCCCTGGCCTTCGTGGAGGCGTTGCCGCAGGGTCTGGACACCGTCGTGGGCGAGCGCGGCGTGAAGCTCTCCGGCGGACAGCGCCAGCGCCTGTCCATCGCCCGGACGCTGCTGGCCCAGCCCACCATCCTGCTGCTGGACGAGCCCACCAGCGCCGTGGACGCCGAAAGCGAGACGCAGGTGGTCGCCGCGCTCCAGGGCCTGATGCGGGGCCGCACCGCATTGATCGTCACGCACCGCCTCAGCCTCGCCCGCACCGCCGACCGCGTGCTGGTGCTGGCCGGCGGGCACATCGTGGACGACGGCCCGCCGGATCGACTGCGTGCCGGAGACGGCGCGTACGCGGCGCTGGAACGCGCGGCGGCCGGGGTGGAGTTCGGGGCAGCAGTGGACTGACGCCCGGGCCGGGCCTCCGCAGCGCCCGTGGTACCTACGGCCAGAGCTTCAGGGCCTGCCTCAGCGCGACGATCTTGCCCAGGTGGTACGCGGTGTGGACGGCCAGAAACTCCAGCCCGTCGCGCCACGTCGAGTGCGGATAGCCGGGCTCCGGGGCGTTGAGCCAGCGGTCGTCCCTCGCCTGGACGACTGCTCGCCGCGAGGACGTCAGGAACAGCTCCACGAGGTCGTCCCACGCCTGCTGGTCGGCAGGGGCGGCGGACGTGGGAAAGTGCCCCTCGTACGGCCAGCGTTCCAGGGCCGAGCGGCCCCCGTCCAGAGACAGCTTCAGCACCATGGCCGCGTGCCACAGCTCCTGATAGATGCTGTGCGGCACATCGTTCGGCCGCGCCGACACCTGGGCCACCGTCAGACCCGCGACGATGGCCTCGCGCGGCGCGAACCCGCCCGTGAGGAGCAGATCGTCCCAGTCGTTCATGGCCGCAGGATACCGAGGCGCCGCACCCCGGCCGTCGCCTACAGCCCCCCCCGCGGATTGACGTCCACCCGCACGCGCGCCTTCCACGTGCGGGTGTCCAGCACGCGCAGCAGTTCGCCCAGCCGGGCGTCGCTGCGGGCGCGCAGGAACAGGTGGTAGGGGTACACGCCGCGCAGCCGGGCCACCGGGCTGGGGGCCGGGCCCAGCACCTCCTGGGCGGTCGCGCCGGCCCCGTGCAGCGCGTCCGCGAGTTCCTGCGCGGCGACCTGGGCGCGCTTGGCCTCGCGGGCCGTCACCTCGATCTGCGCCAGCCGGGCGTGCGGCGGGTAGCCCAGCTCTTTGCGGGCGCGTTCCTCGGCGGCGGGGTACGCCAGGGTGTCGCGGCCCTCGACCATGACCTTCAGGGCGGGATGGTCGGCCTGGAAGGTCTGCACCAGCAGCATGGGGGCGCGGGTGGGGTGCCACTCGGCGAGCTGGCGCAGCAGGCGGTGGTAGCGCTCGCTGGCGCGGAAGTCGCTGACGTTCAGCCACGTGTCGGCCAGCGTCACTCCGATCAGGGCGAGGTTGGGCGGCGCGTCCTGCGACAGCAGCAGCTGCGTGCCCACCACCACGCCGCTCTCGCCGGCCATCAGCGGGGCCAGGTCGTCCTGGCGGTCCTTGTCGTAGCGGTACACGGGACAGCCCGGCAGCAGTTTCTGCACCTCCTGGGCGATCCACTCGGTGCCGGGGCCGCGGGCCTTCCACATGCGCTCGCCGCAGTGGTCGCAGCGGTCCGGGATGCCCTCGTGGTAGCCGCACTGGTGGCACGTGAGCTGCCGGGTGTCCTGGTGAAAGCGCAGCGGCACGTCGCAGTTGCGGCAGTGCGGGGTGTGTTCGCAGTTCGGGCAGCGCAGCAGGGCGGAGTACCCACGCCTGGGCGCCAGCAGCGCCGCCTGCCGGCCGCGTTCCTGCACCTGCCGCAGCACCCGCGCCAGGTCGTGGCTGAGGGGATAGCCCAGGTCGCCCGGCGCGAGGTGCACGCCGGACAGCGGCCCGAGCTGCGGCTGCTCGGGCGGGCTGGCATAGTCCACGACGTGCAGGCGGGCACGCGGCGGCGGAAGCACCGCGCCGGGCTGCGGCACGCTCTCGGCAGCCGGCGCCGCGCCCACCGACGCCACGGCGGCCCCGTGCGCGGCGGCAATTCGCGCGGCCACGTCCGGCAGGAACGCCCGGCTGCCCGAGAGGAGCTTGTGCGCGTCGCTGGCCTCCTCCAGCACCACCAGCAGCGCCAGACCCGGCAGCGGGGCACTCAGGGCGTGCCCACTGCCGATCACCAGCCGCGCCGCGCCGGACTGGATCAGCTCCCAGGTGTGCTCGCGCTGCGCCTCCGAGAGGGTGCCGCTGAGCTGCACGGCGCGCGTGCCACACGCCGCCGCCAGACCGGAGAGGCCGTCCCACGCGCGGCGCAGGGTGGTGGCGTCGGGCGCGAGCACCAGCACGCCACGCTCCTGTTCCAGCAGCCGGGCAAGCCGGGGCGCGAGCACCCCGAAGCGCGTGGCCGCGCGGCCCCCGTGCAGCCGCCACAGCGGGCCGTCCGGCAGGCGGTCCGGCAGGGTGGGGTCGGCCGCCAGCGGGCACGGGGCCGGCAGGGCGGGGAGCGGCGCGGGCACGTCCACGGTGTCGGCCCAGCCGCGCAGTGCCAGGGTGCCCGCCTGCGTGGGCGACAGAGGCACGCCGTCCGCACTGGCGCGGTTTGCCCACGCGGCATAGGTGTCGGTAGGCCCCTGGGCGCGCAGCCACTCCCACGCGGCGGGCGGCGGGGCCTGGACCTGCACGTACTCGGCCGCGCCGGCGTTCAGGGCGGCGGTCACAACGGCCGCGCTCACCCCCGCGGCCTTGGCCCACGCGCTCAGGGTGCCCTCCGGGCCGTGCTGGGCCAGCCACGCGGCCGCCTGAGCCTGCTTCGGCGTCAGGCGCGCGGCCGCGCCGGGCACCGCGCGGATGACCGTGCTCTGCCGGGCGGCGGGCGGCACGTCCTCCAGCGCGCGCGCCTGCACGGCGGTGGTGGTGCGGGGACGGGGCGTGAAGCGTTCGTCCAGCAGGCCCTGCGCGCGGATGGCGTCCAGCAGGGCGGGCGCGAAGGCGCCGGCGTCCGTCCAGCGCTCTGTGGGGGCCCGGCGCGAGAACGAGCTCAGGTCAGCACCCGCCACCGCCCGGACCGTGTGGGTATACGCGGCCTCCCAGCCGATGCCCAGCAGGTCGCCCCAGATCAGGCCGGCGGGGATGCGCGCGTCCTGCGCCCACGCGGTGAGGCCCTGGACGGTCGCGGGGATCACCCACGGCCGGGCCGGATCGTCCAGCACGTGGACCGCCTCGCGCAGGCGATGCCCGGCGCGCGGATCGCCCTCGCCCACGACCAGACCCACCGCCAGCTCGCCCCGCCACGGCACCAGCACCCGGCAACCCAGCGGCACCGGCCCGGCGAAGCCGTGTGGCACGCCGAAATCGTGGGCGGGCAGCGGGAGGCTCACCACCACCTGCCACGGCCGGGGGGTGGGGGCGGGCGGATTCACATCCCGCAGGCTAGCGCGACAGGTGCAGATCGCGGTGTCCGGACGTCACGAACACGCCGGTCTCGCCTACACTGGCGCCCGTGACCACGACCGCCGCCCCGCTCCGCTCCGACACCCGCGCCGGGGTAGGGCTGGGCGTGGTCGCGGCCGTGGCGTTCTCCACGCTGGGCGTGTGGGGCAAGCTCGCCACCCAGGTGGGCCTGGACAGCCACGACGCGCTGGCATGGCGCTTCGCGCTGGTGGCCGCGCTGCTGCTGCCGCTGTCCGGCCGCCTGACGTGGGCCGTCCGCACCCGGCTGCTGGGCGTGGGCCTGCTGTACACCGTCGCCACGCTGGCGTACTTCGTGGCGCTGGGCCGCGTCACCGCCGGGGCCACCAGCCTGCTGCTGTACTCCGCGCCGGCCTTCGTGGTGCTGCTGGCGTGGGGGCAGGGCCGCGCGCCGCGCCGCACGCAGCTGGGCGCCGTCGCGCTGGCCCTGCTGGGCCTGGTACTGGTGATCGGCCTGCCCGGCCCGGACGACCGTGACGCCGTGGGCCTGCTGTGCGGCGCGGCCGCCGGGGCGCTGTACGCCCTGTACCTCAGCGCGTCCGAGCGCTGGCTGCGCGGCGTCTCGCCCGTCGCGGCGACCGCGCACATGGCCCTGGTGGCGGGCGTGACCTTCGGTGCCCTGGCGAGCGTGCGCGGCACCCTGCATGTTCCGGACCGCCCCGACGAGTGGGGCGTGATCGTCGGTATGGCCGTGATCCCGACCATCGTGGCCGTGCCCGCGCTGTACGGCGCCATCGCCCGCCTGGGGGCCACGCGCGCCAGCCTGCTGGGCACGCTGGAGCCGCTGTTCACGGTGCTGCTCGCGGCGCTGCTGCTGCGCGAGCAGGTGGGCGCGGGCGCGCTGCTGGGCGGCGCCCTGATCCTCGCCGGAGCGGGGCTGGCGCAGTGGCCCGCACGGCGCGTGCCGGTCGGACCGCATCCGTAAGCGGCCTGTTCGGCAGGACAAGAGAACCGCCCGGACGGCGAGTCGTCCGGGCGCTCCGATATAGGGCCGATCAGTACGCGACGTTGTACTGCACGGCGTCGCTCGTCCAGTCCTGCTGCGGCACGGGCTGGGTGACCGGATCGACCACGATGCTCAGCGCCTGCGCCAGTCGGGCCGGGCTCTGGGGCTTCACGGTCGCGAAGGCCTGACCGCTGGAGTACGAGCTGAGTTCGCTGAGGTTCAGCTGAGTGCGGCTGGCGATGACCAGCACCTTGTTCAGGCCGTACGGCCCCGCGATGTTGAACTGGAAGTTGTCGCTGGCGCTGGGGAAGGTGCGGATCTGCCCCGCCCGGACGAAGTTGCTGCCGCCCAGGCGGTTGGGCAGGATCTGGTCGGTGGTGCCGTCCGGGTTGATGTTGAACAGGTACACGTAGGCGTCTTCACTCACGCGGGCCGAGATGCTGATGTTCTCGCCGATGCGGTAGCTGGGGGTGCGCGCGCCGCTGGGATCGCGGTTGACCCACACCTGAACGCTGAGGGAGGTGGGCACCGGGTTCACGATGATGCTCTGCGCGCTGATCTTCGGCGCCGCGGAAGCGGGCGCAGCCAGGCCGAGCAGGGACGCGGTGACGGCGAGCAGGAGGGTGCGCTTCTTCATACCCTCACGGTAGTCCGCGGCGCCTGACGCCCGGTGAAGCGTGGCTGACGGAACGTGAGGCCGGCGACGTTTCCCCTCATGACTCCTTCCTGATCGGCTGGGTCGACGCGCACTGCGGCCCATCCAACGGAACACGGCCCCCGATGTGGAGGCCGTGTGGGTGGCAGGGATACTAGGATTCGAACCTAGACAAACAGATCCAAAATCTGTTGTGCTGCCATTACACCATATCCCTGTGCCGCGCCGGAACGCCGGCGCCGGGCGCATCGGGAGTATAGCCGTGCCCGGCGAGAAGGGTCAACTTGACGGCGCCCCGGCCGGGGTGGGTGATTCCTCGATCACGGTCAGGCTGGCGTGCACCAGCAGCAGCCGTTTCTGGCCCACACCGGGAAAGTACACCAGCACCTCGCGCCGCTCGCCCTGGTGGAAGCCCGACATGAACACGCCCTCGCCGAACTTCGGGTGTCTCAGGCGCAGCGGGGCCTTGGTGTCCACCATGCGCTGGATCTCGCGGCTGGGCAGCCCCAGGCGGGCGCTGACCTCCGGCAGCGACAGCCCGTGCAGATCGAGCAGTTCCCGCGCCTGCAGCGGCCACGAGGGCGGCAGGTCCGGCACGGCGTCCGGCAGCACGTCTGCCCCGGTATCCGGCGCGGCGCTCACGCCCAGCACACCCTCCAGGAACGCGCGCGTGGCGTGCTTGTCGGTGGGCCGCCGCTCGCCGCTGGGCAGGAACGGCGCCGAGCAGCGGCCGACCGCGATGCATGCGTAACAGCCCTCCGGGGACGTGCAGCAGGTCTTGGCGCTCAGGTGCAGCGCGCGGTGCAGCAGGTCGTCCAGGTGCTCGTACGCGCGGCGCGACACGCCCAGGCCGCCCAGCCAGTCGTCGTACAGGTAGAAATAAGTGTCGTGGCCGTCGCGGAACGCGCCTGCGAGGTCGTTCTCGTCGCACGCCACGCGCTCAGGCGTGACCTTCTGGAGCAGGTGCTTGAGGGTATGCGCGACCGCCGTCGGGCGCTCGGTGCTGCGCGCATCGATGCCGATCTCCAGGGCGCTGGTGCGGAAGGGCGGCAGCTCGACCGGCTCGTCGTACAGGTGCTCCGAGAGCTTGTGGTCCTGCATGCGGTCCTGGATGCGCCCGCCGCACTTGGCACACACGCGCTCGGTCTCGCCGGGCTCGCGGTCGCAGCCGGTGCACACGCGCTCGAACACCTGCCGCAGCATCTGGTAGCCGGTGTAGCGGCGGCGGATCACCACCTCGCCGTGGCGGAAGGCCAGCGGACCGCGCCGCTGCCACTCGCCCATGCCGCGCGGCGTGACGGTGGTGGCGTACAGGCCGCGCGTGAACAGGTTCGCGGCCTCGAAGCGCTCGACCAGGATCGCGGTGCCGGCCGGGTGCTTTTCCCAGCGCACCACCTTGTAGCCCTGGCCGTCCAGCGTGAACACCGCGCCCTCGTGCTTCTCGGTCAGCGCGTAGTGCTGGCTGGGTGATTCCAGCGGCAGATCCAGCGCCTTCACGCCGTGCTTTTCCCAGTCGGCGGCCTCGACCACCACGAACTTCTGGCTGCCCTCGCCACGCAGGTTCCAGTACTTCTGCACGCTGGCGTCCGGCCGCTGCGCCGCATCGGGGTAGCACAGCGGCAGGCCCGCCGAGCGGAATTCCTCGTTCGCGCGGGCGCGGTGCTTGGGCGACAGGTAGGGATTCTGCGCCTCCACCACCGCCTTCTCGATGGGGCCGGTCAGCAGGTCGAGGAAATTGCCAGCGTTGCTGTAAAAGGCGTCGGCGGGCTGCGGCACGCCCTGCTCGTTCAGGGACGGCAGGTACAGCACCAGCCCCGGCGCGACCCGGCCCGCGCGGCCCGCCATCTGCCGGAAGGCCATGCGCGAGCCCGGATACCCGTCGATGATCACGACCTCCAGGTCCCCGATGTCCACGCCGGCCTCCAGGGCGTTGGTGGCGAACATCACCCCGCTCTTGGCCCGGCGGAACTCCGAGAGTCTCCCCTCGCGGTCGCTGGTGCCGGCCATATACAGGTGCGCGCGTCCCGCGTACTGCGGCTGAGCCCGGTACGTGGAATACAGCCGCGCCGCCCGCGAGCGCCCCCGGAAGAACGCCAGCACCTTCAGGCCGTGGCGGCTGCTCGCATCCATGACCGCGTTCCAGAAGCGCCGCGGCTGCCCCCGGTGGTCCGCGAGGTAGTACAGCTTGCCGGGTTTCGCCGCGCCGGACTCGCTGACCTCCACGGCGTCCACGCCCGCCAGTTCCCGCGCGAACTCGGCCGGGTTGCCGATGGTCGCGGTGCTCAGCACCACCTGCGGGTTCGCCCCCAGCGCCCGCGCGAGGTCCAGCACGCGCCGCAGCATGCCCGCGACCTCCGACCCGAAGCCGCCCCGGTAGGTGTGGGCCTCGTCCAGCACGATGAACGCCAGCCGCGACAGAAAATCGCGCACGCGCGGCTGCGTCAGCGACCAGTGGAGCTTGTCCGGCGTGGCGGTGACCATCCGCACGCCGTCCCGGAACACGTCCGGCACCTGCGCCGCGCCCTGGAACGCGCCCACGTCCCACGCGAAGCCGCCGCGCTCCCGGAACGCCAGCAGCTTGTCGCGCTGGTCCTGCCCCAGCGCCACCAGCGGGTACACGAACAGGGCCGTGGCCTGCGGGCCCTGCTCCAGGCGCTCAAACACGCCGGGAAAGAACGCGCCGGTCTTGCCGCTCGCGGTCGGGGTGGTCACGATCACGTGCCGGCCCTCACGCATCAGGCGGTAGACCTCGGCCTGGTGCGCGTACACCCGGTCGAAGCCGAAGCCGCGCGCCACCGCCGGCGACCACCCCAGCTCGCCCACGCCCAGCGTGCGCGCCTCGGCGGACTCCTCGACGTGCAGCCGCGCCGCCCCGCCCCCCAGGGTGTCCCGCAGGAACCCCTCCAGGTGAGCGGTCGGGGAGCGGGCCAGCAGCATGGGCCTCAGTGTAGGGGCGCGCGTACCGGAACGCCGGGAAGGTTGGTCACGTTGGGGGGATCAGCGCATGTGACGCACAGCGACCCCGCTAGAATCATTAGAATTTTGAGCATTCATGAAGACACCACTGCGGCTTCTCGCCAGCCTTGCACTCACCACTGCCCTCGTCGCCTGCGCCGGTGGCAGCGGAACGCTCCCGCCTACGCCGCCCAACGAGTCGGAAACCGGCCAGACGATCAATCCGGATACGATCACAGGACAGACCACTGGCGCGACGTTTCCGGCGGCGGGGATAGTCATGCTGGGCAGCACAACCAGCGTCAGCACCGTGAATATCGGTCAGCTCAGCGCAGACGGCAAGGTGACAGTGAACCTGACCGAAGCGCCGGCCGACGCGCCGCAGGTGACGCTCCTTCCCCCTCCGGGCAGTGGGTGTAGTTTCGACGGCACCAGCAGCGGCTTCCCGACCATTTCCCGCTTCAGCCGGCTGTACGCACTGAGCCCACAATCCGACGCGTACGGCACCATCACGGAACAGTTCGTGAGCGGCGCGGCCCTGAACGGCAGCGTGGTCTCGCGAATCTACAGCGACGGCGCAGCGACCGCGAAGGGCGTCGTCACATGTTCGGGCGGCAACGTCGATTACGACGTGACGCTCCGGGCCGGCTGGAACGCCGTGGAATACGCCTACGACGGCTACACCCTTTCCCTGCATACGCCCGCTCCGGCCGCCCGCACGAAGCTGGTCGCGAAGAGCTTCGATCCAGCGGTCGGAGTGAGCTATGACCTGAGCCGGCCCCTGACCTTCGTTGACGATGACCCTGTGGTCGTCGCGGCGAGGATTTACCAAGACGGAGGCTTCAGCGGCGAGATCCACCTGAGCACCGATCTCCCCGGCCTGAGCGTCGAGCCGGCCACCCTGACCCTGCCTGCCCTATCGGGACAGGGCCTCCGGCCGACCGCCGCCACGTTTCTCTCCGGTCTGGGCATGAAAGCGCAGCGCCTCGACACGCCGCTGACGTTCCGGTACACGGGCAACGGAACGGGGAACATGAATGCGACCTTGATCGTCAGGGACTCAGCGGGCAAGCAGGTGGGCTCGTCCCTCGTCCTGATCAACGTCATGCGGCCGGCGATCTACGCATCTGGCCCAGGATATGGACTGGAGCTGCTGGTGGGCACCAGCATCAAGGTGCCGATCCGCCTGGAGGCCATCAACGGGTTCCACGGCCCGGTCACCGTCACGCCGCTGAATCTGCCGACTGGTGTGAGCGCGGCTCCCGTCACGGTGACCCTCACAGGCCTGGCCAACATCGATCTGACGGTCAGTGCGGCGGCGACTGCACCTGCCGGCTCCTATCCCTTCACGGTGCGCGCGGCGGGCGCCGGCGTGTCGTGGGAATTCACGCAGTATGTGACTATTCCGCAACCGAACATCGAACTGGGCGTTCAGTACGGAGTCGCGGAGGTCACGCGCGGCCAGCCGGGCACGGTGGCTATCACCGCGCGTAGCACGTACGGATTCAGTGGCTCTACCACGCTCACGCTCGGGAATCTGCCCGGTGGCGTCACGGCCAAGCCAGTCACCGTACAGCTCGCTGAGGGCAACACGACCACCGCGCACATCCCCGTAACCGTCTCCAGCGCGGCGCCGCTCGGCACCTACCCCATTACCGTCACGTCCTCCGCCACTCCGGCCAGCGCGACAGGCACGCTGAGCATCATGCCGGCGTCAACGTCCGTTGGCCCGAAAGTGACGGGCCATGCCTCCTCTGGCAGCGGCGTGTGGCTCCTGACCGGCTCGACCTTCGATCCGCAGACCGGCACCGAGACCGCCACGTTTGGACGGTACGTGAACGGCGCGAAGGTGGCGCAGGCGACCGTGCCGAACTCCGGCACGCGGCTGATCACGACCCGCACGGGTGACCTGCTGACCCTGAACGACAAGGGCACGGACGGCTCGAAGATCAGCACGGCCGGCGCCCAGAGCACCTTCACTCACCCGTTTACCGCTCTGGACACGCCGGCTAACACCGTGGACGCACAGGGACGCGTGTGGTTCCTGCGATTGGACTACAGCGGCTCGGCCCCGACGCAGTCGCTGTGCTACTGGACGATGGGGAGCGGCGGCACGGCCGTGACGTGTCCGCGCAACTTCGGCAACGCGTCCTTTGCGCGCATGATCATGAGCAACGACGGGCGCACGCTGGTCATCCAGTCCAGTCAGAGCAGCGACGCATTCCGAGTAGCGACCGCCACCGCCACGCTCACGGCGGTCGATGTCGGGGGCAGTTCGCAGGTGGTCCGGGCTCTAGCCGTGAGCGATGACGGCAGCATCTGGACACGCGGCAGCGGCGGGGAATATCAGCTAAGGCACCTGAACGTGGACGGCAGCGTCCAGTTCGTGACGTTCTCCTCGCTGAACGTGGAGAACTTCGCGGGCTTCGACCATGCGGATTCCACCAAGCTGTGGGGAACGGGTTCGGCCGGCGCCGAATTGATCGACCTCGCAGCCCGCACTGAGACCACCCTTCCCGTTCGTGGTCTCACCTGGCTCCAGCCCGTGGACGGCGGTGGCGCGGCCGCCCTGATCTCGACCTCGACACTGGAGAGCACGAATTGGGCGCTGGCCTCTTCGCCTTGATCGACCAGACCTGCTGCTGGGCGGATTGACGCTCCTGCCACCCCGATCCACCCGCCGTCTCCCCTCACCCCCGCATCAGGAAGTGTTCGATGATCGCGTGGTGATCCTCGAAGAACTGTTCGGGGCGGGCCATGGCGTCGCCCAGCGGCATCCACGCGGCGCCGTCCCCGGCGAGCACTGGAAGCTGCCCGATGCCGAGGTCGAAATGGAAGGCGTGCGTGACGGTGCGGCCGCGCAGGCTGCGGTCCGGGTAGTCGAAGACCTGCTGGCTGCGCAGCTGGGTCTCGAGCGGAATCGCGGCGTTCAGGCCGCTCTCGCCGCGCACCTTGCGCACCGCGCACTGCAGCAGGGTCTCGGTCTGGCCCACGAAGCCGCCGGGCATGGCGAGGCGGCCCCGGCCGGGCAGGCCGTCGCGGCGCACCACCAGGACGTGGCCGCTGCGGGTGACGACCGCGTCGGCCGTCAGGAACACGGGCGGGAAGGGGGCGCCCTGCCACGACGCGCGGTAGTCGCGCAGGTAGTCGTACTCGGCGCGCAGCTCGGCATATTCGGGTGTGGCGCGGAAGGTGCTCAGGAAGGCGTTCACGGCGGGGGGCACCATGCGGGCGACGTCCTCCGGGCGGTCCTCGAAGTACGCGCGGCGAACGTCCGTGGCCGACAGGCCGCTGACGACGTGGGTGGGAATGAATTCCCACGCGGGAAAGGAGCGCAGGTAGTAGCTGCTCTCGTCCTTGATGTGGCCGATCAGGGCGACGTCGCTGCTGCCGCGCGTGTGGGCCTGCACGCCGCGCTGCACCTCACTGAGCCACAGGGTCTCGTTGTAGAAGTAGTCGCGGACGTGCACGAACAGCAGCCGGGCCTTCTGGACGCCGGCTTCCTGAAGCATGGCGGCGATGATCTCCTGGCGTTCCTCGGCGGTGAAGGGATTTTTCGGCGTGCGGGCGGCGCGCGCCGAGCCGATCACGACGATGAGTTTCTGCACGCTCCGCAGGGCCTCGAGCATCACGTCCAGGTGCGCGGCGTGCGGGGGCTCGAAGCGGCCGATGTACACACCGAAGGTGCGGCGGCGGCGGGAAGCGGGAGCGGGCACCGTCATGCTCCTCATTTTTCCGCAGCGTAAGCCTGAGTTGCATGAGAAGAGCAGACAGCTCACAAGACATCACAAAGGCCGCCCGCTTCCTGCGCAGCGGGGCGGAGCGCACACTGGGGCGGTGACCGATCTCAAGCGAGCCGGGCAGCAGCTCCAGGGACACGTCCAGGACGCCGCCCGCACTGCCACGCACCATGCCGCGCCAGCGCTGGAGGCCCTGGCCCGCGTCGGATATGCCAGCAAGGGCGTGGTCTACGGCATGCTGGGCTTCCTGGCCCTGAGCGTGGCGGTGGGGCGCGGCGGCGCGACCACCGACACGCAGGGCGCGCTGCTGCGCCTCCAGGACCTGCCGGGCGGCAGCGCGCTGATGTGGCTGCTGGTCGTGGGGCTCGTGGGGTACGCGCTGTGGCAGTTGCTGCGCGCGCTCCTCGACCCGGAACACCATGGCACGAAGCCCGGCGCGCTGGTCAAACGCACCGGATACCTGCTGAGTGGCGGCGCGAACGTCGCGCTGGCCGTGTTCGCCGCACGGGTGGCGCTGTACGGCGGCGCGCGGCACTCCACTGGCGGCACGGCCAGCGCCGCCGAGACCGTGCTGCGCGTGCCGGGCGGGCAGTTGCTGCTGGGGCTGGTGGCTGTGGCGCTCTTCGCGCTGGCGGGCAGCCAGCTGTACACCGCGTACGGCGCGAAGTTCATGAAGCGCATGGCCTTCACGGACCTTGGCGCGCGGTATCAGGGCACCCTCAAGCGTGTTGGGCAGGTGGGCATCGCGTCGCGCGGGGTGCTGAGCGCGATCATCGGGGGCTTCGTGCTGGCGGCCGCGTGGCGGCACTCGGCGGGCACGGTCGTCGGCGTGTCCGGCGCGCTGACGTGGCTGCACGGGCAGCCGGCCGGCAAGTTCCTGCTGGGGGCCGTGGCGCTGGGCACGCTGTGCTACGGCGTGTGGTGCGCGGTGCAGGCCGTGTACCGCCGTATCCGCGTGGAGGGCTGAGGGCCGGCGCCGCACATGGAACAATGTGGGCATGACGTCCGGCGCTGACAGCAAACGGCAGGTGGCCCTGATCGCCCACGACAAGAAGAAGCTGGAACTCGCGATGTTCGCCCTGGGCCACCGCGAGGTGCTGCGGCAGTTTCATCTGGTGGCGACCGGCACCACCGGCGGCATTCTCGCCAAGCAGACGGGTCTGGAGGTCGAGCGGGTGCTGTCCGGCCCGCTGGGCGGCGACCAGCAGATCGGCGCACGGCTGGCCGAGGAGCGCGTGCTGGCCGTGTTCTTCTTCCGCGATCCCCTGACCGCCCAGCCGCACGAGCCGGACGTGAGCGCCCTGGTGCGCCTGTGCGACGTGCACGACGTTCCCCTGGCCACGAATCCCTCGAGTGCCGAGGCACTGATGCTGTGGCTGCGCCAGCAGGGCGTGAACTGACCGGTCCACCCCCCCGGTGGGGGTACACTGGACAGGAAGCCACGGGGGGGAACGGATGAGCAGACACTCGACGACCAGGGCAGCTTTCACCGGCATGACTGAGCGCGCGCGGCTGCGGGGCGCCGCACCCCGGATGTACGCGGGCCACGCCAGACCCCCGGCGCGCACGGTCTCGCCGCTGGCAGCGTGGGCGATCCTGCTGGCGCTGGCGCTGCTGATCCTGCTGCTGACGCGGCTGTAGCTCGGAACCCGCCGCTCAGCGGGCGACGACGGCCGCGTAGACCTCGGCGGCGCCCACGTCCAGCAGCGCCTGCTGGCACGCACGCATGGTGCTGCCGGACGTGAGCACGTCATCCACCAGCACCACGGGGCCTGCCGGAAGCGCGCCGGGCCGCGCGCGGAAGGCGCCGTGCATGGCGTCCCGCCCGGCGGCGTGCTGTTTTGCCTGCTGCCCTGTGGCGCGCGTGCGGACCAGCGCGTCCACGCAGGGCACGCCCAGCCGCGCGGCCATCGCCCTGCCCAGCAGCGCCGCCTGGTTGAAGCCGCGCTGGCGCTGGCGCGAGGCGTGCAGCGGCACCGGCACGACGGCCACGACACCCCACGTGGCCGGCACACCGTCCGCGAGGGCGGAGCCCAGCACGCCGGCGAGGTCCCGGGCTCCGGCAAACTTCAGCGCCCGGACGGCGCGGCGGCGCACGCCGTGGTACGTGCCCAGCGTGACGAGGTGCGGCTGCGCCTGTGCGCGCAGCGGACTGTGGCTCTCGATGTGCGGGCGCAGGCCAGCCCGGCACGCCCGGCACAGGCCACGTTCGGCGCCGAGCTGGGCGCCGCAGCCGGGACAGGGCTGTGGCAGCAGCCTGCGCAGCCAGCCGCCCAGCGCGCCGTACACGTCACTCACCGTGCTCCGGCAGGTCGTCCAGGAACAGCGGCGGGCGGGTCGCCTCGATCACCCGGAACGCGTCCGAGAGGCCGTCCGGATCGAGCATCGGGGCGGCCAGCGTGAAGCACGCCAGGAAGTGCGCGCATACGCGCTGCACGCCCGCCGTGCCCAGCCGGGCGCGCTCGCCGGGCGTCAGCAGCGCGGCGAAGGCGGCCGGGTCGCCCAGCGCGGGATGCCCGCCCTCGCGGATCGCGGCGCGCAGGAACGCGGCCACCTCGGACGGGTTCAGCCAGAAGCCGAACATCAGCTCGTCGGACAAATCGTCCAGGCGGCGCATCTGCCCGGCGTCCATGCCCCGCTGCGTCAGCGAGCGGGCCAGGGCCTGACGCTCCATGCGCTGCGCCGCGTACTCGCCCACGCCCAGCCGAGGACCGCGCGGCGTGACCCGGCCGCCCACCGCCACGCGCAGGCGGTAAGCCAGGACGTACTCCTGGTACTCGCCGAGCAGCTCCCGGACGCCGTCCATGCCGGCAGTGTAGCGGTCCCCCGCCCGCCATTCACGCCGGATTCACCGGCCCGCGCCACGGTGGGACCGCGCGGGACAATCCGCACGCCGGCGGCCCCTACACTGCCGCTACAGCCCCACGCCCGGAGGAGACCGACCCATATGCAGCTGCTCACGCACGCCCAGCCGTTCGAATACCGTTCCCACTCCGGCGCCGACCGCCTCGGCTCGCTGGACGTGTGGACCGACGACGGGCGCACGCGCGCCGTGGTGGTGCTGCGGGACGTGCCGGTCCAGGACACGCCGCGCGCCCTGCGGATGCTGAGCGAGCACTGGCTGCCGTACCTGCTGCCCGTGCACCTGGAGGTCATGGTGCTGGCCGTGCGGGCCGACGGGGACGGCGGCAAGGCCCGCGCCCGCGTGCTGCCGCTCAGCGCCTGAGCGCCGCCCCGGCGCGCACCCGTCACTCCAGCACGTACTTCACACCCGGCTCGAAGGCCACGCGGGCGGCGTCACCGCGCGGCAGCACCGCGTTGCGCCGCCACGGCATCCACTCCGTGCGGCCGTCCGCGCCGCGCAGGAAGCCGCGCACCCCGACCTCCACGTAGCGGGCGTCGGCCGACAGCAGCGCTCCCAGGCCGGCGCGCACAGAGTCGGGGTCGCCCAGCGGTCCGGTCAGGCGGGCAGACGGCACTGGGGCGTCGGTGGTGCCGTCCTCTCCCCCGGTCAGGGCGCGGGTGGGCGACGCGTGCGGAGCGTACAGCTCCACGCGCAGGCCGTCCAGCACGCCCACGGCGGCGGCAGCGTGCTCGCGGGGCAGGGGCCGGGCGAAGGTCACGTGGATGTCCAGTTCAAAGCCCCGCACGCCCTTGTCGGGCCGGGACGGTTGATCGGCAGTCATGGCGTCAGTGTAGTGAGTGCGGTGCGGCTCTCTCGTAAAGTGGTCGCATGGCGGTGGGGTATGGCGACCGGGAACTGTGGGGCACAGACGTCCCGGACCTTCCCCACACCCTGACGCCGGGGCAGCTCAGAGAGGAGCTGCGGCGGCGGATCTACGTGGCGGCGCTGCTCCTGGGGCTGGCGGTGCTCGGCTTCCTGTGGGTGATCGAGTGGACGCGCGGCGGCGGCCTGGGCGTGCAGGGCAGCGTGGACCTGCTGCTGATCGCGGTGTGCCTGCTGGCACTGCTGTGGTTGCGGCTGCGCTGGCCGCTGCCAGCCATCGAGCGCACGCTGTACGCCGCCAACACCGTGGCAGTCACGACGCAGTTCGCGCTGACCCGCACCGGCAGCGCGCCCGACACCGCCCTGCTGATCGCCAGCACGCACCTGCTGCTGATCGCCAACGCCATCGTCGGGTACCTCGCCTTTCCCATCCGTGTGGGCGCCCTCCTGAGCCTGGGCACCTACGTGCTGGCTGTGGCGGTGGGCATGTGGGCGCTGTCGGGCCGGAACGACCCGGCCCTGCTGCTGACGGCCGCGCGCCTGCACGTGTCGGTGGCGACCGTGCTGCTGCTGGTGTACGCGCTGGCGTGGTACCGCAGCTCGTACCTCAAGATCTCCGGCGAGCACGCCCGGCTGACCCGGCAGGCCCTGACCGATCCGCTGACAGGGCTGCCCAACCGGCACGCCACCTACGCCGCCATCGAGGGGCTCCTCGCGCAGTCGGCGCAGGGCCGACCGGGCAGCGTGGTCATGCTGGACGTGGACCACTTCAAGGCCGTGAACGACACCCACGGGCATCACGCCGGCGACCACGTGCTGATCGCCGTGGCCGGAGCGCTGCGGACCCAGCTCCACGCCACCCACACACCCGGACGGTGGGGCGGAGAGGAATTCATCGTGGTGCTGCCGGACCTGGACACGGCGCACGCGGCGGCGCTGGCCGAACGCCTGCGCGCCCACCTGCACCGCACCCCGCACCCCGGCGTGGGCGTCGTGACGGCCAGTTTCGGCGTGGCCACCGCAGAGCCCGGGGACGACCTGGGCACCCTGACGGCGCGTGCGGACCGGGCGCTGTACCGCGCCAAGGCGGCGGGACGTGACCGCGTGGAGGTGCAGTCGCCGCCGGAGGGCCCACCGGCCATGGCCCTTACCCCGTGACGCCGCGTCAGTGCACCGGCGTGCCCAGCACCTCGCGGCCGCCCAGGTAGGGGCGCAGCGCCGCCGGCACGCGGATGGTGCCGTCGTGCTGCTGGTGGTTTTCCAGGAACGGTACCAGGATGCGCGGCGTGGCGATTCCGGTGTTGTTCAGGGTGTGCGCGTACACCAGCTTGCCGTCCTCGTCGCGGTAGCGCAGGCCGGTGCGCCGGGCCTGCCAGTCGCCCAGGTACGAGCACGAATGCGTCTCGCGGTACACCTGCTCGCTGGGCACCCACGTCTCGATGTCGTACATCAGCACCTTGCCGGCGCCCATGTCGCCGGTGCAGTTCTGCACCACGCGGTACGGCAGCTCCAGCGCCCGCAGGATCGCCTCGGCGTTCTCCAGCAGCGCGTGGAACCACTTCAGGCCCTCGGCCTCGTCCGCGCGGCAGATCACGTACTGCTCGACCTTGCGGAACTCGTGCACGCGGATCAGGCCCCGCACGTCGCGGCCCGCCGAACCCGCCTCGCGCCGGAACGCGCCGCTGATCGCCGCGAAGGTCATGGGAAGCTGCTCCAGCGTCAGCTGTTCGCCCGCGTACAGGCTGTTGACCGGCACCTCGGCCGTGCCGGCCAGCATCAGCTCGTCGCCGTCGAGCTTGTACACGCTTTCCTCGTCGCCGGGGAAGTGCCCGGAGTGCACCAGCGTCTCGGGGCGCACCAGCGCGGTGGTCGACAGCGGCGTGAAGCCCCGCTCCGCCAGCGTGCTCATGGCGAACATCTGCACGGCCATCTCCAGCAGCGCCCCCTCGCCCTTCAGGAGGTAGCTGCGGCTGCCGGACACGCGCGCCACGCGCTCGAAGTCGCTCCAGTCCTGCTGCTCCAGCAGCTCGACCTGATCGAGCGGCGTGAAGTCGAAGGTGGGCAGCGTCCCCTCGCGGCGCAGTTCGACATTGTCGCTGTCGTCGCGGCCGACCGGCACGCTGGGGTGCGGGATGTTCGGCACGCGCAGCAGCAGTTGCCGCAGCTGTTCCTCGTGCGCCCGCAGGGCCGGTTCGAGGGTGCGGATCTCCTCGGCCAGGTCCTTGCCCTTCTGGATCAGGGCGGGCCGCTCGTCCGGCGCGGCGCGCGGCACCAGCTTCGCGTTCGCGTTGCGCTCGGTCTGGAGGGCCTCGACGCGCTGCTTGACGCCCAGCAGGTCGCGGTCGAGGGTCAGCAGGTCGTCCAGATCAAGAGGCACGCCCTTGACGCGGATGGCCTCCTTCACGGCGCCGGCGTTTTCCCGGATGAACCTGAGATCGAGCATCAGTCCTGCTCCACCGTGCGGGGCACGCGCACCTGACCGGCCTGCATCTCGGGTGCCAGGGCCTCCACCACCGAGCGGGGGAAGACCTCGCCGGGCACATCGTCGCGCAGCACGTTCACCAGGGACACCGGGCGCTGCATCTCCTCCACGCCGTCCACATCCACCCCGTTCAGGAGGTCGAAGTAGCCCAGGATGCGGGCCAGGTCCGTCTGCATGTCCGCCCGCTCCTCGGGGGTGAGTTGCAGCCGGGCCAGGGCCGCCAGGTGGTCGATCTGCGCCGCGTCAATCATGACGGGAAGTATAGGGGTCACAGCCCGGCCGGCTCCACGCGGGCGCGGTACACCGCCGCGCGCCACTCTGGATGTGCTCTTCCGTCAGGTGTCCTCACCCAGCGTCAGCCGGGGCGCGTCAGGGTAGAAGCATGAAGCGAGCCCTGCTGACCCTGTCCGTGCTCACCCTGGCCGCCGCGCCCCTGACGGGCACCGTCCTCGCGCAGTCCACGGCCGCCAGCGCGTATCCGTCGGGGTACACGCGCGCGCAGCTCGACGCCGCAGTGCCGCTGCTGGACGGCCTGAAGACCCTGCAGTCCAGCAGGCTGGACCTCACGCAGGGCCGTGTGGTCGCGGTGGGCCTGTCGGCGGTGGACCGCCTGACGCTGCTGGTGCGCCTGCGTCAGGCGAACCTGCCGACCGGGATCGTGGATTACCAGGTGGGCACGGCCGCCGATGCCGGCGCGACTCCCCCGGCCCCCACCACGCCGGCCACCGGCACCCTGCCCAGCGCGACCACGCTGCCCGCGGCGGGTTCCCTGCTGGCCCCGACCCTGCGCCCCGGCCTGAGCGGGCCGGCGACCCTGCGCGCCGGGCAGGCGACCACGTGGAGCTTTACCCTGACGAACTCCGGCACGGCGGCCGTGAACCTCGCCCACGGGGCCTGCGACGTGCGCTTCGAGGTGATCAGCGCGGCCGGCGAGATCGTGCGGCCTGACCCCAAGGACACGCTGTGCACCATGCAGATCGTGAACACGTCGGTCGGCGTGGGCGAGACCAGCGAGGTGCAGAAGATCCGCTGGGACGGCCGCGGCGCGGGCGGTCAGGTTCTGCCCGCCGGGACGTACACCCTGCGCGCGGTGTTCAGCGGTGCGGGCGCGTACAGCACTCCGGCCACACTGAAGGTGACGCTCCAGTAACCCTCCAGCTGCACGCATGTGATCTTCACGTCCCTCCGCGCGGTCATCGTTGCGCTCCAGCCGCCTGACCTGCATGGTCTTCCCCGTGCCGGGCAGGCCAGGCATCAGGTGAAGGGTGAGCGCGGTCGTCCCAGGCCCACGCACCGTTCGGCAGGTGGCACGGCGGCCGTGTACCAACCGCCCGACCACTGCCGATCCGCCTTTTTTCGGATGCAACCGTTCATGAACACGCGGCGTAATGGGGAGCATGAGTGACGCCCCCGGCCCGCTGACCCCACCCGAGTCCATGCTGAAGGCGCCGGACGCCGTGCCGGGCGTGCAGCCGCAGCAGGCCCCGGAGATGATGCCGCTCTCGGACGAGGACCGCGCGCGGCTGGACACCATGGCCCGCGCCTTCGCGGAGGACGTCCTGACGGCCGGCACGCACACCCCGGAGTTCAAGCGCAAGCTGGACGCCGTGCACGACCTGGGCCTGCCCGAACAGCGCGCCGCCGCGCAGAGCAGCAACCGCATGCTCGACCGGCCGCTGCGCGCCACCCGCGTGGGCGCCCTGGCCGAGGGCAGCGACATCCTGAAGGGTCTGACCGAGCTGCGCCGCACCGTCGAGGGCCTCGACCCCAGCCGCGCGCCCACACCCCGGCGCTTCCTGGGCATGCTGCCCGGCGGGAAGAAGGTCCAGAACCACATGGACAAATACCAGAGCGCGCAGAGCCACCTGAACGGCATCCTGGAGGCGCTGTACCGCGGGCAGGACGAACTGCGCCGCGACAACGCCACCATCGAGACCGAGAAGGTGCACCTGTGGGAGACCATGCAGAAGCTCCGGCAGTATGCGCACGTCGGCAAGGCGGTGGACGAGGCCCTGACCGGCCGGCTGGCAATCCTGCAGATGACCGACCCCGAGAAGGCCCGCATGGTCAGCGAGGAACTGCTGTTCGCGGTGCGCCAGCGCGTGACCGACCTGCTGACCCAGCTCGCCGTGAGCATCCAGGGCTACCTCGCGCTCGATCTGGTGCGGCGCAACAACCTGGAACTCATCAAGGGCGTGGACCGCGCCACGACCACCACCGTCAGCGCCCTGAAGACGGCCCTGATGGTCTCGCAGGCGCTGGGCACACAGCAGGCCGTGCTGGGGCAGGTCACGGCGCTGAACGACACGACCGGCAGGATGATCGGCTCCACCGCCAAGCTGCTGCGCGAGCAGAGCACCGAGATCCAGCGCCAGGCCGGCAGCGCCACCGTCGATCCGCAGATCATCCAGAACGCCTTCCGCGAGGTCTACGGCGCGCTGGACGCCATCAGCTCGTACCGGCAGCAGGCGCTGGAGCGCTTCCGCGACACCATGCAGGTGCTGGACAAGGAGGTCGGACAGGCGCAGACCTACCTCGACCGCGAACGCCAGCAGGTCGCGCGGGAACTCGCGCAGGACCTGAACGTGACCCCGCAGGGCGAGCTGAAGATCTGACAGCGGTGCTCCGTTCCGTTGATGGGCCAAATGCCGCCCATCACCTCCACTGCGACCGCTGTCTATGGCGGCCACTCGCTCTGCTCGCCCCACATCAGTTGGGGGGAAACCCTTCAACTGATGTGGTTACCGCTGTGAGTCAGCGGCACGTCCGGTCGGTGCTGCGCGGGTCGTCCAGCTTCCGCGTGTCGTAGCGGGGGTCGGTCTCCACGCTCGCGCGCCACGGCCGGGCCTTGGTGAGCGCGATGTCCAGCTCCGGTGCGGCCCGGTCGAGCGTGTGGATCACGACGCCGTGCGCGCCGGGCACCTCGGCCACGATCTCGCCGCGCGGGTCGATCACGCCGGAACGAAACAGGTGGTCGGTCTCGGTCACGCTGGACACGCTGATCCAGACGTTGTGGATGGCGGCGTACGCCCGCGCCTTGACCAGGAAGATCGAGTCCACGGGGTAGGTGCTGAGCAGCACGGCGTCCACGCCCAGGCGGTCGTACTCGATGAACAGCAGAGGGAAGTTGATCTCCACGCAGATCACGCAGCCAAAGCGCCAGCCGTCCACCTCGAACACGGTGGGTGCGTGGCCGGGGGTGTAGAAGCGCGTCACCTCGGTGTAGGAGCAGCGCCGCTTGTCGTAGCGGGTCACGATCTCGCCCCCATCCGAGATCACGTACACGCTGTTGTGCGGCCAGCGCGGCGGCGTCAGGGAATGCGCCGAGCCCAGCGCCACCCACAGGCCCAGGTCGCGGGCGAGGGCGGTCACCGCGTCCAGTTCCCCCCGCACCACGGCCCAGTCCACCTCGGCCCAGTCCTGGATCGGGTTCTTCGCGTAGCCGGACAGCACGCCCTCCGGAAAGTGGATCAGCCGCGCGCCCCCGGCGGCGGCATGGCGCATGGCCGCGCGGACGTTGTGGCCGTTGATGCGGGCGTCCCCGCTGACCGGCAGTTGCGCGGTGGCGAGGCGAAGGGTGCGGGGGGACGTCATGGCCTCCACTGTAGGCGGCCCGGCCCTACTCGCGGACGTGGTCGAGGGCGCTCTCGATCAGAGCGGTGACGTGCGCGTCGAGCAGGCGGTAGTACACCGTGCGGCCCACCTTGCGGGACGCGACCACGCGGTGCCCACGCAGCAGCCGGAGCTGGTGGCTGGTGGCGCTCTCACTGATGCCCGCGACCACCGCCAGGTCGCACACGCACAGCTCGCCGGTGTGCAGCGCGCCCAGCAGCCGGAAGCGGGTGGGGTCGGCCACGACCTTCAGCAGGGCGGTGGCGGCGTCCACGGTGGCCGGGTCCGGCAGCGCGGCGCGGGCGGCGGCGACGGCCTCCGGATGGGTGCACGTCACCTCGCACGCGAGGTCGTCGGCCACCGTCATGCGCGGCTCCGCGGAGCCCAGCGCAGCAGCCGCAGCGCGTTCGCGGTGACGATGGCCGTGGCGCCGGTGTCCGCCAGGATCGCCATCCACAGGTTGGTGTAGCCCAGCAGCGTGGTGACCAGGAAGATCGCCTTGAGTCCCAGCGCGAAGGCGATGTTCTGGCGGATGTTCCCCATGGTGGCGCGCGACAGGTGCACGAGGTCGACCACGCCCTGCACGCGCGGGCGCAGCAGCGCGGCGTCGGCGGTCTCCAGCGCGACGTCCGTGCCGCCGCCCATGGCGATGCCCACGTCCGCACGGGCCAGGGCGGGCGCGTCGTTGATGCCGTCCCCGACCATCGCCACCGGGCCTGGCAGCTCCCCGACGAGCCGCAGCTTGTCCTCCGGCAGCAGGCCGGCGCGCACGTCGAGCGTCAGGGGGGCAGCGACCGCCCGGGCGGTGCGCTCGTTGTCGCCGGTGAGCAGCACCGCCCCGATGCCCAGGGCGCGCAGGGCGGCCACGGCGGACGCGGCGTCGTCGCGCAGTTCGTCCCGCAGGGCCAGCAGCCCCAGCGCGCGCGTTTCGTCGTGCAGGACAACGGCCGTGTGCCCGTGCTCCTCCAGGGCACGGATGTCGGCGTCCAGCCCGGCCAGCGGCACGAGGGTCGCGGCGTGCGCGGGCGCGCTGACGCTCAGCACGCGCCCCTCCACAGTGGCGCTCACGCCCCGGCCGGGCAGCGCGCGGGCGTCCGTGGCGGTGGGCACCGTCAGGGTGGCGGCGCGGGCGGCCGCCACGACCGCGGCGGCCAGCGGGTGGCTGCTGCCGCTCTCGACGGCGGCGGCCAGGCGCAGCACCTCGGTCTCCGGCATCTCCAGGCCACGCACCCGCGTCACCGTGGGGGTGCCGGCGGTCAGGGTGCCGGTCTTGTCGAAGGCGACGGTGCGGACGCTCCCGATGGCCTCCAGCGCCGCTCCGCCCTTCACCAGCAGGCCCCGGCGGGTGCCCGCGCTGACCGCGCTGGTCACGGCGGCCGGCACGCTCAGCACCAGCGCGCACGGACACCCGATCAGCAGCAGCGCGAGCCCCTTGTACAGCCATTCGTGCCACGGCTGTCCCAGCAGCAGGGGCGGCGCCACCGCAACCAGCGCGGAGACGAGCACCACGGCTGGCGTGTACACGCGGCTGAAGCGGTCGATGAACCGCGCCGTGGGTGCCCGGCTCCCCTCGGCCTCCTCGACCATGTGGATGATCCGGGCGATGGTGTTGTCGGCGGCCGCCCGCTCGACCTGCACGCGCAGCACGCCGTCGGCGTTGATGCTGCCGGCGTACACGGCGTCTCCCACGGACTTCACGACGGGCACGCTCTCACCGGTCACGGGGCTGTCGTCCACACTGGACGTTCCCTGCACGATGCGCCCGTCGGCCGGCACCCGCGCGCCGGGATTCACCTGCACCACCTGACCGATCTGGAGCGAGTCGGCGCCGACCTCGTGGGTATGCACGCCGTGCACGAGCAGCGCCGTGCGCGGCGTGAGGGCCGTCAGTGCCCGGATGCCGTCGCGCGCCCGGCCCGCGGCGACGCCCTCCAGCAGTTCGCCCACCGTGAACAGGAACACGACCACCGAGCCCTCGGCCGCCTGCCCGATCAGTACCGCGCCGACCGCCGCGAGCGTCACCAGCGTGTTGATGCCGAAGGGTTCGCCCAGCCGCGCGCCCGCGTACGCCCGCCGCGCCAGGGGAAAAACGCCCACCAGCGTCGCCACGACGAACGCGGCGGTGGACAGCGCCGGGTGGACGAAGCCCAGCAGCCACGCGAGCACCAGCAGCGCCCCGGAGAACACGACCAGCCGCCCCGCCGGCGTGGCGAACCACGCACGCGCCGGGGCCGCCTCCGGACGCCCGGGCGCCGGCACTCCACCCGGCAGGGGCAGCGCCGCCACGTCCGGCTGCCCCCGCAGGGTGGGCACGTACCCCAGGGCGCGCAGGTTGCCCTCCAGAGTCGCGCGGGACGTGCGCGACTCGTCCAGGGCCACGCGCAGGGTCTGCTGCGTGAAGCTGGTCTGCACGTCGCCCGTGCCGGGCAGGCGCTCCACCATCGCCTCGACCTTGCGCACGCAACTCGCGCAGTCCATGCCGTCCACGAAGTAGGTCAGCGGCGCTGTGGGAGACGGGGAAGCAGGCATGCCCCAGAATACCTGAGCTGTTACTCAGATAACAGTGGCCTTTAGGTTCGAGTCAGCCACCTTTAGCGCTTCTCATTGTGAGGATGCAGTGCAGCCGGACACTACCGGGATTTATCGTGTCCCAGTGGGCATCAGGCGCCCTGTCAACGCCTCTGGCAGGTGCCCACCGAAACTAAACGAACCGTGGCGCCGCCTTTCACGTTCCGGTAACGGTCATCGGCACACAGTAGGGACGGTCAATCCGATCACCATTCATCGGCCATTTCCGCCCTCTCTCAGAAAGGTTCGGTATCCCATGCTGCATTCCAACACGCTCCGCCGCTCCGCCCTCGCCGTAGTCGCCGCCACCCTCTCCATCGGCATGATGGCCTGTAACAAGACCACTCCCCCGGCTACGAACAGCGTGACCGCCGTCAGCGCCACCGCTGCCAAGACCACGCTGGCGATCGGCGAGACCACGCAGGCCACTGCCACCGTGACCGTGACTGGCAGCGCCGCCAAGACCGTCACGTGGACCTCTGACAACGCCGCGGTCGCCTCGGTCAACGCCTCGACGGGCCTGATCACCGCCAAGACCGCCGGCACCGCGAACATCTCTGCGTGCTCCACGGTTAGCGGCTTCACCACCAAGTGTGGCAGCGTCAAAGTGACCGTGTCGGCAGCCACGAGCACTGGCCCCACTGCCGCGTTCAACGTGCAATTCACAGCTGCTGGCGCGCCTGTTGCGGCCAACTTCACAGCTGATAGGGGCGCAGCATTCAACGGCACCAGCGGTTGGGTCACGGAAGCAACCGCCAACAGCGCGACTCCGACGGCCCTGCCCATGGCCTCCGCCACCCGCTACCGCGACCCCTCAGACACAGCAAACATCGTTCAGGGTCTTGCTACCGAGAAGTACGGTCTCGTCCTGCTGCACTGCACCACCTGCTCGAGCAGCACTGAAGCTGGTCCTGCCGCCTGGGAATACAAGGTCAACCCCGGCAAGTACGATGTGGAGGTCAGTGTTGGCGACGCCGACAAGCGCAACACCGACAGCAATTACGTGATCAATGTTGAAGGCGTCAAGGTGCTCGGCCCTGTCGCCCCCACCGCAGGCCAGATTGTGTCGGCCACCAAGACTTCTATTCAGGTGAACGACGGCTTCCTGACCGTAGACTCCATCGGCGGCACAAACACCAAGATCAACTACATCAAGGTGACTCCCTCCGCCGTTCAGTAACCTCTGGTTCTCACAGCGCCCCTACCTGGGGCGCTGTTTTCGTTATACCTTTACCCGCCTTTCGCTTCGACCTCGGCCTGTTTGTCGCTCCACGCGTGCATCTTGAGTTCCAGCCGGGCCTCAAGGTAGTGGGCGGCCCGGCCCAGCGCGGCGTAGTCGGCGTCCGCACCGGCAGCGCTCAGGGCCGCGTGGGCGGCGTCCAGTTCGGCTTCCAGGGCGGCGATATCGGCTTCCAGGGCCTCGACCTCGCGTTTCAGGTGCCACAGGCCCTTGCCCTTCGGCGTCGCCGGCACGGTCTGGGAGCGGGGCACGGCGGCTTCGGCGTTCCGCTCCGCGGCCGTGCGGTGCTTGGCCTTGTAGTCCTCCCAGCCGGGGTATTCGTAGAACTGGCCGTCCTCGATCAGCCAGATGCGGTCCGCGAGACCCTCGATGAAGGCGCGGTCGTGGCTGACCATCATCAGGGTGCCGGAGAAGTCGTCCAGGGCAGCCTCGAGACTCTCGACCATCTCCATGTCGAGGTGGTTGGTGGGCTCGTCGAGGACGAGCAGGTTGTGGTCCTCCTGGGCGAGCTTCAGCAGGGCCAGCCGCGCGCGTTCGCCGCCGGACAGGATGCGGGCGGGTTTGTCGTGCTGGTCGTAGGGGAACATGAAGGTGCCGAGCAGATCGTGCGCGTGCGGGTCTTTCTGCACATAGCTGCGGGCGACGTCGTAGAGCGTCTGGTCCGGCTCCACGCCGCGCAGTGCCTGGTCGTAGTACCCGACCGTGACGCGCGCGCCGGTCAGGACCCGGCCGCGCGGATCGTCGCTGGCGTCCATGCCGAGCAGGGCGCGCAGCAGGGTGGTCTTGCCGGCGCCGTTGCGCCCGATGATGGCGACGCGGTCGCCCTGGCGCACCTGCACGCTGACGTCCTCGAACAGCGTGCGGCCCCCGATGCGGCGGGTGATGTGCCGGGCGTCCAGCACCACCTCGCCGCTCTCGGGCGCGTGAAAGACGATGCGGGTGGTGCGCTGCTCGGGGGGCGGGGCGGCGGTCGCGCGCGCCTGCATGCGGTCCACGCGGGCCTGCATCGCCTTGGCGCGGCGGGCGAGTTTGCTCATGCCCAGGCCCCAGATCTTCATGCGGTCGGCGCTGGCCTGCAGGGACGCGACCTGCCGGGCCTCGATGGCGTGCCGCGCGGCCTGCTGTTCCAACTCCGCGGTCAGGGTCTCGCGGAAGGTGGTGTAGTTGCCGGTGTAGACGCGCACGCCGCCGCCCCGCAGGTACGCGGTCTCGTTCGTGACGGCGTCAAGGAACGCGCGGTCGTGGCTGATCAGCAGCACCGCGCCGGGGTAGCGGCTCAGGAAGCCCTCCAGCCACTCGACCATCACGATGTCGAGGTGGTTGGTGGGTTCGTCGAGCAGCAGCACGTCGGGGTTCTCGACGAGCAGCGCGGCGAGCCCCAGGCGGGTGCGTTCCCCGCCCGAGAGGCTGGCGACCCCGGTCTGCTCGCGGCCCCGGAAGCCGAACGCCAAGGTCACGGCGTCCTTGCGGCTGCGGCGCTCGAAGCCGCCGCGGCGCTGGTAGTGCTCCAGCACGGACTCGTGGTGCAGGATGCTCTCGGGCGTACCGCTGTGCATGGCCTCGGCGGCGGCCGCGAGTTCGGCCTCGAGCTGGTCGAGGTCGTGGAAGGCCGCGTCCAGCACCGAGTCCACGGTCGCGCCGGCGGGAAAGGTCGGGTCCTGCTGCAGAGCCCGCACACGTACCCCCGGCGAGCGCCGGACGGTGCCCCCGTCGGGCACGAGGCTGCCGGTCAGCAAGCGGAACAGCGTGGTCTTGCCGGCGCCGTTGCGGCCCACCAGGCCCACGCGGTCGCCGGGCTGCACGGCGAAAGTCACGTCCCGGAGCACGCTGAGCGGCCCGTACTCTTTATTGGCGTCCTGCACGGCAACAAGCACGCCCCCGATTATACGGTGCCCACCCCGAGTGTCAGATTTTTCTCGTAAACTGCGGTGATGAGTGCCCGCGCCGCTCTGCCCATCCGCCGTGTGCTGCACGTGGCGGTGGTCGGCGCGGGCCTGCTGGCCCCGGCTGCCGCTCAGGGCGCGGACACGCCGCTGGCGCTGGTGCAGGCCCAGGGAGGGCTGGAACTCCAGCAGGCGGGCGGCAGCTGGAACCCGCAGGCCGGACCGGCCCTGGTCAGCACGGCCCTGCGCAGCGGCGCCGGGCGGGCCACGCTGCGTGTGGGCGCGGCCGGGCAGATCGTGATGGGCAGCGCGTCGCAGCTGCGGCGCTTCCGGGACGAGGCGGACCTGCTGCGGGGCCAGTTCCTGCTGCGTGGACCGGTGGCGGTGCACGTGCAGGGGCAGCATCTGGTCATGGACGGGCCGGGGCGGGTGCGGGTGGACCTGTCGGGCGCGACGCGGCGGGTGGCGGTGCTGCAGGGCGCGGTGCGGCTCGACCTGAGCGGGGGGCTGGTGGAGGTGCGGGCGGGGCAGCAGGTCGCCCTCCGTGACGGCGAGGTCACGGCGTTCCAGGAGAGCGATCCGTGGTACGACGCGCAGTTCCGCGGCGAGGGCGACGCCGTGGTCGAGGCGACGCGCGGCGCGGTGCGGCTGGGCGGCACGCGGCCCACGCAGGCGGCCGTGGTGGGCGACGTGCTGCGCGCCGGCGACACGCTGAACACCGGGGCGGCGGCATGGGCGGAGATCGGGTTCACGGGCGGCGGCTACCTGCGCCTGAACGAGCAGAGCGAACTGAACGTCCTGAGCGTGGACCGCACCAGCCGGGGCCGCGAGGTGCTGCTGCGCCTGGCGCGCGGCACGGCATGGAACGTGGTGCAGCGCGGGCAGGGCGGCTACCGCATCGACACGCCGGTCGTGAGCACGGCGGTGCGCGGCACGGTCTTCCGGGTAGACGCCGCGGGCCTGGTCAAGGTCTTCGACGGGCAGGTCGCGCTGCCCAGTCAGGGGGACGCGCCCGTCGCGGCGGGGCAGCAGCGCCCGCCGGCCGGCGGGGTCTCGCCCCTGACGCTGGACGCCGTGGACGAGTTCAACCGGGCGCTGGACGCGCAGCGCGGCGCGCCGCTCACGCTGGACGTCGGGCCGCGCGCCGTGAGCCTGCCGGACCTCGCGGTGCAGGCCCGCAGCCAGCCGGGCGCCGGCCTGAGCGTCACGGTCGCCGGCCGCACGCTGCCGCTGAGCGCCCAGGACAGCGAGTACCGCCTCGCGCAGCTGGAAGACCGCCTGCCCGAGGGGCTGTACCGCGTGCGCGTGACCGCCCGCCGCGCCGGGCAGACGCTGACGCGCACGCAGACGGTCTACATCGACCGCACGCCGCCCGTGCTGAGCGGCGTAACCGTGCAGCGCGCGGGCGAACTCCTGATCGTGAGCGGCCGGGTGCAGGACGCCAGCCCGGCCCGCGTGACCGTCACGGTGACCGCCGGCACGCGCACGGTGCGGCACTTCGTGGACGGCGCGGCCGGCGCGTTCCGCTGGCTGCTGCCGGCGGGCGGCGCGGCCGGTCCCGTCACGCTGACCGCCCGGGACGCCGCCGGAAACGAGGACCGTGCGCTGGTCCCCTGAGCGGTCGCTGGCCGCGTTCACCGTGCCCGGCGCCGCCGTGCTGGCGGCTGCCCTGGCACTGGCCGCGCCGCAGAACGACCGGCTGTGGGATTCCCTGAACCGCACGCTGCCCGCGCCGGCCGATCCGCGGGTCGTGGTGGTGGGCATCGACGCGGCGTCCCTGCGGGATTACGGGCGGATCGGGTCGTGGCCGCGTGACCTGTACTCGCAGGCGCTGCGCACGCTGAACGAGGCCGGCGTGAGCGCCATCGGCGTGAACGTGCTGCTGAGCGACCCGGCGGTGGGCGACGACCGCCTGCGCGCGGTGTTCAGCCGGCCCAACGTGGTCCTGGCGACCGCTCCGGGCGACCCGGACCTGCCGCCCCGGCCGGGGTGGACATCCCCGACCGGCGTGAGCGCCCTGAACATCAGCTCGGACGGCGTGGTGCGCCATTTCCAGACCGCGTACCCCGCCCAGGACGCTGGCCTGGTGCCCAGCTTCGCCCGGCAGGTGGCGGTCGCGGCGGGGCGCAGCGTGCCGCTGGACGACACGCCCCGGCTGCTGCGCTACCGCTCGCCGGACCCGCAGCACCTGCCCGCGATGTCCTTCCGGGACGTGGTGAACGGCAACGTCCGCTACGGCGACCTGCAGGGCAAGGTGGTGATCCTGGGCCTGACCGCCGACGGCCTGGGCGGCCCGGCCGTGCGCGACATCTCCGGGCAGGACGTGCCGGCCGTGCAGATGCAGGCGCGCGCGGTGAGCAGCCTGCTGGACGCGCCCTTCGTGCAGCTGCACTGGAGCGTGCTGCTGCTGCTGGGCGTGGCGTGCGCCGTGGGCGCGGTGCTGGCGCGCGGCCTGTGGGGCTTCGCGCTGGCGGCGCTGCCCCTGGCCCTGGCGGTGCCGCTGTGGCTGGAGAACGTGCTGCTGCCCGGCACCACGCTGTCGCTGTGCGCGATCGTGGGCACGGCGCTGGTCATGGCGGAACGCTGGTGGAACCTGCGGAACCTGGGCATGCGCGATCCCCTGACCGGGTTCGGCAACCGCGTGGCCTTCACGCGGGCCGTCGAGCAGCGCTGGCAGGGCCGGCAGGACCGCCCGCTGGGGCTGGTGCTGGTGGACCTCAGCGGCTTTCGCAAGGTGAACGACGCCTACGGGCGCGCGGCGGGCGACGACCTGCTGCGCGACCTGTCCGCCCGCATCGGGCAGCACCGGCGCCGCGGCGATCTGCTGTTCCGCTGGGGGCCCGACGAGTTCGCGGTGCTGCTGGACAACGCCGGACCGCAGGAGCTGGCGTCCATCACGCAGCGCATCCAGGCGTCGCTGGACGAGCTGAGTTTCCGCGACGTGCCCCTGCGCGCGTCGGTCGGCGCGGCCCGCACCGGCCCGGAGATCGGCTCGCCCACCGAGCTGGTCGAGGCGGCCAGCCGCAGCCGCTACCGCGTGAAGTACCAGCGCCTGCAACGCGGCTGAGCCTGCGCCCGGCCCCGGGGTGGGAGCCGGCGCGTGTCCCGGCGTATGCTCCGGGCCATGACCACCGCGTCCGATCTGCCGCGCAACCTGCTCAGCATCCAGTCGTGGGTGTCCTACGGCCACGTGGGGAACGCCGCGGCGATGTTTCCGCTGCAACGCCTGGGCTTCGAGGTGTGGGGCGTGCACACCGTGCAGTTCTCGAACCACACCGGCTACGGCGCGTGGACCGGGCAGGTATACGCGCCGGACGGCGTGGCCGAGCTGCTGGACGGCATCGAGGCGCGCGGCGTGCTGGGCAGCTGTGACGGCGTGCTGAGCGGCTATATGGGCTCGGCCGGCACGGTGGCGGCCGTCGTGGGCGCGGTGCGGCGGGTGCGGGCCGCGAACCCGGCGGCGCTGTACTGCTGCGACCCCGTGATGGGCGACGTGGGCCGGGGCGTGTTCGTGCACCCGGACCTGCCCGCCGTGATCGCCGCGCAGGCGGTCCCGGCGGCGGACATCGTCACGCCGAACCAGTTCGAGCTGGAACTCCTGACGGGGCACGCGGTGGCGTCGCTGCCGCAGGCGCTGGACGCGGCGCGGGCGCTGCGCGAGCGGCTCCACCCGGACGGCCCCCGCATCGTGCTGGTCACCAGCCTGACCCGCCCGGACGCGCCCGAGGACACCATCGAGACCCTGGCACTGACCGGCGAGGGCGCGTGGGTGTGCCGCACGCCGCTGCTGCCGCTGGACCCGCCGCGCAACGGCACGGGCGACGCCATCGCCGCCCTGTTCTTCGGGCAGTACCTGCGCACCGGCCGCGCCGACGAGGCCCTGTCGCTCGCCATGAGCGCGCTGTACGCGGTGCTGGAGCGCACGCACGCGGCCGGCACCCGCGAGATCCAGCTGATCGCCGCCCAGGACGAGCTGGCGCAGCCCACACGCGTGTTTCCGGCCGAGCCGCTGGCCTGAAGAACCTCCGCGGTTCCTGGCACATTCAGCGCGGCCCTGACCCACGACACGCCGGACCCTGCCGCACCTGCCGCATGTGGCACAGGGCGGGTGCCCTACGCTCGGCGCATGTCCACTGAACGCTGGACCGCGCGGCGGCTGATCCTCCGGCGCCTCCTGACGCGCGGCGTACTGCTGGCGCTGATCGCAGCGGGAGCGGGCCTGGGGCTGGGCTTCGTCCTCGGTGGACACACGCTGCGGGCGGCCTTCGACGGCCTCAACTGGGCCAGCTTCGCCCTGTTCGGACTGTCGGGGATGTTCGGGGCCGGGCAGATCCGGCTCAGTCCCATCGACCCGGTGGTGCTCAGCAGCGGGGCCGGCAGGGTGCCGATCGAACCGCTGCCGTGGGAGAGGATCGTCGTGTGCGTGCTGGCGGGCCTGATCTGCGGCGGCCTGACCTTCGTGGAACCTTCCCTGCTTCCCTGAGCGCCAGCCGGACCGCGCCTCACCTCCCTCCCATGAGGAGACGGTCTTGGGCGTATCAGGGTCAGTCAAAGGCCACTTTCAGGGCCTCTCACGGGGCAGTTGAGCTGCCGCCGCAGAGTGTGACCTATGAAACACATCATGTTCCCGACCGCTGCGGCTGCCGACGCCTTCCTGGCCGATGTCCAGTCCATGGGCGCCACCCTGGGCAGCGCCACCTACACCCGCCGCGGCAGCGACCGCACGGTGACGGACAGCACGCTCGACCGCGGCGCGGTCGCCGGTGACGCCGAGGCCGGCGCCGAGGACGCCGGGGCAGGCGCCGTGAAGGGCACGGGCGTGGGCGCCGTGGTGGGCGCCGCGGCCGGCTTCCTGGGCACAGCCGGCGCCGTTGCGGCCGGCGTCGCCACGGGCGGTCTCGCCGTACCCGTGATCCTGGGCTTCGCCGCGCTGGGTTCCGGCGTGGGCGCGGCGGTGGGCGCCACCGGCGGTGCCATGGGCATCGACGAGAACGCCGACGGCCGCACGGCCGACACTGGCACGGACTACTACTCGGCCAGCGACGACCACTACGACCGCATGGACTCCACCGTGAGCGGCGGCGGGCGCGTCGTGGCGGTGCAGGACCCGGTGCCGGCGGACGTGATGGCCGCGGCGACCCGGCACGGTGGCGAGGTCGTGGACGCCTCGGACAGCGTGTCACGGCTGGACCGTGGCATCGACACCGCCTCCGGCACCCGCTGACCTTTCCCACCGCGCCCCCGGCCGACTCCGCGCCGGGGGCGCCGGCGTGGTGCGGCGCGGGCGACGACGGCCGGACGCCTGCCCTAGACTGGACGCATGCTACTGAGCATCGTCGTGCTGGATTCTGTGGGGGTCGGCGAACTGCCGGACGCCGCCGCGTTCGGCGACCAGGGCGCGCACACCCTGAACCACACGCTGGCGGCCGCGCCCGAGGCCCTCCCGAACCTGTCCCGGCTGGGCCTGGGGCACATCCCGACCGTGCAGACGTCGCCGGACACCGTGCTGGACGTCCCTGCCGAGGGGGCCTACGGGCGCCTGCGCGAGGTCAGCCCCGGCAAGGACACCAGCACCGGCCACTGGGAGTTCATGGGCGTGCAGCTCCAGCACGCCTTCCAGGTCTTCCCCGAGGGCTTCCCGGCGCGGATCATGGACGCCTTCGACGCCGCGACCGGCCGCGGGCACCTGTGCAACCGGCCGTACTCCGGCACGGACGTGATCCGCGACTTCGGGCCGGAGCACATGGCCACGGGCTGTCCCATCGTGTACACCAGCGCCGACAGCGTGTTCCAGATCGCCGGGCACGAGGACGTCGTGCCGCTGGACACGCTGTACGCGTGGTGCCAGGTGGCCCGCGACCTGTTGCAGGGCCCGGACGCCGTGGCGCGCGTGATCGCCCGGCCCTTCCGGGGCGAGTTCCCCTTCGAGCGGGCGAACGAGCACCGCCGCGACTTCAGCCTGACGCCGCCGCCCACCGTGCTGGACGCGCTGAAGGCCGCCGGCTGCGCGGTGGTGGGCATCGGCAAGATCCCGGACATCTACGCGCACCAGGGCTTTACCGAGGAGATCCACACCGACGACAACGCCGACGGCATCGCCAAGACGGTGGCCCGCGTCCGGCAGGCCGCGCAGGACGGCACGCACGGCCTGATCTACACGAACCTGGTGGACTTCGACTCGAAGTTCGGCCACCGCCGCGATCCGCAGGGCTATTCGGCGTGCGTGGCGCGCTTCGACGCGGCGCTGCCGGAACTGCTGGACGCCCTGCCGGAGGGCGGCGCGCTGCTGGTCATCTCGGACCACGGCAACGACCCCACGTGGCACGGCACCGACCACACGCGCGAGTACGGCCTGCTGCTCGCCACGCGCCGGGGCGGCGCGCGGGGCGTGGACCTGGGCGAGCGGCAGACCTTCGCGGACGTGGGCGCGACCGCCGCCGAGGCGCTGGGCGCTGCGTGGACCGGGCCGGGTGAGAGCTTCTGGACACGCCTCGCATGACACCGGTGCCCGACCCGGCCGGCGAGGGCAGCGGCGTCCGGCCGGGTCCCGAGTCGTTCTCCATGACCCTCACGCTGGGCGGGCGCTACGCGGGCGAGCAGCACTGGACGCTGACCCCCGAGCGCAGCGCCGTGGTCGCGCGCGTGCAGACGGACTTCGGCGGGGTGCTGCCGGACATCCGCCGCCAGCAGACCAGCCGCGTGCACCCCCGCACCCTGCACTCGCTGGGCTACGCCGAGGGCGATGGCCGGGGCGGCCGGGCCACCTTCGAGACGACCTTCGACCGGCGCAGCGGCCTGGTCACGCTGCGCCAGGGCCGTGACGAGGCGAACCTCCCCCTGACCACCGAGTACCACGACCCCGTCAGCCTGCTGCTGTGGCTGCGCGCCCAGGGCGCGGACGGCCCCGAACGCGCGCACGCGCACCTGACCGGCGGGCGCGTCCTGATCCAGCGTCTGCCCGAGACCGAGGTGGGCGGCGAGCCGGCCATCGGGTACTTCCTGCGGCCCGGCAACGCGTACGTGTACGTGCAGGCCGCGCCCCCGCACCGCCTGCTGCGCCTGATCCAGCCGACCGATTTCGGCCCGGTCGAGGCGAATCTGGACGCGCAGGTCAGTGGGACACGCCGTCCGGAACGTCCCGAACGCCGCCGCCGCCGCCACTAGGCCGCTCGCGTATGCGGGCCGCGCCTCACCATCAGCCAGTCGAACGGCCGGACCGAGGCCAGACTGTGCCGCTTCCATTCGACCGTTAGCCTGCCCCCCGGAGTATTCATGCAAGTTCTCGAAGGCCCTGCCGCCCGCGCCGCCCTGACCCGCTCCTTCAACGAGATTCCCGTGCCGGACGCCGTTCTGGCACGGATCGAGGCCACCTTCGGGGAACAGCTCAGCCCCGAGCAGGTGGTGCTGCGCATCCTCGCGGACGTGCGGGACCGCGGCGACGACGCGCTGCGCGAGTGGACGGAAAAACTCGACGGCGCCCGCCCGGACGCCCTGGCCGTGAGCGCCGACGACATCGCGGCGGCCGCGGTGCCGGACGACCTGCACGCCGCGGTCCGCACCGCGATCACGCGCGTGCGGGCGTTCTACGCGCAGCAGCCCGCGCACGGCTTCCTGACCCACGGGCCGGAGGGCGCGCTGGGGCAGCTCGTGCGGCCGATCGGGCGGGTGGGCGTGTACGTGCCGGGCGGGCTGGCGCCGCTGATCAGCACCCTGATCCACACGGCCGTGCCCGCGCAGGTGGCGGGCGTGCCCGAGATCGTGGTGACCACGCCGCCGGATAAGTCGGGCCGCGTCCACCCCGCGATCCTGGTGGCGGCGCGGGAACTGGGCATCACGCAGGTGTACCGCGTGGGCGGCGCGCAGGCCATCGGGGCGCTCGCGTACGGCACAGCCAGCATTCCGGCGGTGGACAAGGTGGCCGGACCGGGCAACCTGTTCGTGGTGATCGCCAAGCGGCTGGTGTACGGCATGACCGGCATCGAGAGCCTGCCCGGCCCGACCGAGACTCTGGTGATCGCCGACGACAGCGCCGACGCGCGCTACGTGGCAGCGGACCTGCTCGCGCAGGCCGAGCACCTGGGCGCGGAACCGGTGCTGGTGTCGACCAGCCGCGAGTTGCTGGTGCGCGTGCAGGCCGAACTCGGCGGGCAGCTCGAGGCCTTGCCGGAACCCAACCGGGGCTGGGCGCGCGACTCGGTGCTGTCGCGCATGAAGGTGGTGCTGGCCGCGGACCTCGACGAGGCGCTGGAGCTGTCGAACGTGTACGCGCCCGAGCACCTGTGCCTGCTCACGCGCGATCCGTGGAGCCTGCTGGGCCGCGTGACGCGCGCCGGGGGCGTGTTCGTCGGGGAGCACTCCATGGAGGCGCTGGGGGACTACGTGGCCGGCCCCAGCCACGTGATGCCGACCGGCGGCACCGCGCGCTTCATGAGCCCGGTGAACGTCCGCGACTTCCAGACCATCATCTCGGTGGTGGGCGTGAGCGAGGACACGCTGCGCCGCGTGGGTCCGGCCGCCGTGACGCTGGCCCGCGCCGAGGGCCTCGAAGCGCACGCCCGCGCCATCGAGAGCCGCCTGCCGGACGCGTCCCGGGAGCCCTGAGCCGCCGCCACCTGGTGCCCGGTTCAGGGTCCACATGGCCCCGCAGGTGAGGGCACACGCGGGCCGCAGAACCTTCTGGACTCGCCACGTCCACCCGCGAGACCTCCCCTGATCATGAACTGACCCCAAAGGTGCGCTGAGGCCCTAACATCTTTGCTTCAGGCCCACATGAAATACAGGTCATCAGGAGCTCAACCGTGCCCGAGCGGGCTGGCAATCACCAGCCCGGCGTGGCCCCCTGCTCCCAAAGGATAGCCACATGAAAAACACTGCCCTGCTGGCCCTGCTGTCTACCCTCGCCCTCGCTGCGTGCAACCAGCCTGCGACGACCGTTCCGGTGGCGCCGGCTGGACAGGTCGCCTATGGCCTGACCACCAGCGGCAAGATCGCCACCTTCGGCATGGACAACCCCGGTGCCAGCCTGACCAGCGTCGCCGTGAGCGGTCTGGCCAGCGGCGAGGCCCTGGTGGACATCGACGTGCGCAACACGGACAACCGGCTGTACGGCGTGACCAGCGCCGGCAAGGTCTACGTGATCAACACCACCACCGGGGCCGCCACCGCCGACGGCGCCACGGTGACGGGCGCCAGCGTCGTCGCGGCGGACTTCAATCCGGTCGCCAACCGCCTGCGCGTGATCGGTCAGGGTGACCTGAACTTCCGCGCGACCCTGTTCAGCGCGCCCGTTCCCGCGACCTCCGCGGCCGGCACCGTGACGGCCGACGGCACCTTCGCCTTCACGAGCGGCACAGTCAACCCGAACCTGGCCAGCGCGGCCTACACGAACTCGTTCGACAACAGCGCCACGGGCGCCGTCACGGCGGGCACCACCACCGCCCTGTACTCGGTGGACGCCGACAGCGACGCGCTGATCCAGCACTCCACGAGGGCCACGGACGCCGCCGGCACCTTCAACGGCCTGACCGTCGTGGGCGCGCTGGGCACGAACGTCAGCGCGGGCACGACCGGTTTCGACATCGCTGGCGCCAGCAGCGCGTACCTGAGCAGCGCCTCGGGCAGCAGCACCACGCTGTACAGCGTCAACCTGACGACCGGCGCCGCGACCAGCAAGGGCACCCTGAGCGGCACTGCCCTGACGTCGCTGGCCCTGAAGCTCGCCCCGCAGTAACGTTTCCGGCACCCGCACCCCCAAGCAGCACCTGCGCCCCTGGCCCCCGCCGGGGGCTCATTCGTGGCAGCAACCGGGCGCGCGCGGGCGCACAATGGAGACCGTTTCCACCCCTCCTCCTCCACCGAGGTGTGCCATGCTCATTGCCCAGCTCAGCGACCCGCACGTCGACGTCACGCGTCCCGGCAAGGCCGAGGCCCTCGCGCGGGCGGTGGCGCACCTGCGCGCGCTGCCCATGCGGCCGGACGCCGTGCTGATCACCGGGGACTGCACCGAGCACGGCCGCGCCGACGAGTACGACACCTTCGAGGCGCTGACCGCACCCCTGGACATGCCGGTGTACGTGGTGCCGGGCAACCACGACGACCGCGCCGCGATGCTGGCCCGCTATGGTCACCTCGGCACGCAGCGCCTGGACGGCTTCCTGCACTATGTGGTGGACGACTTTCCGGTGCGCCTGATCGGCCTGGACACCCAGCGGCCGGGCTCCGGCAGCGGCGAGCTGTGCGACGACCGGCTGGCGTGGCTGGCCGACCGCCTGGCCGAAGCCCCGGATCGCCCCACCCTCCTGTTCATGCACCACCCGCCGCTGACGAGCGGCCTGGACGTCATGGACGCCATCGGGCTGCGCGGCACCCAGCGGCTGTGCGACCTCGTGCGCGCGCACCCGCACGTGAGCCGCGTGGTGGCCGGGCACGTGCACATGGCCCTGACCGCGGGCTTCGACCACAGCACCGTGATGACGTGCCCTGGCACCGACCACACCTTCCAGCCGGACCTCACCCAGCCCGAGCGGCTGGTGCTGCAATACCAGCCGCCGGTGGCGCTGCTGCACCGCTGGAGCGAACGCACCGGGCTGCTCAGCTTCACGCACCTGCTGGAAGACCGGCCGTGGCTGACCCTGCACGACGGCCGGCAGTGGGCGCCGCCGGAACCCGACACCGGTCTGCCGTTCCGCTGAGGGAAGGCCCGCACGTCCGCACGTGACGGACCTGACTCCGCGCGCCCTCAGGTCGTGACGCGCAGCCAGCCGCCGTCCACGTAGTACGTCGAGCCGACCGCGTAACTCGCGCGGGGCGAGCACAGGAACACCGCGAAGTCCGCGATCTCCTCGGGCGTGGCGAAGCGGCCGATGGGCGCGTTCTCATCCGCGATGGCCTGGAGGTACTCCTCCCACGTCTGGGCCTTGCCCTCGGTGAGGAGGCGGGCCGTCTTCTCCCAGTCGGGGGTGCGCACCAGACCGGGGTTCAGGGTGTTCACTCGGATGCCGTGCGGAATCAGCTCGGTCGCCAGGCACTTGGAGAACATGACCAGCGCGGCCTTGGTGACGTTGTAGATCGGCTCGTAGCCCAGCGGCTGCGTGGCGCAGATGGACGCGTTGTTCAGGATCACGCCCCCGCCGCGCGCCGTCATCAGCGGTGCGAGCGCGCGGGACAGCCGCACGGCGGCCATCACGTGCAGCTCCCAGTAGTGCTGCCACTTCTCGTCCGGGGCGCCCAGGATCGTCTCCTCGCTGCCGGTGCCGGCGTTGTTGAACAGGATGTCCGCGCCGCCGAACTCCGCGCGCACGGCCTCCACCAGCGTGTCGATGTCGCCGGCCACCGCCACGTCCGCCTGGACCGGCAGCACCCGCACGCCGAACTCCTGACGGATGGCGTCGGCCACGCCGGTCAGCCGCGCGTGGTCGCGCGCGCAGATCGCCACGTGCACGCCCTCGGCGGCCAGCCCCCGCGCCACCGCCAAGCCGATGCCCACGCTGCCGCCCGTCACCACCGCCACCTTGCCGCTCAGTCCGAGATCCATGTGCGCTCCTTGGGCCGCAGATCGCCGCCCCACACGGGGCAGTCCGCGGTCGCGGCCGGTTTCGGTGCCCGCATCGTAGCCCGCCTGGGGCGGCGGCCCTGCCACAATGCCGGGGATGCGCCCGCCCCCGCCCACCGCCCCCAAGAGCGAGTGGCGCGCGTGGGCCCGGGCCGCCCGCGCCGCCCTGCCTGACGTCTCGGACGCCGTCACCGCGCACCTGCGCGCGTTCCTGCACGCCCACGGCTTCCAGCGTGTCCTCGCGTACCGCGCGCTGCCCGGCGAGCCCGACGTAGGCGCGCTGGCAGACGACTTCGAGCTGCTCACGACCCGCGCGCGCTTTCGCCCCGAACCGCGCCTGACGCTGCACCCGTGGCACACCGCCACCGAACCCAGCGCCTTCGGCGCGCTGCAACCGCCCCGGGACGCCCCGCAAGTCGCCCTGCACGACGTCCACGCGATCCTGCTGCCGGCGCTGGCCTATGACACGCACGGACGGCGCCTGGGCTACGGGGGCGGGTTCTACGACCGCCTGCTGCCGGCCTACCGGGGCGTAACCGTCGGCGTCGTCCAGCACGCGCTGCTGGTCCCGGACCTGCCCGGCGAGGCGCACGACTGCCCGGTGGCGTGGGTGGCGACGGAAGACGGCCTGCGGCGCGCGGGCGGCGACTCCCCGTAAGGGTTCAGTCGCCCACGCGCACTTCGTTCTGCACCGCTCCAGCCCTGTCCTGCACGATGGCCTGCGCGACCACGTCCGGCGCGAGCGCCCCCCGCGGGACGCGGCCCACCTGCGTCCACAGGGGCGTGTTTACCGCGGGCGGCAGCACCAGCGTGATCCCCGCCCCGCGCGCCTCCAGCCGGGCAATCTCGGCCGCGCGGGCCAGGGCCGCCTTGCTCGCCGCGTACTGTGAAAAGCCCCGCGCGGTCACCAGGTCCGGCCGGGCACCCAGCAGGTACACGCGCCCACCCGCATTCAGCCGCCCCAGGCCGTGCTTGAGCACCCACAGCGCCCCGAAGTAGTTCGCGTTCCACACCGCGCGCACCTTCGCAGGATCGGCGTCGTGCAGCGGTTCCGGCAACGCCACGCCCGCCGCGTACACCACCGTGTCCAGCGCGTCCACGCCCTCCAGCAGCGCCCTGACGTGACTCTCGTAGCCCACGTCCGCCACGCGGGCGGCTGCGCCCAGGTCGGCGGCCAGCGCGCTCAGCTTCTCGCCGTCCCGGCCGGACACCGTCAGCGTGTCGCCCTGCGCCGCGAAGGCCCGCGCCGTCGCCGTGCCAATTCCGCCCGTCGCCCCGATGATCAGCGTGTGCATGGAGTCAGTGAACCGCAGAGGGGAGCCAGGGACGGTAGGCAGGGGTACGGAGAGGCCCGCTCCTGCGCCTTCCCTGCTGCTCTACGAACTCCTGCACGAGACGAGGGTGTTCAAAGTCGAAGCGTCCCATCCGGCCCCTGACCGAACGCCATCGCACATGGCCTTAGCCGCTCGGGGGCGGCGCCTCGCTCCTGTCGCTCAGATGAAGGATGTTCACTCGCTCATGGGCGCGAAGAGCGCAGGCGCTGACAACGTGAACGCACGAGGCAAGGACGCGGCCCCACGCTGACGAAACCCCGTGTCAGGACAGTCCGAATGACGTGGGAACCACCTACCCAGCGCAACGCTCTCCGCCTGCCCATGTGGAGGCCAGGGGTGGGGCAACGCCGCTCAGTCCACATCCACGCCCAACCCCGGATTCCGCGCCAGCTCCACCGCCCGCTGCACCTGTTCCGGCAGGTTCCGCCCCAGGCTCAGCGGCGGCAGGGCGTCCACGAGGAACCACCCGCTGTCGGTGGTCTCGGTGTTCGCCACGTGCCCGCTGCCCTCGCTGCCCACGAGGTCGCAGTGGATGAAGAGCTTGTACACCGCCCACAGGTCGGCCGGATGCGGGTGCTTGCCCTTGTCGAGGACGGCCAGCAGGCGCACGGCGCGCACGGTGCGGCCGGTTTCCTCGCGGACCTCGCGCACGGCGATCTCGCGGGGGCTCTCGCCGGGATCGGCCCAGCCGCCGGGCAGGCTCCAGCGGCCGTCGGCGCGCTCGCGGGTGAGCAGCACCTCGCCGGCCGGGTTCAGCACGATGGCGCGCACGTCCACCTTGGGGGTCAGGTAGCCTTCCTCGATCCGCAACAGGCCGGTGACCTCGGCGGGGGCCTGGCCGGTCTGCTCGGCCAGGAGTTCGGCGGTGAGGTCGCGCAGCCGCACGTAGCGGTCGCGGTCGTAGTCGTCTTTCGTGTACGTCAGACCCGCCTGGGCAATGGACTGGAGTTCCCGGAGCTGCGCGAGGGTGGGCATACCGCCGACTCTACCCGGCGCCCAGCGGCCACGCCTCGACCGCCGCGTAGGCGCCGCCCGGCCCGGGTTTGCGCATCAGCACGACCTCGCGGGCGCTGAAGGGCAGTGGGTCGCGCTCCAGGTCGGCGAAGGTGGCCTGCGCGTCCGCCAGCAGGGTGGGCAGGTCCACGCCCCGCCGCGCGACGGCCACGCTGAGGTGCGGCGTCAGGTGCGGCCCCTCGTATCCGAACCGCGACGCGGGCTGGAGTGCGTCCAGCAGCGCCACGTGCAGGCGCACGGCGTCCGGACTGTGCACCCGCAGGTACAGCGCACTTCCGTTCCCGAACACGCGCGGGCCGCCGATGGTCACGTGGACCGGCGCGAACGCGGCGACGACTCCCCGTGCGGTGGGCACCCACGTCAGGTCGGCGTCCAGGCCGCTGCGGGCCTTCACGGTCACGTGCGGTTCGGCCGCCGCGTCCGTCACGCCATGCGCCGCGCGGAACGCCTGCACCCGTGCGGCCAGCTCAGGGGGTGGCCGCAGGGCCACGAGGAAGGCGGCGGGCATGGAAAGAGTGTAGAGAGCCGAGGACAGAATTGACCGTGTCGGACACTGAATTTCTGCACTGGCCGCCGTGTGGCGAGACCCAGCCGACGGAGCAGTCCGTCCAGCTGGCCTGGACGCCCCCTCCCCCGCTCCGGTACAGTTTCTGGTGTGAACCAGCTCCCCACAGAGCCCCTGAAGCGCACGCCGCTGCACGCCGCACACCTGCGGGCGGGCGCCCGGATGGTGCCCTTCGGCGGGTGGGACATGCCGGTGCAGTACGCGGGCGTGAAGGCCGAGCACGACGCCGTGCGGACCCGTGCGGGCGTGTTCGACGTGTCACACATGGGCGAGTTCCGCGTGACAGGCGTGGACGCCCTGCGCTTCCTGCAACACGTCACCACCAACGACGTGAGCAAGCTGCGGCCCGGCCGCGCGCAGTACAACTGGCTGCCGGGCGTGTCGGGCGGGCTGGTGGACGACATCTACATCTACCAGCACGCGGACGGCGAGTACCTGCTGGTCGTGAATGCCAGCAACACCGCCAAGGACTGGGCGCACCTGCAGGAGCACACTGCCGGCTTCGACGTGTCGCTGGCCGACGAGTCGGAGCGCTGGGCGCTGCTGGCGGTGCAGGGACCGCAGGCCGAGGCGATGCTGCAACCGCACGCGGACACCGACCTGGGCGCGAAGAAGAAGAACGCGTTTTTTGCCGCCACACTCTTCGGTTTCGACGTGTTTCTGGCGCGCACCGGCTACACCGGCGAGGACGGCTTCGAGGTCTTCGTGGACGCCAGCGAGGCCGAGGTGCTGTGGGACAAGCTGCTCGCCGTCGGCATCACGCCTGCCGGGCTGGGGGCGCGCGACACGCTGCGGCTGGAGGCGGGCTTCCCGCTGTATGGCCACGAGTTCTCCGACACCATCCACCCGCTGAGCAGCACCTACACCTGGGTCGTGAAGGACAAGGCGCACGTGGGCCGGGAGCACATCGCCCTGGAGCCCAAGCACCGCCTGATCGGCCTGAAGCTCGACCGGGTGCCGGTGCGCGAGGGCTACCCCGTCAAGCTCGGCGGGCAGGTCGTGGGGCACGTGACCAGTGGCACCAGCAGCCCCACCCTGGGTCATCCCATCGCCATGGCGCTGGTGGACAGCGCCCACGCCGACGCCCCGGCCTTCGAGGTCGAGGTGCGCGGCAAGGACCATCCGGCCACGCGGCTGGACCTGCCGTTCTACAGGCGGTGAGCGCTGGGCTACGGGCTTTGAGCAAAAGATTCAAATGCCCCCGCCCACTCTCCGTATCCTGACCAGAGCTCACGGCCCAGCGCTCAGGGCCCCTCCGAAGGAGATTCCATGAACACCCCCAGCGAACTGAAATACGCCGCCAGCCACGAGTGGCTTTCCCCGGATGGCACCGTCGGCATCAGCGACTTCGCGCAGGATCAGCTCGGCGACGTGGTGTACGTCGAACTGCCCGAGGTGGGCCGGAAGGTCGAGGCCGGCGAGACGGTGGCCGTGGTCGAGAGCGTCAAGACCGCCAGCGACATCTACGCCCCGGCGAGCGGCACCATCACCGCCGTGAACGAGGAACTGAGCGGCAGCCCCGAACTCGTGAACAGCGGCCCCTACGAGGGCGGCTGGCTGTTCAAGATGGACGTGACCGGGGAAGGCGACCTGATGGACGCCGCCGCGTACACCAGCGCGAACAGCTGACGCGCCATGAGGTCTGAGCTGTGGGCGGTGAGCACCGAGCCCGCGGCCGTCATCCGTTCTGTCCACAGCCCATAGCTCAGACCCCACCCCCAGGAGTCCCCACCATGACCCGCACCCCCCTGACCGACCTGCTCCAGACCTCCGACTTCACCGACCGCCACATCGGCCCCACGCCCCAGGAGCAGGCCGCGATGCTTGCCGAGCTGGGCGTGTCCAGCCTGGACGAGCTGAGCGACACCACGCTGCCTGAGAGCATCCGCTTTGACGGCGAGTTGCAGGTCGGCGGCCCGGTCACGGAGGCGCAGGCGCTGGCCGACCTGAAGGCCGTGGCGGCGAAGAACAAGGTGTTCCGCAGCTACATCGGCATGGGATATTCCGGCACGCACACGCCGGGCGTGATCCTGCGGAACATGCTGGAGAACCCCGGGTGGTACACGGCGTACACGCCGTACCAGGCCGAGATCAGTCAGGGGCGGCTGGAGATGCTGCTGAACTTCCAGCAGACGGTGATGGATCTGACGGCCCTGCCGGTGTGCAACGCCTCGCTGCTGGACGAGGCGACCGCCGCCGCCGAGGCGATGACCCTCGCCAAACGCGCCGGCAAGAGCAAGAGCACCACCTTCGTGATCGCGCACGACGTCCACCCGCAGACGAAGGACGTGATCCGCACCCGCGCGGAATACTTCGGCTTCGAGATCGTGGAGATGAAGGCGCAGGACGTGGCCGGCGGGCTGCCCGAGTGCTTCGGCGTGCTGATGCAGACGCCCGGCACGTACGGCGACCTGCACGACCTCTCGCCCGTGGCCGACGCGGTGCACGCGCAGGGCGGCCTGCTGGTCGCGGCGACCGACCTGCTGGCATCTGCGCTGGTGAAGCCCGTGGGCGAGATGGGCACCGACATCGCCATCGGCAGCGCGCAGCGCTTCGGGGTGCCGATGGGCTTCGGCGGGCCGCACGCGGCGTTCCTGGCATGCCAGAAGACCTTTGAGCGTCAGATGCCCGGCCGCGTGATCGGCGTGAGCAAGGACGTGCGCGGCAAGACGGCCCTGCGGATGGCGATGCAGACCCGCGAGCAGCACATCCGCCGCGAGAAGGCCACCAGCAACATCTGCACCGCGCAGGCGCTGCTGGCGAACATGGCCGCCGCGTACGCCGTGTACCACGGGCCCAGGGGCATCCGGACAATCGCCGAGCGCGTGCAGCGCCTCACGGGCGCCCTGGCCGGAGCGCTGGAGCAGGCGGGCGTGCGGCTGGGATCGGACACGTACTTCGACACCCTGACCGTGAAGCCGGACGACGTGGCGGCCGTGCGCGAGCGGGCGCTGGCGCTGGGCATGAACCTGCGCTACGGCACCGGCGGCGTGTGGGTCACGGTCAGCCTGGACGAGACGACCACGCCCGCCGACGTGCTCGACCTGATCCACGCCATCACCGGCACGCGGCCCGCTGACGACCTCGACCTGGACGGCGTTTATGCCGACGGTATCCCCGACGCGCTGAAGCGCACCAGCGAGTACCTGACGCACCCGGTGTTCAACACGCACCACAGCGAGCACGGCATGCTGCGCTACCTGAAGGGGCTGGAGAACAAGGACTACAGCCTGACGCACGGCATGATCCCGCTGGGAAGCTGCACCATGAAGCTGAACGCCACCACCGAGATGATCCCGGTGACGTGGCCCGAGTTCGGGCAGCTCCACCCCTTCGCGCCCGCCGACCAGACGGAAGGCTACGCGGACATGCTGGCGGAACTGGAAGCGTGGCTGGCCGACATCACCGGTTACGACGCCGTGAGTCTCCAGCCGAACAGCGGCGCGCAGGGCGAGTACGCGGGCCTGCTGACCATCCGCAAGTACCACGCGGCGCGCGGCGAGAGCCACCGCACCGTGTGCCTGATCCCCGCCAGCGCGCACGGCACCAACCCCGCCAGCGCCGCCATGATGGGTATGCAGGTCGTGGTCGTGAAGACCGACGCGGACGGGAACATCGACATGGACGACCTGACGGCGCAGGCCGAGAAGTACTCGGACACCCTGGGCGCGCTGATGATCACGTACCCCAGCACCCACGGCGTGTACGAGGAGCGCGTGAAGGACGCCTGCGACGTGATCCACCAGCACGGCGGGCAGGTGTACCTGGACGGCGCGAACATGAACGCCCAGGTCGGCCTGACCAAGCCCGGCCTGATCGGCAGCGACGTCAGCCACCTGAACCTGCACAAGACCTTCGCCATCCCGCACGGCGGCGGTGGCCCCGGCATGGGGCCGATTGGCGTCAAGGCGCACCTCGCGCCGTACCTGCCGAACCACACGGTGCGGCCGACCAGCGATAGCGACACCGGGGCCGTCAGCGCCGCGCCGTATGGCAGCGCCAGCATCCTTCCCATCTCGTACCTGTACATCCGCCTGCTCGGGGCGGCCGGGCTGAAGAAGGCCACGCAGGTCGCGCTGCTGAACGCCAACTACATCGCGCACCACCTGAAGGGCGCGTACCCGGTGCTGTACACCGGCCGCAGTGGCCGCGTGGCGCACGAGTGCATCATCGACCTGCGGCCCCTCAAGGCCGCCACGGGTATCACCGAAGAAGACGTCGCCAAGCGCCTGATGGACTACGGCTTCCACGCCCCCACCATGAGCTTCCCCGTGCCCGGCACACTGATGATCGAGCCCACCGAGAGCGAGCCCAGGGCGGAACTCGACCGCTTCATTGCCGCCATGCTGGGCATTCGCCGCGAGATTCAGGACGTGCAGGACGACCTGATCGCCGCCGCCGACAGCCCGCTGAAGCACGCGCCCCACACCCAGGACGACCTGATGGCCGACGAGTGGACGAGGGTGTACAGCCGGGCCACCGCCGCCTACCCTACGAGCATGCAGAAGCAGTGGAAATACTGGCCCAGCGTGAACCGGGTAGACAACGTGTACGGCGACCGGAATTTCGTTTGTAGCTGCCCGCCTGTGGAGGAGTGGGCGTTAAGCCAATAATAAGCTTGACTAAGAAGTAATTAATTCTTTGATTGGTCTTTTTACGGTCAAGTAGACAGGTAAAAGTAGGGGCAGCAAGAAAATCAACATATAGCCCCCAATACATCCACAGAATATCCTAAATACTATTCCAACAGATATCGCATACAGAACGTTGACACTCATTATACGAATGGCTGCTTTATATGAAGCCGATAATCTATCTTTATCTCGACTTATCGATTTACCGTCCAACAGGTTATGAGTAGATTGTATCAGCCATACAACTAAAAACCCAAGCAACGCCGTAGGGATAATCGTAAAAGTAAAGAATAGACCATAGGCTGCCGATATCGACTTTGTGCCCCCAATTAAGGTTGATATGACAAGAATCACAAACATGAAAACGAAGTATGCAAATGGAAGGTAAAGTAGATTTAGCAAAGCCACACCAAATTTATTTACTTTGGGCGTTTCGGATAGCATCTACAACCTCCCTTCCCCTTGACAACACGACAATCAAGCTGAGCAAAAAATCTTCCAACGCGAACAGGGTGAACCAAATAAGGCTACTCCACGTTGCCAAGAATGACAACCCTTTTTTAAGAACCTCATAGTAATCATCGGGGCCTGGAATTGGAAAAATAGTTTCAATTTTATATGTAACAAATATTAAAAGCCGTGAAAATAGAATCATCAGAAATGCATACCAAGCACCTTTAGCGATACTTCCGGCAGCACCCTTCAGCTCGAATTGGTTAAACTTCCCACCAGCCATCAAAGCTCCTTTTCACTCAGTCATTAGGCCTTCACATGGTTCGTGTCCCTTGACTGATTATTCCAAATTAAATGCCAAAAGCAACCGGATTTGCGAATCTCCTCCTCGGCTCCCGCTTTGGCCTCTAGCTGTTGAACAGGGCGGGGGCTGGCTATGTTCCCTGCCCTCGCCAGGGCTGGAGCGGGCGCAAAGAAACGAAGCGTCCAACCGTGCGACTGACCGAAGGCCATCGTGCGCGGAGCGCGCGGGCGGTAGTGGCGGGAGTGTAGAAGGCAGGGACGCGGCCCCGCGCTGATGAGACTTCGTGTCAGGCCAGTCCGAAAAACGTGGCGACCACATGCCGAGCGCAGCGCTGCTCCCCCTGCCCCTCTGCTCCGCAGCGCTCCGAGTCTGGGGTAGGGGGCTGGGGGGTGGGGACGCCCGTCGCCACCTCCAGCTTCACCCCCACTTCAGCCCTCCCCCATACGGTGCGCGTGCCCACGCTTCGGCGCGCGGCGGCATGGTGCAGTGGGGCATGACCATCACGGACGATTTCATGGCGGCGCTGAACACGGCGGAATCCTCGGGTGATGTGTCGGGCCTGCTGGCCCTGCACGCCGACAACGTGACCCTCCAGAACCTGACGGACAAGGAGTGGTCGGGCACCGACGGCGCCCGCGAGTTCTGGGAGGCCTACCTGGGCAACTTCGAGGACATCCGTTCGGAGTTCACGGAGAGCCACGAGGCGGCCGGCATGGGCGTGATGGAGTGGGTGGGCACCGGGCACCTGAAGGGCGGGCGCGAGATCTCGTACCGCGGCGTGAGCATCATCGAGATCACGGACGGCAAGGTGGTCGCCTTCCGCTCGTACTACGACAGCGCAGCGTTCGTGGGACCGGTCGAGGCCCAGTAACGCGGGAATCAAGAGCGCCCGCCCCGGTGGTTCCGGTGGCGGGCGCTCTCCTGTGGGCCTACTTGCCGGTGGGGGGCGTCGTGACTTCCACGGCGGTCAGGGTCTCCACGATGCGGTAGCTGTGCGGCACGTTCATGGGCACGCAGTACGAGTCGCCGGGTTCCAGCGCCAGCGTCTCGCCGTCCACCGTGAGCACAGCGCGGCCTGCAATGACGTAGCCCAGGGTCTCGTACTCGTTCATGGTCTCGGGCTTGGCGTCCCCGGGTTCCTCGCGGTGCCACAGGCGCATGCTGGCGTGCTCACCGCGCACGAGGTGGTGTTCGCCATCGGGGCCGTGCGTGGTGTCACTCTGGCTGACCTTGTACCGGGAGGTGGATGTCATACGTTCCAGCGTGCGCCGCGCCGGCCGGGCCGGGGTGAGGGGGGCCTTCAGGGCTGTTGAGGTGTGGCGGCCGGGAAACAGCAACGCGCCCCTGGTGGTGTCCGGGGGCGCGTGCGGAGGCGGAGTTCAGCGTTTGCTGCTGTGGTCGCCTTCCGCGAATTCCTCGATCATCTTCGCGTTGAAGGCGGGAATATCGTCCGGGTTGCGGCTGGTGACGATGCCCCGGTCCACCACGACCTCCTGATCGACCCACTGGGCACCGCCCTGCTTCAGTTCGTGTTGCAGGCTGGGCCAGCTCGTCATCTTCAGGCCGTCCACGATGCCGGTCTCCGACAGGCTCCACGGTGCGTGGCAGATCGCGGCGATGGGTTTGCCCGCGTCGTAGAACGCGCGCACCAGGGCCATGGCCTGCTTGTTCATCCGCAGCGTGTCGGGGTTCACGGCGCCGCCGGGGAGCATCAGCGCGTCGTAGTCGCTGGCGCTCACATCGTCCACGGTCCTGTCCACCTTCACCTTGTCGCCCTTGTCGATGTGGTTCAGGCCCTGGATCTCGCCGGGCTTCAGGCTGACGATCTCGGTGGTCGCCCCGGCGTCCTGGAGCGCTCGGCGTGGCTGGTCGAGTTCGACCTGCTCGAAGCCCTCGGCGGCGAGGATGGCGACTTTCTTGCCCTGGAGTTGCTGCTGTGTCATGCCTCCCAGGGTGCGCGGAGCGGCTGAACCGGGCGTGATGCCGCCCTCAAGGGGACGTTGACCTGGACTTGCCGGGCCCTTCATGGGGCGCGGTTGACGCGCGGCTGACGTGCTGCTGAAGTTCTGCTGACGGGCGGGGGGCACCATGGCGGGCATGTCGCCCATGCCCCCCACTCCCTGGCCCGCTCCCGGCGCTCCGCGCGGGCCGCTGCGCCTGGGTCTGGCGATCCAGGCGTTCATGGACGGCGTGTCCACGCCCCGGCGCGGCCGGGTCAAGGTGCTGCTGGACGCCTTCGACACCTTCCTGGGCGGCGTGGCGCCGCTGCTGGCGTACACGCCGCTCACGGGCGAGCAGTGGTGCCGGGGCCTGCCGCCCGCCGTGCAGCCCGAGGCGCGCGAGGTGCTCATGGAGTTCCGCGCCTTCCTGCGCGACCACGGCTGGCTGGACGCCGCGCGCCCCGTGAACCTGTTCGACTGAGCCCCGACTGAAGCTCCGACTGGGACCGGCCCTAACCCACGTCCGGCGACGGTCGGCTGCGCCACGCCAGCACGGCCGCCCACACGTTCACCAGCGCGGCCAGCAGGTGCCACGCGGGCCAGTCGCCGTGCACGGCCCACGCCGCGGCCACCAGCACACCCGCCACGTTCAGGCCCACGCCGACCACGACGGTCAGGGTCTCGTGTGGGGTGGCGTACATGGGCGCGCGGGCGTAGGGGTCGCCCATCGCGTCGCGCGCCTCCGCATAGCGGATCAGGGTCAGGCTGCCGAAGACCAGCAGCAGGCCCGCGAGCAGCATGGTGCCCAGGCCCAGGTAGCGGCTGACCGCGCCGTAGTCCAGCGCGCCCAGCACGAAGTGGGCCAGCGCCGCCAGCAGGCTGACCAGCGCGAGGCCCAGCGTCCGGGGCGTGGAGTAGGTCGGGGGATCACCAAGAGAAGCCATGAAACTCCTCCAGCTTGCACCCGCCAGGGGGGACGAACTGAGTGACAGCCCACCCACTCGGGGCTTCATGAAAAAATGCGTGCCAGACGGTGTTGCGTGGCCCTGGTGTGCGGGGCCGGGGAGGAGTAGACTGGGAGACTACCGGAAGTGTGCCGGGCGCCCCGTCGTGGGGAGCCGGGCCGGCCGGCGGAAGGGAGGTGAGGAAGCACGTGGGTACCAAGGAGGACGTCCGGGCACGGCTGAACATTGCGGACATCGTCGGGGAGCACGTGCGCCTCACCCCCGCCGGGAAGGGTCGTATGAAGGGCCTGTGCCCCTTCCACAACGAGAAGAGCCCCAGCTTCCAGGTGGACACCGAACAGGGCTACTTCTACTGCTTCGGCTGCAAGGCCGGCGGAGACGTGTTCTCGTTCGTGCAGCGCACCGAGAACCTGTCCTTCGGGGACGCGCTGAAAAAACTCGCGGACCGCGCCGGCATCCAGATCGAGGCGAAGTACGGCGAGAAGAGCAGCCGCGACCTGTACGACGTGAACGCCTTCGCGCTGGGCTACTTCCGCGAGCACCTGCCAGGCCCGGCCCTGGACTACCTGCGCCGCCGCGGCCTGAGCGACGAGACCATCGCCGCCTTTGAACTCGGCTACGCGCCGGACGGCTGGGACGGCCTGCTCAAGCACGCCCGCACCAAGGGCGTGACCGAGAAACAGCTGCTGGACGCCGGGCTGCTGACCGAGAACCCCGAGAACGGCCGCATCTACGACCGCTTCCGCGCGCGCGTGATGTTCCCCATCCGCGACCACCTGGGCCGCCTGGTGGGTTTCGGCGGCCGCGTGCTGGACGACAGCAAGCCCAAGTACCTGAACACCCCGGAGACCGAGGCCTTCCGCAAAGGCGAGCTGCTGTACGGCCTGGACAAGGCCCGCGGCACCCTCAAGGACGCCAGCGCCGAACTGGTCGTGGTGGAGGGGTACATGGACGTCATCACCATGCACCAGCACGGCTTCACCGGCGCGGTGGCGTCCCTGGGCACCGCCCTGACCGCCGAGCACGCCCTGCTGCTCGAACGCCTGGGCGCCCGCAACGTCACCCTGCTGTTCGACCAGGACGAGGCCGGCCTGAAAGCCACCCTGTCGGGGCTGGATCAGGTGGTCGGCGCCAAGTTCCGGGTGCGCGCCACCAGCGTCCCCAGCGGCAAGGACCCCGCCGACGCCCTGCTCGCCGGCGACGACGCCGCGCTGCGCGACGCCCTGTCCGGCGGGCTGGACGAGGTGCGCTACCGCGTGCAGGCGGCCATCGAGAAGCACGGCACGGCCACCACCGAGGGCAAACGCCGCATCCTGATGGAACTGCTGCCGCGCATGCAGAACCTCGACCCCCTGGACGAGATCGCCGAGGGCGTGCGCGCCGCCGCGTGCGAGACCCTGGGCATCAAGCCCGAGGCGCTGCTGGAATGGATCGGCTCCAAGGCCAAGCGCCGCCAGCTGACCGACACGCACCTCGCCGGCATGAGCACCGCCCGCAGCGAGGAAGACCGCGAGCTGGCGCTGCTGCGGCAACTGCTGGTCGATCCCACCCTGCACGCCAAGCTCGACGGCACCATGCCGTGGCGCAACGAATCCGTGCGCAAGGTGATGCTCGCCCTCCAAGGCGCCAGCGGCCCCGACGACATTCTGGACGTGTTCCGCGGCCAGCCCGAGGAACAGCTCCTGATCCGCCTGATGTTCGAGGGCCGCGACGCCGGCACCATCTCCCGCCAGGGCACCGAGCAGTTCGACCAGAAACGCGGCGCTTACGCCGCCACCGCCGTGGACGACATCCAGGTCACCATGAGCATCGACTCGATGCGCGCCGAGGTGAACCTCCTCAAGACCCAGCTCGGCAGCGCCGCCCCCGCCGAACAGCTCGGCATGCTCAAACAGATCCAGGAACTCCAGCGCGCCATCGAAGCTGAAAAACGCGGCCGCCGAGGCATCGCGTAGAGGGAACCCCTCACCCCGGCCCTCTCCCCTGGAGAGAGGGAGTCCAAAGCCGAAGCGTCCCACCGTGCGCCTAACCGAAAGCCATCGTGCGCAAAGCGCGCGGGCGGTGACGGCGACAACGCACGAGGCAAGGACGAAGCCCCACGCCAACGAAACCTCGTGTCAGGCCAATCCGAATGAGATGGCGACCACCTGCCTAGCGCAGCGCCGCTCCCCCTGCCCCTCTGCTGCGCAGCTCTCCGAGTCTGGGGTAGGGGGCTGGGGGGTGGGGCCGGCCGCGACGCCTACCCGCCCCCCCGAGCCTCCCACACCATCTCCGACACCCGAGACAGGCACCGGCTGTACTTCTTCGCATACGCCCCATGCCGGTACGTCTCGCTGAACAGCTTCCCCAGCGGCGCCCCGGTGAACGCGGCGGGCAGCCCGAGGTCGTACAGCTTGTCGACGAAGTGCACGAAGCGCAGGGCGACGTTCTGATCGGGCATGGCCCCCAACTCGGTGATGCCGACGGCCCCGACGCCCTCCAGCAGCTGGGAAAAGCGGCTGGGATGCACGGCCAGCAGGTGCCGGTTCAGGTCACGGTGCGGGATGACGGCGAGGGTCCGCTCGTCCTGCCGGGCCTGCCACGCCGCGAATTCGGCGGGGGCCAGGACATCGGCCGGGGCAGTGCCGCGCTGCCGGTAGTCCGGGCCGTCGATGCGGTGGGTGTCGAAACGGTCAGCGATGCCCTGGATCTGCCGCTGGAAGTCGGCGGCATTGAAGCGGCCCTGACCCAGCGCGCCGGGTTCGGTGTTGCTGGTGGCGACCACGCTGGTGCCGGCGGGCATCAACTGGCCCAGGAAGGTGTTCGCCATGTGGGTGTTGCCGGGGTCGTCGAGTTCGAATTCGTCGATCAGCAGCAGGTCGTGGCCCCGGAACGCCTGGACGGCGCCGGTCATACCGAGCGCGCCGATGAGGTACATCAGGTCCTGGAAGCTCATCAGCGCCCGTTCGCCCTCGGCGGCGAAGTACGTGCTGGCGAGCAGGTGGGTCTTGCCGACGCCGAAGCCGCCGTCGAGGTACAGGCCGCGGCCCTCGGGCTTGGCGCGGCGGAACAGCCGGAAGCCGCCGGGGCGCACCTGCGCGCCCTTCAGGAAGGCCTGGAGGCTGGCGCGGGCCTCCTGCTGGCTGGCGTACGACGGGTTGGGCCGGTATGTGTCGAAGCGGACGTTCTGGAAGCGGGCGCTGGGGGTGAGGCCGGCGAGGAGGCCCTGCGGGTCGGGGGGTGGGTGGCGGGCAGTGAGGTCGATCACGGTGCCCGCTACTTGTGCACGTCGAGTTCGACTTTGTAGTTGCCGCGCCGCGTCTCGTTCAGCACGCGCCGGAAGTCGATGCGCCCCAGCCCCTCGGCGGACAGGCTGTCGCCCTCGCGGATCTCGCTGCTGGCGCGCGCCGGAGCGCCGTTCAGGCGGACCTTGCCGCCGTCGATGCCCTGCTGGAAGTACGCGCGGCTCACGCCGAAGCCCTTGGCGCCCACCACGTCCACGCGCATGCTGGGCACCACGACCTCGCGCACCTTGCTGCCCTTGCCGGCGCTCTCGCCGATCTCCTCCACGTCCACGTGCCGGCCGCCGAGTTCGGTGAGCGATTCGAGGGTCTGTGCGGCCTTGCCGGTCGCGGCGACCAGGAACGCGCCGCGCTCCTCGCGGACGTCCCCGAGCTGCTCCTCGTCGAGTTCCAGGCGCCGGAGCTGCACGGTGAAGTCCTGGGTGTCCCACGCCGGCGCGGCGTCCTCGGGGTGGATGCGGTACACGCTGACGCCGGCGTCCACCTCGGGAATGTGGGCCGGGTGCAGGGTCAGGATCACGCGCCGGGCGTCGGGGAAACCGCCGGCGATGCGGTGGCGCACCTCCTCGTCGTTCAGAAAACGGCGGTCGATCTCGTCGGCCTCGATGAATGGGGTGCGGATCACCCGGCCGCCGCGCGCCTGCGCCACCAGAGTCGAGAGCTTCTGCTTCATGCGGGCAGGATAGTGCCTGCGGGCGCAGCCCTCTGGGTGTTCAGCCCTGCGCCGCGAGGGTTTCGACGTGCCACGCGCCGTTCTCACGCGACAGCAGCGTGTACGCGGCGTTGCCGTGGTGGTAGCGGTCGTCGGCCCACGCGGCGGCCGGGTCGGCGCCGAGCAGGTCGATCAAGGCGGCGCTCAGCGCGAAGCCGTGCGACACGACGATGGGCGTGCGTCCGGGCGCGAGCAGCGGCGTGAGGGCGGCGCGGAAGCGCGCGGCGACGCCCGGTCCCGACTCGCCGCCGGGAAACGCGGGGCAGCCGTCCGGGCCGAGCACCTCGCCGCGGTGGGTGCGCATGTCGGCGTAGGCGCGGCCCACCCACGCGCCGCAGTCGACCTCGTGCACGCCGTCCAGCACCGTCACGTCCGTGCCGAGCGCGCCCGCGACGGCCTGCGCGGTGTCCTGGGCACGGCGGTACGTGCTGGCGTACACGCGCGGGCCGGGCAGCGCCAGCGTGGCGAGGTGCCGTCCCAGCGCGCGGGCCTGCGCGTGCCCGGCGTCCGTGAGGCCGTCGTGCTGGCTGTCCGGCCCCCGGAACACCTGCGCGACGTTCCCGGCACTCTCGCCGTGCCGGGCGAGCACCAGCTTCATTCCCGCTCCGCCGCGTCCACCACGGCGTCGCCCAGGATGGTGTGACCGGCGGCGCGCAGGGCACGCAGGGCCGCGTCCAGCTTCTCGCGCTTGACCAGCACGTAGTCGGTGTCGAAGGTGCTGATCGCGAAGATGCCCACGTCCGCGCCCCTTAACGGGTTCAGTACGGCGGCCAGGATGCCGGTGAGGGTGAACGCGAACGGCCCGTGCAGTTTCAGGGCCGCCCACCCGCCCTCGGCGCGCGCGCCCGCCGGAGCGAGGTGCTCCTCGCACACCACGGACAGTTCGTCGGCAGTGCGGGTGACGCTGGAAAGGGCGCCGCCGGGCACACCCAGCGGCGCGTCGGGCGCGAGGCGGCAGACCGCGAACGTCTGCGGCAGCAGGGACAGGGTCAGGGTGGGCACGCCGCCATGCTAGAGCGCCCCGCCCGTGCTCAGTCCTCGCCGGCGCGCACGTCCTCGATGATCTCGTCGGGGCTCAGGGTCAGGAGTTCCGGGTCGTGCACCATGCCGCGCTCCACGCGCAGTTCGGCCAGCACAGCGTCCAGCTTGGCGTGCAGCTCGCGGGTGTCCTCGTTCTGCGCGTTCTGGATCAGGAACACCATCAGGAACGTCACGATGGTGGTGCCGGTGTTGACGACCAGCTGCCACCCGTCCGAGAAGTGGAACACCGGGCCGGTCAGCGCCCACACGACCAGCACCAGCACGGCGGCGGCAAAGGACGCGGACGTGCCGGTGAAATCCGCGATGGCGCGGGAGAAGCGCTGGAACCGGGCCTCGAGGGTGGGGGAACGGCGGGCGGACTTGACGACTCTCAGCGTGTTCAGGGACATGGCGCACCTCCCGGGCCGCGGACAGCCCAGGCCACCGTGCGCCGCGCACATGGACGCCGCATGAAAGGCGCCGCGCCTCCGACAGTTCCGGGTGAAATCGGGGCAGGGCACCGGCTGCGCGCCGTGCAGCCTCAGCACCGCGCAGCCGGTCTCACTCGCGCCAGATGGCCCAGTGTCCGTCCAGGGCGTCCATGTCCTCCGCGCTACGCCCGCCCTCCCGCAGCAGGGTCATGATCTGCCCGCGGTGGTGGCTGTCGTGCACGATGGTGTGTTGCAGGAAGTGCGCGGGACTGCTCTGGTACGTGCCCTCGTTCCAGGGATCGGGAAAGGTGCGTCCCTCGTCCAGGGCGCTCTGCACGGCAACCACGGCGGCCGCGTCGCCCTCGGTGAACGCGCCCGCGAGTTCATTCGGGGCCTTGCCCTGCCAGCGCCACATGGGGTCGCCCTCGGCGTCTTTCTGGGTGGGGTCGAGCAGCGGCATGGCGTGCTCGCGCGAGATGTTCCACAGCCAGCCCACCCGGAAGCCGGCCATGTGCCGCAGGATCTGCGCGACGGTCTGCCCGCCCCGGCCGTCGCTGAGGTCGTAGTCCTCGGGACGCAGGGCCTCCAGCAGGACGGCGTTCACGCGGGCGTTGCGGCGGAAGGATTCGAGCAGCAGGGTCGTGTCGGTCATGGGATCTCCGTTGAATGGGGTGCAGGCGTGGTCATGCGCGCCACAGGTTCCACCCGTCTTCCAGATGGTCGAGGCGTTCCTTCGAGGCTCCGGCCTGACGCAGCAGGGCAACGATCTGGCCGCGGTGGTTGGCATCGTGGACGATCATGTACAGCAGGAACAGCGCGGGGTTGGATGGGAAGGTGCCCACGCCGTGCGGGTCCGCAAAGGGTTCGCCGCTGGCCGCATGCGCCTGCACGGCCTGGATGGCGGCCTCGTCCCCGGCCTCCAGCAGAGCGCGGATCGCGGCGAGGTCATCCGCGTGCCAGTTCCAGATGGGTGTCGTGCCGGTGATCGCCACGGTGGAGGCCACGTGTTCCGGGGACATCTCGGCCAGCCACCCGCCACGGGACACGCCCATGTGGGAGAGCAGCCGGGCCACGGTCATGCCGCCCCTGCCGTCCGAGAGGGCGAGATCGGCGTCGGTCAGGTCATCCAGCAGGTGGGCGTTCACGCGACCGTTGCGGCGGAAGGATTCGAGCAGCAGGGTCGTGTCGGTCATGGGGTCGCCTCCGGCAGGGTGTGGTCGAGGACGTACACGTGCGCGCCGCCCTCGCGGGTCAGGGTCAGGGTGCCGCCCAGACCGCGCAGGTCACCGCTGCCGGAGTGCGGCACGACCTCGTAGGTCAGGGTGACCTCCCCGGCGTGCATGTCGCCCACCTGCCGGAACGCGAAGGCGCCGGCCCGGCCGTGCAGCGAGCCGGTGAAGACCTCCAGCACCACGTACGACGCGGTGCCGCCAGCAGGGTTCCCGAAGGACAGCATCTCACCCTGGCTGCGGCCCTCCAGGTCGCCGGCCCAGTCCTTGTCGAAGTGCAGCCGGCCGATGTCCGGGCTGGACGCCTCCTGCGGCGCGTGCGGGGTCATGCGGATGGAGAAGGTGCCGTGGGCGCTCACGGTTCGCTCCGGGGGCGGGCGGAACGCAGGGCGGGCACGACGCGGGTGTGGGGATCGTCCATGAGCCGACGGTACTCCGGCGCGGCGCTGTCCACGAGCGCGACCCGGCCCCGCGCGTCGAAGTGCAGGCCCCAGCCGTGCGTCTTGGGCAGCGGCGACGCGCGCAGGCACGCGCGGGGCTGGGCGAAGAAGGCGTCCCAGCGGACGGCGCGCACGTCGGCCGGGTCGCCCGGCGTGTCCCGGTGCGCGGTGAGGAACAGCACGTCCGCCTGCGTCAGCGAGAAGGGCCGCGCGCAGAGCAGAGCGTACTGGTACGCCGCCACGCCCCGCGCCGGCACCACGCCGCCCGTCGCCGCGCTGTCCGGCGCGGTGGCGATCAGGGTGTCGTGGTAGCCGGTGAGGGCGCTCACGCGCGCTCCCAGAAGGCCGGGGGCGCCGTGCCCATCTCGCGCAGATAGACCATGCCCTGCCCCCGGTGGTGGATCTCGTTATCAATCGCGCCGATCACGGCGGTGAAGGTCAGCATCTCCCCCCACGGGATCGTCACGGTCTCGCCGTAGCGCTCCTCCGGCACGCCGGGCACGCCGGTCTCGATCACGCGGGTCTGTTCGTCCCACGCGCTCAGCAGCGCCGCGCGGTCGGTGCCCGGCAGCGGGGGCCACGTGGGCCGGCTCCACTCGCCGTGCAGCAGGCCGCGCAGGGTGTACGCGGTCTGACCGTGCAGCTCCCACGCCATCTCACCGAACGGGCGCAGGGTCTCGGTGGGGCGGTACGTGAACAGCTGATCCTCCGGGAACGCGGCGATCACGCGCCGGGTCACGTGGCGGTGACCGAGCCAGTGGGGAACGAGCACGCTGGCGGGCACGCGCAGGGCACACACGGCGCTCAGCGCTCGTAGAACGCGGGCGGCGTGATGCCCAGGGCGCGCAGGTACACGTAGCCCTGTGCGCGGTGGTGGATCTCGTTGTCGATGCCGTACAGGACGCTGTGCAGCGGCGCCATGGTGCCCCACGCCATCGTCTGCGGCACGACGAACCACGCGGGGTCAATGCCCGGCACGGCGGCGTCCAGCTGCGGGGTCTGGGCGTCCCACGCGGCCAGCAGCGCGGCGCGGTCGTGGGGCGGCGCGGCCTCGGGCGGGTTCCAGCTCCAGTCGTCGGTGGTCAGGCCCTGGAGGTTGTAGCCGGTGACGCCGTACACCTCCCACGCGAGTTCCCCGAAGGGCCGCATGCCGCCCACGCTGAAGGTGAACAGCTGACCCTCGGGAAAGGCCTCGATCACGCGGCGGGTCAGGCCACGGTGGCCCTGCCAGTGCGTGAGCAGGGCGTCGAGGGTCAGGATGGACGGAGTGGTCGTGGTCGTCATGCGGGTGCCTCCTGTGGGATGAACAGATCCGGTTCGAATCTGCCCATAGCGTAATCGGCATTCCCGTCAGGACATGTCGTCAATTCGGCCTACACTCGGTGCATGTACGACCCCTCCATGCGGGTGCTGACCGTGCTGGAACTGCTCCAGGCGCGCGAGGAGGTCTCGGGCGCGGAACTCGCGCGGCGCCTGGAGGTCAGCCCGCGCACCGTGCAGCGCTACGTGGCGCGGCTGCAGGACCTGGGTATTCCGGTCGAGGGCCGCCGGGGCGTGGGCGGCGCGTACCGCCTGAGACCCGGCTTCCAGCTGCCGCCCCTGATGTTCACGGGCGAGGAGGCGCTGGCCCTGGCGCTGGGCCTGCGCGCCCTGACGCACCTGGGCCTGCACGCCCTGGCGCCCGCCGCGCAGGGGGCCGGGGCGAAGCTGGCGCGCACCCTGCCGCACGCGCTGCGCGCCGACGTGCAGGCGCTGGAACTCAGCGTGCAGCTGGACGCCTCGCCGTGGGTGGTAGGCACCGACGCGGCGCTGCTGGCGGATCTGCTGCGCGCGGTGCGCGGCGCGTGCGCCGTGGAGTTCACGTACACCGCCAGGTCCGAGCGGGCCACCACCCGCCGCGCGGACATCTACCGCGTGGTGCACGTGGACGGCCGCTGGTACGCGGTCGGGTGGTGCCACCTGCGCGCGGCGCTGCGCTCGTTCCGGCTCGACCGCATGCAGGACGTGGCGGTGCTGGACGAGACCTTCACGCCCCCGCCGGACTTCGACGCGGTCGCGTACCTGCGCGAGGCGATGCCCGAGCCGGCCGCGCACGAAGTGAGCGTGTGGCTGGAGGCCCCGCCGGAGGCCCTGCGCGGCGCGGTGTCCGGGTGGCACACCGACCTGACCCCGGAGGCGGGCGGCACGCGGCTGCGCACGCGGCGCGACAACCTGCGCTCGTTCGCCGCCTTCCTGCTGGGCCTGGAGTGCAGCGTGCGGGTGGACGGCCCGCCGGCGCTGCTCCAGGAGTTCGCGGACCTCCAGAACCGCTGCGTGGCCATCCAGTCGGGACAAGCGGCCGAATCGTATTCATGGTCGCTTTAATTTGATGAATCCGACAGAGCGCGGTGGTATCTCAGGGACGTCACATCCTTCAGGACGCCGCCCAGCGCGCGTTCCACGACTCGTCACCCATGCACGAGGAGGAAGAGCATGAAGGCCACCCCGGATCGCCGCTCCCTACTTCCCTACACCCTGGCCGGCGGCAGCGCGCTGCTCGCGATCTCGGTCGCGCTGGCCGCCACGCCGATGGGCGGCCCGCCCTTCACGGCCGCGCAGGCCAGCAGCGGCGCGCAGGTCTACACCGGCAACTGCGCGTCGTGCCACGGGGCTCAGCTCCAGGGGGGCGCAGGACCAGCGCTGTCCGGTACGTCCTTCCTGACCAAGTGGACCGGGGGCAGCCACCAGCTTTCCGACCTGTATGCCATCATCTCGCAGCAGATGCCGCTCAACAAACCCGGCAGCCTGAGCGCCCAGCAGTACCTCGACGTGACCGCGTTCATCCTGTCGAAGAACGGCTACGCGGCCGGCAGTGCGGCCCTGAAGGCCAGTGACCTGAAGGTGGCGCTGGCGCGGCCCACCGGGTCGTCCACGCCCGGCGCTTCCAGTTCCGGCTCGGCCGCGCCCGCCGCTGGCACCCTGCCGCGCGCCATGATGACCGTGAAGGCGGCCAGCACGAGCGCCCCGACGAACGCGGACCTCCTGAACCCCGCCGACGGCGACTGGCCGATGTACAACCGCACCTTCGACGGTCAGCGCTACTCCCCGCTGAGCGGCATCACCGCCGACAACGCCTCCAAGCTGGGCGTCAAGTGCGTGTTCCAGGTGGGCGAGGTGGGCGCGTTCCAGGTCGGCCCGGTCGTGTACCAGGGCAAGATGTACATCACCACGGCGCACGCGACCATCGCCCTGAACGCCGACACCTGCACCAAGCTGTGGACCTCCACGTACACGCCCAAGGGCCCGGAGCCCTTCAACACCAACCGCGGCGTCGCGCTGTACGGCGGCATGCTGTTCCGCGGCACCACCGACGGGCACCTGCTCGCGCTGGACGCCAAGACCGGCGCGACCCTGTGGGACACCTGGGTGGCCGACAGCGCCAAGGGCTACTTCCTGTCGGCCGCGCCCGCCGCCGCGAACGGTCTGGTGTACATGGGCGAGGCCGGCGCCGACTGGGGCGCCAACGGCCACATCTACGCCTTCGATGCCAAGACCGGCAAGCGCGTGTGGACCTTCAACGTGATTCCCACCGGCAAGGAACCCGGCGCCGAGACGTGGCAAAAGGGGGCCGAGCACGGCGGCGGCTCGCTGTGGACGACCCTCACGCTGGACGCCGCCAGCAACCAGCTGTACGTGAGCATCGGCAACCCGGCGCCGGACCTGAACGGCGGCCTGCGCCCCGGCGCGAACCTGTACACCGACTCGGTGGTGGTGCTGGACGGCAAGACCGGCAAGCTCGACTGGTACGCCCAGCAGATTCCCCACGACACGCACGACTGGGACACCGCCGCGTCGCCGGTGCTGTACGAGGCGGGCGGCAAGAAGATCATGACCGTGGCGAACAAGGGCGGCTGGATCTACTTCTACGACCGCGACACCAAAAAACTCTTCGCCAAGGAGGAGACCACCACCCACCTGAACGCCGACAAGGCCGTGAGCCTCACGGGCAGGCGCGACTGCCCCGGCACGCTGGGCGGCGTGGAGTGGAACGGCCCGGCGCTCGACCCCACGGCAGGCATGCTGTACGTGAACTCGGTGGACTGGTGCGCGACCTACAAGATCGGTGAAACGCGCTACGTGGACGGCAGCTTCTACTTCGGCGGCACCGGCACCTTCGACCCCGTGAAGGACGCCCGCGGCTGGGTGCGCGCGTACAACGCCGCGACCGGCAAGCCCGCGTGGCAGAAGAAGATGCCCACCCCGATGATCTCCGGAATCACGCCCACGGCCGGCGGCGTGGTGTTCACCGGCGACCAGAACGGCGACTTCTACGCCCTGAACGCCAAGGACGGCGCCACGCTGTACCGCTTCCGCACCGGCGGCTCGATCGGCGGCGGGATCGTCACGTACGCCGTGGGTGGCCAGCAGTACGTGGCCGTGGCGTCCGGAAACGCGTCGCGCAGCATCTGGAGCACCACGGGCGCCGCAACCATCTTTGTGTTCGGCGTGCCCAAGGAATGACGCCGGTGCGCCTCAGACGCCTGAGTGCCCTGCTGGCCGTGCTGAGCGGCGCGCCCGCCCTGGCCTACGTGCCCAGCCTGAGCAGCGCGCAGCTCCAGGAGGCGGCCGCGCAGGCGCAGCGCCTGGCACAGAGCGCGGACTCCGGCTACCCGGTGCGGCCATACACCCTGTACGCCGTCGAGGACAACCTGCGGCTAGTGGCCGCCAACGGCGACGTGGACGCCGTGACCATTGCCACGCCCTTCGAGCGCACACGCTACCAGGTGTTCGTGCACAAGATCGGAGACGATCCCATCACGCCCGCGCAGGCACGCGAGCAGGCGCAGTTGCCGGACCACCAGGTGGCATTCATTGTGTTCGCGCACGGCTCGTCGCCGGACGACCAGGATTTCCTGAAGGGCATCAGCGCCCTGACGTTCACGCTGGGTGGCCGCACCCTGCGTCCCGCCAGCCGCGACCTGTCGGACACCTCGCTGTCGCAGTACCCGCGCACGGTCGGCGAGATCGGCCTGCGGTACATCGGCACCGTCACCACCCGCTACGTGATTCCCGCCGGACTGGAGGCCGCGAGCGGCACCCTGAGCTTCACGGACGCGACCGGCAAGACCTTCCGCATGCCGGTCAACCTCAGCAGATACCGGTAGGCCGGCGCCGTCGGCCGCCGCGGTCCCCCGACGCGGCGGCCGTACACTGCCGTATGACCCATCCCGCTTCCCGGCCCGGCAACGACGATCTGGCGCAGGGCCGGGCCTACACCGGCGAGGGCATCACCGTGTACTACGACGCCCGGCGCTGCCTGCACGTCGCCAACTGCGTGCGCGGCCTGCCGGACGTCTTCGATCCCGCCCGGCGCCCGTGGATCCAGCCCGCGAACGCCGGCGCGCAGGCGATCGCGGCCATCGTCCGGACGTGCCCCACGGGCGCGCTGCATTACGTGCTGGACACCCAGGAGGCCGAAGTGCCGCAGGATCCCACCACCATCACCCCCAGCCCCGACGGCCCGCTGATGATCGCCGGGAACCTCGTGATCCACACGCCGGCCGGCGAGAAGAAGGACGTGCGCGCCGCGCTGTGCCGCTGCGGCCACAGCGGAAACAAGCCCTACTGCGACGGCACGCACAAGAAGGGGGGCTGGACGAGCGGTGAGGCCGCGGCCGGTGACGCCACGGGTGACTGAGCCCCGCAGCGAGGTGCTGTTCCTCGGCGGCCGGGCGGGCAGCGGCAAGACCAGCGTCGCGTCGGCGCTGCACGAGCTGCTCTCGGCCCGGCAGGTCAAACACGCCGTCATTGAGGGCGACACGCTGGATCTGGCGTGGCCGCCCCCGTGGGAGCATGGGCTGGCCGCGACCAACCTGCGGGCGCTGTGGACCAATTACCGCGCGCTGGGCTACCGGCGCGTGATCTACACGAACGTGATGAGCGTGCTGGAGACGGACAGGCTCGCGGCGGCGATGGGCGACTCGCCGCACGTGACCGCCGTGCTGCTCGACGTGAGTGACGACACGATGCTGGAGCGCCTGCGGCAGCGCGAGTCCGCCGCGTCGCTGGCCGCACATCTGGAGCGCAACCGGCCGCGCCGCGCCCTGCTGGAGCAGGAGGCGCCCGCGTGGGTGCACCGCGTTCCGACCGACGGGCGCACCCTGGACGCGCTGGCCGCGCAGCTCGCCCGGCTGACCGGCTGGGTGCCGGACGGGGCGTGACGCAGTGGCCCGGGTGTCGTGACCGCCGGCCGCCCGCTTACACTGCGCCATGACTCCTGCGAGCATTCCCGACCTGATCCGCAAGAAGCGTGACGGCGAGGCGCACCCACGCGCCGAGCTGGAGGCGCTGATCCTGGGCTACACGCGCGGCGACGTGCCGGACTACCAGGTCAGCGCGTGGCTGATGGCCGTGTACCTGCGCGGCATGACGCCGCAGGAGACGGCGGACCTGACGATGGTGATGGCCGAGTCCGGCGACCTGATGGACCTGGGAGAGCTGCCGCGCACGGTGGACAAGCACTCGACCGGCGGGGTGGGCGACAAGACCAGCCTGATCCTCACGCCCATGCTGGCGGCGCTGGGGCTCACGGTCGCCAAGATGAGCGGGCGGGGGCTGGCGCACACCGGCGGCACCATCGACAAACTGGAGAGCATTCCCGGGTGGACCAGCGAGCTGAGCGAGGAGCGCTTCACCTCGCAGGCGCGGGGCATCGGCCTGAGCCTGGTCGGGCAGAGCAAGGACCTCGCGCCGGCGGACGGCAAGCTGTATGCCCTGCGGGACGTGACGGCCACCGTGGACTGCCTGCCGCTGATCGCCAGCTCCATCATGAGCAAGAAGCTCGCGTCGGGCGCGCACACCGTGGTGCTGGACGTCAAGGTGGGCGCGGGCGCATTCATGCGGACGCTGGAGGACGGCCGGGGCCTGGCGCGGGCGATGGTGGACATCGGCACCCGCGCCGGGCGGCAGGTGCGGGCCGTGCTGACTGACATGGACACCCCGCTGGGCCACATGGCCGGCAACAGCGTGGAGGTGATCGAGGCCCTGGACACGCTGCGTGGACACGGCCCCCACGACCTGACCGAACTGTGCGTGGCCCTGGCGGTGGAGGCCCTGGCAGCGCAGGGCGAGGACAGCGCGCAGGCGGAAACGCGGGCGCGGGCGACCCTGCGGGGCGGCTCGGCCCTGGCGAAGTTCCGGGCGTTCGTGGCCGCGCAGGGCGGCGACCCCACCTACGTGGACGATCCGTCGCGGTTCGACGTGGCGCCCGGCCGGGCGGACGTGCCCGCGCCTGCGGCCGGGTACGTGCAGCGCATCGACGCCCTGTCGGTGGGCCGGGCGGTCCTGGCCCTGGGCGGTGGCCGAGAACGCAAGGGCGAGGCTATCGACCACGGTGTGGGCGTGGAACTGCTGAAGAAGCCCGGTGAGGCCGTCACGGTGGGCGAGGCCGTGATGCGCGTGTATCACCGGGGCGGCCGCGGCCTGGACGCCGCGCTGGCCCTGCTGGCCGAGGGCCTGAGCGTGGGCCCGGACGCGCCCGCCCCCGAGGCGCTGATCCTGGACCGCGTGAACTGAGCGCCCGCCGGAAAGGAAGGTCCCTCGCCCCGGCGCGCGGCGGGGACGCGTAGACTTCCGCGCGTGAGCGTGGCCCCTGTCCTCGACCCCACGGTGCGGCACCTGTACGTGCACGTGCCCTTCTGCCCGAGCATCTGCCCGTACTGCGACTTCCACGTGCTGACGCGCCGGGCCGGGCTGGTCGAGGCGTACCTGGCGAAACTGGACGAGGAGGCCGCGCGGCTGGCCGACACCCACGACGTCGCCCTGGACACCGTGTACCTGGGCGGCGGCACGCCCAGCTTCCTGCGGGACGCGGAACTGTCGGCGCTGGTGGGCAGCGTGCGGCGGCACCTGGGCTGGGGCCGCGTGGAGAACACCCTGGAGGTGAACCCCGGCACCGTCAGCGCGGACCGCGCGGCGCTGTGGCGCGACCTGGGCCTGGACCGGGCCAGCGTGGGCGTGCAGAGCCTCGACGACGCCACCCTGCGCTTCCTGGGCCGCCAGCACGACGCGCGCCAGGCCCGAGACGCGGTGACGACGCTGGTGGACACCGCCTTCCGGGTCAGCGGCGACCTGATCACCGCCGTGCCGGGGCAGCCCCTGGACGGCGACATCCGCGGCTTGGTCGAGCTGGGCGTGGGCCATGTCAGCGCGTACACCCTGACCATCGAGCCCGGCACCGAGTTCGCCCGCCGGGGCGTGACGGTGGACGAGGACGACGAGCGGCGCGGCTTCGAGCGCACCGAGGCGCTGCTGGGCGAGCACGGCTTCACCCGCTACGAGATCAGCAACTACGCCCGTCCCGGACAGCAGTCCCAGCACAACCTCTCGTACTGGCACGGCCGGACGTACCTGGGCCTGGGACCGGGCGCGGCGGGCCACTACCCGGCGGCCGGCGGCAGCCGCATCCTCACCACCCGGCGCACGAATCCGCACCTGCACGAGTGGCTGGCCGGCGCAGCGGGCGAGGACGATCCTATCGACGCGCACGAGTACGTCACGGACGCGCTGTTCATGGGTCTGAGGCTGCGCGAAGGCCTCGACGTGGCCGACCTGTCCCGCCGCAGCGGCTTGGACGTGCGCGCGGCCTACGCCGCTCCCATCAACGCGAACGTCGCCCGCGGCCTGCTGACCCTCGACGGCGACCGCCTGCGCGCCACCCCGCAGGGCTGGTGGCTGCTCAACCGCGTGGTCACCGACTTTCTGGAAGCGAGCCCCGCAGAACAAGCAGAATCGCCCTGACCACGGACCAAGTTTTTCGGGCTTGGGAAACAGAGGTTGACGCCATTCCCAGCCTCTGCAAGCCGCTCTACAAGTCCTTCGCAGAGGAATGGATGCCTTTAAAACTGAAGCGTCCCACCGATCACCTGACCGAAAGCCATCGTGCGCGCAGCGCGCGGGCGCTGACGGCGACAACGCCCGAGGCAAGCACGCGGCCCCACGCCAACGAACCCCCATATCAGGCCAGCCTGAACGACGTGGCGACCACATGCCCAGCGCAGCGCTCTCCCCCTGCCCCTCTGCTGCGCAGCTCTTCGAGTCTGGGGTAGGGGGCTGGGGGGTGGGGAAGCCCTCCGCAGGCGCCCACCACCTACTCCTGCAAATCCCGAGTCAGCCCCAGCCGAAACAGGTACCGTTCCGGCCCGCTGCGCGCCGCATACCGCGCGTGCAGCGTGTGCAGTTCCCGCTGCATGGCCTTGGCATCCTCGCGGGTCAGCCGCAGCTCACCCCAGTTCAGCAGCAGCACCGGCGAGTCCGGCGCGAGAAACTCGTCCAGGGTGAATTCGCCCGCGCGGGGCGTGATGTCCACGCTGACCGTGCTGCCGTCACGGAACACGCGCAGGCCGATGTCGCGCTCGTTCACGACCAGGGTGCGGCCGGCGGCCACGACGGCGCTCAGAAAGCGCCGGGCGAAGCCGGTCTCGTGCAGGCCCACCAGGTCTTCCACGGAGGTCAGGGGCGTCGCGTCGTACGGGACGAGGTAAGCGTCGGAGGTGGCGCGGTAATAGCGGATCGGCCGGCCCCGCCGGGGCTCCGTGCGGGTTTCGGCGGCGAGGCCGGCGGCGACGAGGCGGCGGACGCGGTGGTGCACGGCATTCAGCGGCGCGTGCAGGGTGCGGGCGAGGCTGGAGGCGCTGTGCTCGCCCAGCATCAGGTGTTCGAGGGTGCCCATCATGGCGCTGTCCAGGAACAGCTTCACGCTGGCGGGGTCGGTCACGCGCTGCCACGTTTCCGGCATGGGGGCACTCTACTCGACGCACGGACTTGGCGGTCGAGTAGAGCGGGGCGCACGCTGGGGCATGACGCTCCCCGAGACCATGACCGACGTGCAGGCGGCCGTCCAGGCCCTGTGGCATCCGGACGCCGTGCCGGATCCGTATCCCGGCTACGAGCGCGTGCGGGCGCTGAGTACGCAGGGCGTGCTGGAGGGGGCCTTCCCGGAGTGGCCGGGGGTGTTCCTGAGCGGGCACGCGTCGTGTTCGGCGGTGCTGCGCTCGGCCCATGCGCTGAGCGGCTCGGGCATGCCGGGGCCGGACGCGCCCGCGTCGGACGGAGTGCAGCTCCTGCGCTCGATGATGCTGTTCCACAACGGGCTGTCTCACCAGCGGCTGCGCGGGCTGGTCAGCGCGGCCTTCACGCCCCGCGTGGTCGAGGAGCAGCGGGAACTGGTGCGGTCACTGCTCGACGACCTGCTGACGAAGCTGGCGGCGCGGGGCGGCGGGGATATCGTGGCGGACGTGTCCAACCCGCTGCCGGCGCGGGTGATCATGGGCATGCTGGGCCTGGGCGGCGAGGACGAGGCGCGCTTCGTGCGCTGGTCGCAGAGCGTGGCGGACCTGCTGGCCGGGTCGGAGAACTCGCCCGAGCTGATGGCCCGGATCGACGCGGACGCCCGCGAGATGCGCGCCTTCTTCGCGGGCCTGGCGGACGACCTGCGCGCGCGCCCGCAGCCGGGCCTGCTCTCGGCCCTCGCGGCGGCCCAGGACGGGGGCGAGAAGCTGAGTGGCGACGAGCTGCTGTCGAACGCGGTGCTGCTCCTGACAGCCGGGCACGAGACGACCAGCAACCTGATTCCCGGCGGCCTGCTGGAACTGTCGAGGCAGCCGGAGGCGTGGGCCGCCCTGGTCGAGCAGCCCCGGCACGGCGGCGTGGCGGACGAGCTGCTGCGGGTGGTCTCCCCCGTGCAGTTCGACGGGCGCGGCCTGGGCGGGCCGGTTACGGTGGGCGACGTGACGCTGGCGGCCGGCAGCTTCGCGCAGCTCATGCTGGGCGCCGCGAACCGCGACCCGGAGGTCTTCCCGGATCCCGGCCGCATCGACTGGGAGCGGCCGAACGCGGGGCGACACCTGGCCTTCGCGGCGGGGCCGCACTACTGTCTGGGGGCCAGCTTGGCGCGGCTGGAGATCTCGGAGACCTTCGCTGCGCTGGCCACACGCTTTCCGGACCTGACGGTGACGGACACGGACCCGCCCTTCAAGCCGAATCCGGTGCTGCGCGGCGTGCAGCGGCTGAACGTGACGCTGGCGTAGCGTCCGCCCGCAGCCACCAGCGCAGGAAGGCAGGGAACCTCGCGCGCCACGCGGCCTCGTCGTGCCAGTGGCCCGCGCCGATGGTGACGCGCACGTCCTGCACGTGGGGCCGCAGCCGCGCGGCGAGGTCATGGGTGAGCTGCACCACCTCGGCCGCGCCCTGGAGGCTGCCGCCCTCGTGGTCGCCCATGTCGAGCCACACGCGGGCGCGGGGAGCTGAGCGGCCCTCCATCCAGCGCAGCAGCTCGAAGTCGGCGGGCCACACGGCGGGGCTGAAGACACCCAGCGTGCCGTAGGCGTCCGGATCGCGCAGTCCGGCATACAGCGTGATCAGGCCACCGAAGGAGGACCCGGCCAGCGTGGTCTGCGCGGGTGGCGTGTCGCCCCAGCGGGCGGCCAGAGCGGGGCGCAGCACATCCCGGATCCAGTTGCAGTACTCGTCCGCGCCGGGCCGGTGGCCGTTCAACTCGAAGGGGAACGGGACGTAGCGGCGGCTGCGCTCCTCGTTCACGGGCAACGCGGCGATCCGCAGGGGGTGCCCGGCGTCCGCGAGGGCCTGCGCGGCCCCGGCGGCGTCCCAGCTCTCGCCGGCGAAACTTGGCCCCTCGTCGAACACATTCTGGCCGTCATGGAGGATCAGCAGCGGCAGCGTTCCGGACGCGCCCGAGGGCTCCCACAACCGCACGGGCTGCTCACCCCACGGCGCGGTCAGGATCAGCTCAGCGGTGGGTGGAAGGCTGCGGGCGGGGCGGCTGCGTCCTTCTCCTCCGTCCTGCCACCCGGCCACGTCCAGCCGCACCTCGGTGTCGCCGCGCACGACGACGGTGTGGGCGGGGGCGCGGCCGCCCCACGCGTCGCCTTCCTCGGTGACGGTGCCGTCCGGGGCCACGCAGCGCACCTTGACACCCAGCAGGGTGCCGTCCGGCAGTTCGGCGTCCAGCGTGCCGTCCGGGCCGAAGGTCCAGCCCGCGGGGTCGCTGCTCCACGCGCGGTGGTCGCCGGTCAGGAACAGGGTGCCGGGGGGCCGAGCGGGCGAACGGTGGGAAATACGGAAGTGCACGCGGGGCATGACGCGCAGTATCGCGGAGCGGGGTCGGCCCTCGCCTCGGTGAACCCTTCGTCAGCTTGCGTGAGGTTGCTGTCAGGTGCCCGGGCGTAGACTTTCAGCGTGAGACACGGGAAGTAGGCCGGTTGGCGGAGGGGGCAGGGTTGCTTGCTCCATTCCACTAAACTTGATATACTCGCACTCAAGTTCGCCGGTAAAGCGCTTCATTTTCCAAACCGGCAACCCGACCAGAGCACCACCTGGGCGAAAGGAGTCCGCAATGCCCACCGAGAGTGTCAGTCTCCCCAAAAACGTCCCTGTCTGCCCGGTGCGTGGCAGCGTGATCTACCCGACCATGGTGCAGCACATCGACGCCAGCCGGTCTCTGTCCATCAACGCCATCGAGGCGGCCCTTGCCGGCGAGAAGGTCATCCTGATCGTGTCGCAGCGCGACAAGGACGTGGACGACCCGCAGGGCAGCGACCTGTACGACATCGGCACCGCGTGCAACGTGCTGCGCGTGCGCAAGAACCCCGACGGCACCGTGCAGATGCTGGTGTCCGCCGTGGCCCGCGTTAAGGCCAGCGGCTACACCCGCGGCGACTACCTGCGTGCCGACATCACCCCGCTGGACGCCGCGCCCGACAAGGCCGTGGAACTCCAGGCGCTGAGCCGTGAACTCAAGGAGAAGTTCGAGCTGATCGTCTCGGGCGGCAAGCTCAACGCCGAGGCCGTGCAGACCATCAACGGCAAGGACGACATCGGCGAGATGGCCGACCACATCGCCTTCAACCTCGATTTCAAGCTCGAGGACAAGCAGGCGCTGCTGGAAGCCTCGAACGTCACCGCCCGCATCCGCAAGCTGCTCACGCTGCTCGACACCGAGCAGGAAGTGCAGGCCGTGCAGGCCAAGATCCGCGCGCAGGTCAAGGAAGAGATCGACAAGAACCAGCGCGAGTACTACCTGCGCGAGCAGATGAAGGTCATCCAGAAGGAACTCCAGGGCGGTGAGGACGGCGAGGACGGCGACGAGGCCGAGGCCTTCCGCGCCAAGATCGAGGCGCTGGACCTCAAGCCCGAGATCAAGAAGGAAGTGGACCGCGAGGTCAACCGCCTGGCCCGCATGCACCCCGACGCGGCCGAGGCGAGCGTGATCCGCACCTACCTCACGTGGATCACCGAGCTGCCGTGGAACACCCGCAGCGAAGACCGCCTGGACGTGGCCGAGGCCGCGCAGGTGCTCGACGACGACCACTATGGCCTGGACAAGGTCAAAGACCGCGTGCTGGAGTTCCTGGCCGTGCGGCGCCTGCGTAAGGAACGCGCAGAGCGCGGCGAACTCAGCGCGGAGGACGTCAACAAGGGGCCGATCCTGGTGTTCACCGGCCCTCCCGGCGTCGGCAAGACCTCCATCGCGCAGAGCATCGCCAAGGCGCTGGGCCGCAAGTACGTCCGCATCGCGCTGGGCGGCGCCCGTGACGAGAGCGACATCCGTGGTCACCGCCGCACCTACATCGGCGCGATGCCCGGCCGCCTGGTGCAGGGCCTGCGCACCGCCGGCACCAAGAACCCCGTCATCCTGCTCGACGAGGTGGACAAGCTGGGCAGCAGCTACCAGGGCGATCCCTCGGCCGCGCTGCTGGAAGTGCTCGACCCGGCGCAGAACCAGAACTTCACCGACCACTACCTGGGCGTGGCCTTCGACCTCAGTGAGGTCATGTTCATCGCCACCGCGAACTACCCCGAGCAGATTCCCCCGGCCCTGATGGACCGCATGGAAGTCATCGAGTTCAACTCCTACATCGAGCAGGAGAAGCTCGAGATCGCCAAGCGTTACCTGCTGCCCCGCCAGCTCACTGCGAACGGCCTGAAGTCCAACCAGATCACCTTCACGGACGCCAGCCTGGAAAAGCTGATCTCGCACTACACCCGCGAGGCCGGCGTGCGCAACCTGGAGCGCGAGGTCGGCACGGTCGCCCGCAAGGTCGCCCGCCGCATCGCCACCGGCGAGGTCAAGCGCGTGAAGGTCACGGACAAGGAGCTCGACCGCTACCTGGGCCAGTCGCGCCACAGCCCGGAAACGGAGAACAAGGAGGACATGGTCGGCGTGTCGACCGGCATGTTCTACACGCCAGTCGGCGGGGACATCCTGTTCGTCGAGACCTCGATCAGCCCCGGCAAGGGTCTGGTGCTCACCGGGCAGCTCGGTGACGTGATGAAGGAATCGGCCAGAGCGGCGCTGACGTACATCAAGGCGAACGCCGAGCGCTTCCACATCGACAAGGCCCGCGTGGACGACAGTGAGATCCACGTGCATGTCCCGGCCGGCGCGATTCCCAAGGAAGGCCCCAGCGCGGGCGGAGCGATGGTCACCAGCCTGATCAGTGCGCTCTCGGGCATTCCCGCCCGGCACGACGTCGCCATGACCGGCGAGATGACCCTCACGGGCCGCTACCTGCCCATCGGCGGCCTCAAGGAGAAGGTGCTGGGTGCCCGGCGCGCCGGCATCAAGCACATCATCCTGCCCAAGGCGAACGAGGGCGACATCCGCGACATTCCCGCGCACCTGCGCGCCAGCATGACCTTCCACCCCTGTGAGACCGTGGACGAGGTGCTCAGCGTCGCCCTGGTCGGCGGCCTAAAGGCCTTGGAAACCCCGCGTGACGGCAGCGCGGCGGTGGTGCCCCCCACCAAACGCCGCACGTCGCGGCGCGGCGCCGGCGCCAGCGCATAACCCCGATCTCCTCGACCGACCCCCACCCTCTGCGGTGGGGGTTGTGCGTGCTGCTCCCTGCGCCCGTCCCCTAGACTGCCGAACGATGCGCTCCGTGCTCTGCGTTCTCCTGTGCGCGGCCTCCAGTGCCCAGGCCGCCTTCTGTTTCGACGCTCCCGGTGAGGAACGCGCCGTGTTCCAGACGTTCGCCGGACAGCCGCGGGTGGTCGTGGAGACCTCGACCCGGTGGATGCAGGGCCAGCCCGACGCTCCGCCAGCCCTTAGCACCCGCACCTCCACCTTCCAGGCGGGACGGCCCGTGCAGGTGCACCGCAGCGTGCAGGGCGGGGCCACCCAGAGCGTGTGGCGGTTCGGTGCGCTCCAGCAGAACACCGTGCGCGGGACCTACCAGCGGGCCTCCGACGCCCTGACGGCGCTCCTGGCTGGCAAGAGCGAGCTGACCATCGACAAGGTGCTTCTGACCCCGGCACGTCCCATCACCGCCACCTTCGACACGCTCGGCCGCCTGAGCACGCTCACGGGCGTCTTCGAGAACGACACGCTCTCCGCCGTCAAACTCCAGGTGAGCTGCACCTACTCCGCGCGCAGCCGGCAGACCTCTGAACGGGTCACGCTGGCGGGCACCATCCGCTTCACCCGCGTGGCCACCGTGGACCTGCAGGGCCGGCTCGTGACCACCGAGTCCAGCAGTTCCGCGCCTGGAACGAATGGAGACACCACTCCAGTCGTGACCACCTATGTCTACGGCAGCGACGGTCACCTGACGGGGAGCGAGGCCACGCAGGGCAACCAGCTCGTCGTGCGGCAGACCTACACCACCGACGCGGCCGGACGGGTGACCAGCCTGCAGTTCGCGGACCTGGGTGACGTGCAGGAACGCTGGACATGGACCTACGACGACCACGGCAACTGGATCACGCAGACGGGCCGTGTCCAGGATCGGCCCTTCGAGACCATCACCCGCACCATCACCTACTGACACGGCCGTGGGATGAGCCGGCGACCCTGGGCGAAGCGAGTGTGCGAGACACCGAGCGAACCGGTGAACATCCGCACCGGTCTTTCCACAGCACAGATTGGATTCGTCTGCACGCGGGATGAAGTGCCACATCGGCGCGGACCCCGCTTTCTGCACCTGCTCCCACGGTCTATCCTGGGCGGCATGAGCGGGCCCATCACCTTTCTGGTCGCCAGTCCCCACATGCACGGCGAGACGTTCGAGGGCACCGTGATCCTGCTGCTGGAGCACGACAAGAGTGGGGCCATGGGTCTGATCGTGAACGCACCCCTGCCGCAGAGTGTGTCCGAGCTGATGGCCGACGCGCCTGGGCACGAGCAGCCCGGGTGGCTGGGCGGCCCGGTCGACCCGACGCTGGGCTGGTGCCTGTACCGCGACCCGGTGGGCCTGGACGGCGAGGTGCATGTGGTGGACGGCCTGATGGTGAGTTCCAGCCTGGAAGTGCTGCGCACCGTGATGGCCCAGGGGCAGCCCTACCGCCTGGTGCTGGGTTACGCGGGCTGGAGCGCCGGGCAGCTGGCCGAGGAGGCACGCGAGGGCGCGTGGGTGTGGGTGGAGCAGGACACGCCGGACCTGCTGTGGGACGTGCCGCCTGAGCAGCAGTGGGCCGAGGCGCTGCGGCGCCTGGGCGTCACGCCGGGCACGATCATGCCGGGCGGCGCCCAGGCCTGAGCAGCGACCGTGACTTCAGGGGCGGGTCTTGCGCGCGTCCGGGCCGCATGCTACTCTCCCTCCTGCGCCTGAAAACGGCGTGCCACCCTGATCGGCAGTAGCTCAGTGGCAGAGCATCCGACTGTTAATCGGACGGTCGTTGGTTCGACCCCAACCTGCCGAGCCAGTAGACAAGACCCCGTCTGCAAGGATGGGGTTTTTTCATTTCTCCTCCACGCCGTACACCTGCGCGGCGTACCCAGATGTCCTTCCGACTGTGGGCGTGTCCTTCAAACCTGTGAGGTCCAGGACAGCGCCACGGCGCCTGAAGGGCTACATAGTCGAAGACTGAGCCAGAAATCGGCGGATTGGCCGCAAGTCTTCGGCCTGCTTCCGGCCCACCGCTCCCCCCCAAGGCGGGCGGCCTCCCCTGCCCTACCACTGGCCGCTGCGAGTTACCTGAGCTACGTTCGCAGGCGACTCCCATACCGGCGAGCGCTGTCATGCGTTCCTGGCCCTCCTCGGCCAACCCTGCAACCCGAACGGCGTGGTGGCCGTTTGGCACGGCGTGCGGGCGGTCCCCGCCTCATTTATATGGAGGGCTGGGCTCGTCCAGCCGGATGACCGGCAGGCCCTATGGCACAGTCTCGTCCGTCGGAGCCGACTCGTGTTGCCCGACGAGCGTGGGTTTCCCGTGTTCGCCCTGTCTGAGAGCGTGCGATCCGACCACTATGCAGTCACTTATGCACCCTGATCTTTGGGCAGACCCGAGCTCAAAACGAACAAGAACCTCCGACTGAGTCGGAGGTTCCTTGTTCTTGGTGGCCAGGGCCGGACTTGAACCGGCGACCCAACGATTTTCAGTCGTTTGCTCTGTCAACGGCGACTTAAAATTGACCACTTTCGGCGGGTTAAATTTGACCACCCAGCCTGCTGTCATTTCCGGTTCACCTCCTGACTGGTGGGGCTCAGCCCCACCAACGTGCTCGGGAACAACCCAGATTTCTTCTTCTCCCGCAGCCGGTACGATTCGCCTTTGATGTTCAACACGTGGCTGTGGTGCAGCAGCCGATCCAGGATGGCGCTCGCCACCACCGGGTCGCCCAGCACCTCGCCCCAGTCACCGAACCCTTTGTTGGATGTCAGGATCACACTCCCACGCTCATAGCGCGCCGCGACCAGCCCAAATAGGGCATTTGCCGCCAGGCGGTCATAGGGCCACACGCCGAATTCGTCGACGACCAGCACCTTCGGTTTCAGGTAGAAGCGCAACCGCTGCTCCAGCCGGTTCAGGGCCTGCGCTCGGCGCAGGTCCTCCATCAACTGACCGGCCCGCGTGAACAACACGCTCTCTCCCTGCTCGATGGCGTTGACACACAATCCGACGGCCAGGTGCGTCTTTCCGACTCCAGGCGGCCCCAGTAGGATCACGTTCTGGCCGTCAACGGCGAACGACAGCGTACCCAGCTCCTTGATCAGCCGCTTGTCCACACTCGGCTGAAAGGCGAAGTCGAAGCTGTCCAGCCGCCGGTCAAAAGGCAGTTTCGCGAGTTTCAGCCGGCGGGCCCGGCCATGTTCATCCCGGGCGTTGACCTCGATCCGCAGCAGATCCGCCAGGAACTCCGCATACGGGAGTTCCTTCTTGGCGGCCGCGTCCAGTCGACTGTCCAGCAGGCTTGCCGCATGCGGCAAGCCCAGTCGCTCCAGGTCATCCCGGCAGCGCTCCACCGAGATCATGCCGACCCCTCCCGGAACACGTCGGCCAGCACCTCGTCCAGCGTGACACTGTCCTGAATGGCCACCAACGCGGCGTATTCCGCCAGGGGGCGCTGCTCGACCTGCACGTCCGACAGCGCTTCTTGCTGATAGGCCAGGTGCGGGCCACGTCGGGCGGCCGCACCACCCGCCGGCATGCCGTCGTACTGGCGATCCACCACGAATCGCGCGCCACGCTGCGCCGACCGGGAATGCACGGCGATGCGACATCCACCGCTGAAGATCTGCACCGTGACCTGATCAGCCTGCACGTCGACGCCCTGACCGGCATATGACCAGGGCACGCCATAGAAATTGCCGGCATACGACACGAAGCTGTCCCAGCTGACCTTGCGGGGTTCTCGCAGAAACACCGCGATGGTGTCGATCGGTGGGATGGGTGTCAGGGCCGACTGTTCCTGGTGCAGTCGATCCACCGGGCGTTCACGCGTCGTGCCGTGAACGCG